>NZ_BBUX01000197.1:0-500 GCF_000974725.1 Methylobacterium sp. ME121
ACGCCGTCCTCGTTTCTCTTCCTCACCAGATAGCGCGATCGCGGTGCAAACCGCTCGATCGTACTGGGCCTGTAGCTCAGGTGGTTAGAGCGCACCCCTGATAAGGGTGAGGTCGGACGTTCGAGTCGTCCCAGGCCCACCACGACACGGGACGTTCCGCCCGCCGGCTTGACCCTTTGGGGCCATAGCTCAGCTGGGAGAGCGCGTGCTTTGCAAGCATGAGGTCGTCGGTTCGATCCCGTCTGGCTCCACCACTTCTTTGGGACTTGGCGTCGTGGAAACGGCAGCCGCCCGAGAGAGGTGTCGAGCCCGCTATCTGGAACATGCGTTTGCCGCAGCCTGGATGCTGTGAGGACCGATCGGTCCCGCAGGGTCGGCTGTTAGGCGAAGACATCAGTGACATCGTGAAGAGGGAATGTGGCCGTTGGGGCAGAGAGATCTGCCAACCCCGGCGGCCATGTTCGGCAAGCATACGGTGATCGGATCGGAAACGGTTCGAT
>NZ_BBUX01000196.1:0-503 GCF_000974725.1 Methylobacterium sp. ME121
ATGCCGCCCTCGTTTCTCTTCCTCACCAGATAGCGCGATCGCGGTGCAAACCGCTCGATCGTACTGGGCCTGTAGCTCAGGTGGTTAGAGCGCACCCCTGATAAGGGTGAGGTCGGACGTTCGAGTCGTCCCAGGCCCACCACGACACGGGACGTTCTGCCCGCCGGCTTGACCCTTTGGGGCCATAGCTCAGCTGGGAGAGCGCGTGCTTTGCAAGCATGAGGTCGTCGGTTCGATCCCGTCTGGCTCCACCACTTCTTTGGGACTTGGCGCCGTGGAAACGGCAGCCGCCTGAGGGAGTGGATGTTGAGCCCGCTATCTGGAACATGCGTTTGCCGCAGCCTGGATGCTGTGAGGACCGATCGGTCCCGCAGGGTCGGCTGTTTGGCGAAGACATCAGTGACATCGTGAAGAGGGAATGTGGCCGTTGGGGCAGAGAGATCTGCCAACCCTGACGGTCATGTTCGGCAAGCATACGGTGGTGGGTCCGGAAACGGATCTGC
>NZ_BBUX01000195.1:0-513 GCF_000974725.1 Methylobacterium sp. ME121
TTTTTTGCGCACGGCCGAACCAACCGAACCTGTCGGTCCTCGTCGATCGCTGCCGCGGCAAACTCATGTTCCAGATAGCGGGCTCGACACGCATCCTCGGGCGGCTGCCGTTTCCACGGCGCCAAGTCCCAAAAGAATGGTGGAGCCAGACGGGATCGAACCGACGACCTCATGCTTGCAAAGCACGCGCTCTCCCAACTGAGCTATGGCCCCAAAGGGTCGGCTCAGGATCAAGCGTCCGAGGCGAAGCCTCGCAAGGCCGAATGGCCGCCGCGCCGCGTGGCGCGAGAAGCCTAAGGCGACGGATGTCGCCGCCGGCGTTTGAGGCCATCCTAACAATGGTGGGCCTGGGACGACTCGAACGTCCGACCTCACCCTTATCAGGGGTGCGCTCTAACCACCTGAGCTACAGGCCCAGTACGATCGAGCGGTTTGCACCGCGATCGCGCTATCTGGTGAGGAAGAGAAACGAGGGCGGCATCTGTCCCGCCAAGGGGCTCTGACTGAGCCCTT
>NZ_BBUX01000194.1:0-583 GCF_000974725.1 Methylobacterium sp. ME121
ACCAGCTCGACCTGATCATCGGCGAGGGCCCGGCGGCGCGCTCGGTCAAGATCGAGCTGCCGAAGTTCACCCTGGTCGGCGCCACGACGCGGGCGGGGCTGCTGACGACGCCGCTGCGCGACCGGTTCGGGATCCCGATCCGGCTGGAGTTCTACGAGATCGACGAGCTGGAGCAGATCGTGGCGCGCGGCGCGCGGGTCCTGGGCTTGGGCATGTCGGCGGAGGGCGCCAACGAGATCGCCCGGCGGGCGCGGGGCACGCCGCGGATCGCGGGGCGGCTGTTGCGGCGGGTGCGGGATTTCGCGGTCGTGGCGGAGGCCGAGACGGTGACGCGGGCGATCGCCGACCGGGCGCTGCAGCTCCTGGACGTGGACGGGGCGGGTCTGGACGTGATGGACCGCAAGTACCTGAGCCTGATCGCGCGCGCGTTCGGGGGCGGCCCGGTGGGGATCGAGACCATCGGCGCGGCCTTGTCGGAGCCGCGCGACGCCATCGAGGACATCATCGAGCCCTACCTGATCCAGCGCGGCTTCGTGCAGCGCACGCCCCGCGGCCGCGTCCTCACACGACACGCGTACCGGCA
>NZ_BBUX01000193.1:0-586 GCF_000974725.1 Methylobacterium sp. ME121
GAGACCGTTCTGGCTGGTCGAGCTGTTCGAGTTGGTGATCGAGGTCAGGCCGAGGCCGTTCGAGGTCGCGTCGACCGAGGCGACGTTGAGGTTGGAGCTGCCGGTGTCGTTGAACTTGATGTTCATGTCATTGCCTTTGCCGGCAATGAGGTTGACGCCGTTGTAGCTGGCGTCGCTGGCGAGCTGCGTGATCTGGTTGAGCAGGTTGTTGTACTGGTTCGCCAGCGAGGCGCGCTGGGCCGTGCCCGAGATCGACAGGTCGCTGGAGACGACGGTGCTGGCGGCGGTGCCGTAGGTCGAGGCGGTGGTCGCCGAGGCGGTGAAGCCGAGCGCCGTCTGGCTGCCGGAGTTCTGGAATTCGACGTCCGCCTGGGCGTTCAGGACGATCTTGGTGCCGGTGCTGTCGGCCGAGAAGATCGCGCCGGCGCCGAAGGCGCCGCTCGACGCGGTCGAGGCCGAGCTGACCGCGGCGTTGAGCGCGGCCACCGTCGCGCTGATGCTCGAGGAGGCGTTGATGGTGGCGGAGACCGAGCTGCCGTTGATCGTCAGCAGGACCGTCTGGGAGGCGGTGCTGGCGCTGTAGGCG
>NZ_BBUX01000192.1:0-587 GCF_000974725.1 Methylobacterium sp. ME121
CTGTGCGGAGGGACGGGGACGCGGCTGTGGCCGGCGTCGCGGGAGAGCATGCCCAAGCAGTTCGCCCGGCTGGTCGACGCCGAGCGCTCGACCTTCCAGGCGACGCTGGCGCGCGTGTCGGACGCCACCGTCTTCGCGACGCCCACCGTCATCGCCTCGGCCGAGGCCCGCTTCATCGTCGCCGAGCAGCGCGACCAGCTCGGTCTCTCCGCCGACATCCTGCTCGAGCCGCAGGGCCGCGACTCCGCCGCCGCCGTGGCGGTCGCAGCCCTGCACGCCGCCGCCAGCGACCCGCAGGCCGTGGTGCTGATCATGGCCGCCGACCACGTCGTGCCCGACACGGCCGCCTTCGTGGACGCCGTGCAGCGCGCGGCCGCCGGGGCGCGCGCCGGCTACACGATGACGCTCGGCATCGAGCCCGACCGGCCGGCCACCGATTACGGCTACATCCGCCGCGGCGAGCCGATCGCCGAAGCCCCGGGCGCGGCCCGCGTCGCCCGCTTCGTCGAGAAGCCCGACCGGGCCGGCGCCGAGGCGCTGATCACCGACGGCGCCCTGTGGAACTCGGGCTACTTCCTGTTCCGCGC
>NZ_BBUX01000191.1:0-609 GCF_000974725.1 Methylobacterium sp. ME121
ACGGGGATGGTTCCTGTATCCGGCTGCGCCCGGAGCACCGCAATCACGTCTGGTCCTACGACTTCGTCGAGACGCGCACCCACGACGGGCGCAAGTTCCGGATGCTCAACGTCCTCGACGAGTTCAGCCGCGAGTGCCTGGCCATCCGAGTGGATCGCAAGCTCAAGGCGGCCGACGTGATCGATGTGCTGTCCGACCTGTTCATCCTGCGCGGCGTGCCGGCGCACATTCGGTCAGACAATGGTCCGGAGTTCATCGCCAAGTCGGTGCAGTCCTGGATTGCGGCCGTTGGCGCAAGGACGGCCTACATCACCCCTGGTTCGCCGTGGGAGAACGGATATGTCGAGAGCTTCAACGCACAGATACGCAACGAGCTGCTGAATGGCGAGATTTTTTACACGCTCAAGGAGGCGCAGATCATGATCGAGGGCTGGCGACGGCACTACAATACGGTTCGGCCGCATGGCGCATTGGGCTACCGGCCGCCAGCGCCAGAGGTGTTCGTGCCAGCTATAGCCGCTAGGCCGGCTGCACCGGCCAAGCTCGCCGTGGTCCAGCGACCAACCCTGCACTAACTTTGACCTTGGACCACCTCGTGGGGGCCGATCA
>NZ_BBUX01000190.1:0-651 GCF_000974725.1 Methylobacterium sp. ME121
ATCCGCCCCCAATGAAGTGGTCCGCCCTTTGGTATGGCTTTGAGCCTGGAGGACGGATCGATGTCGAGGAAGCGACCCAAGCCTGAGGAGATCGTCGCCAAGCTGCGGCAGGCGGACGTGCTGGTCGGGCAAGGCCAGAGCGTGGCGGAGGCGATCCGCGCGATCGGCGTGAGTGAGGTGACCTACTACCGCTGGCGGCGTGAGTACGGCGGCCTGAAGTCGGATCAGGTCCGGCGGATGAAGGATCTGGAGACGGAGAACCAGCGGCTCAGAAAAGCCATCGCCGATCTCACCCTGGACAAGCTGATCCTGCAGGAAGCCGCCCGGGGAAACTGACCAGCCCCGCGCGCCGACGCGCCTGCATCGAGCATGTCCGGACCGTGCTGAAGGTCTCCGAGCGTCGGGCCTGCAAGGCACTCGGGCAGCATCGCTCGACACAGCGCAAGGCGCCGCGGGGCAAAGATGACGAGGCGGCGCTCGTCGCCGAGCTGATCGAATTTGCCCGTAGCTACGGGCGCTACGGCTATCGGAAGGTCGCCGCCCTACTGCGGGCGGACGGCTGGCTGGTCAACGACAAGCGGGTCGAGCGCCTATGGCGGCAGGAGGGGCTGAAGGTCCCGGCCCGCCAGCCCAAGCGCGCACGGCTGTGGG
>NZ_BBUX01000189.1:0-724 GCF_000974725.1 Methylobacterium sp. ME121
ATCTCAGTACGAGCCGAACTTGTAGTTCAGGCCGGCGCGGACGACGGCGAACTCGGTCTTGGCGGCGGCGCCGTTGAGGTAGGCGATGCCGTTCGGGGGCAGGAGGTTGCCGTAGAACACGCCGCCGGCCGAGTTCTTCTGGCGGTCGAGGCTGACGTACAGGCCTTCGACCTTCAGCGTCACGGCCGAGGAGCGGAAGAAGTTCAGGAACGAGTCGGTCGGCAGGGCGTACTCGACGCCGCCGCCGGCGGCCCAGCCGGTGCGGAAGCTGTCGCGGAAGCGGTTGCCGGCGAAGTTCTGGTCGTCCTGGCCCGAGCCGTAGGCGAAGCCGCCAGTGCCGTACACGAGGGTGCGGTCGAAGGCGTAGCCGAGGCGACCGCGCACCGTGCCGAAGTAGTCCAGCCCGTTGCCGCTCGTGGCGACGAAGGCCGGCGGGTTGCTGAAGGCGACGCCGGGGAAGCCCAGGAAGCTGTAGTTCTGGGTGGCGTTGGCGCGGCGGGCGAAGTCGACGTACTGGGCGTCGGCCTCGAAGCCGATCACGACGCCGGAGCCCGGGGTGAACTGATAGTTGTAGCCGATCTGGGCGCCGCCCGAGAAGCCGTCGTTGTTGTTGCGGTTGCTGACGCTGACGACGCCGGCGGTGCCGGGCGAGTTGATCAGCGAGCCGCCGGGCAGGGCGTAGCTGGTGGTGTTGCGGCTGTTGGCGTCGAAGCCGTAGCCGGCG
>NZ_BBUX01000188.1:0-733 GCF_000974725.1 Methylobacterium sp. ME121
AGGAGACGGCCGCCACGGTCGACGAGATCACCCACTCGGGCGCGCAGATCTCCAAGCGCGCCACGGAGGTGATCGCCACCGCCCAGGCGACCGCGCAGACCTCGCGCCAGGGCCTGCGCGCGGTGTCGGACACCGCCAAGGCCATGGACGCGATCCGCGAGCAGGCGGAAGCCGTGGCGGGCAACATCGTCAGCCTGTCGGAGAAGACCCAGACGATCGGCGACATCATCGAGACGGTCAACGACATCTCGGAGCGCACGCACCTGCTGGCGCTCAACGCCGCCATCGAGGCGGCCGCGGCCGGCGAGAGCGGGCGCAGCTTCGCGGTGGTGGCCGCGGAGATGAAGCTCCTGGCCGACCAGGCCAAGGCGGCGACCGGTCAGGTGCGGGCGATCCTGGGCGAGATCCAGCGGGGCATCAACACGTCGGTGATGCTGACCGAGGAGGCGGTCAAGCGCGCGGCGGCGGGCAAGACGCGCTCGGACACGACGCAGCGCACGATCGAGGAGATCACCGCGCGGGTGGAGGAGAACGTGCAGACGTTCCAGCAGATCGTGGCCTCGACCAACCAGCAGCAGCTGGGCATCGAGCAGGTGATGGGGGCGTTGCAGAACATCCGCCAGGCCAGCCAGCAGACGGCCGCCGGCACCCGGCAGGTCGAGGCCGCGTCCGCCAACCTCACCGAACTCGCCCAGGCCCTCATGGCCCTGGCCGAACGCTACCGGCACTGAGG
>NZ_BBUX01000187.1:0-733 GCF_000974725.1 Methylobacterium sp. ME121
CGGCAGCTCGAGGCCGAGGCCGAGGCGGCCCGGCAGGACGCGGAGCGCCAGCGCAGCCTCGTCATGCGGCAGATCGCCGACCGGTTCGCCGACACCGTCGGCGGGATCGTCGCGCAGGTCTCGGCCGCGGCGACCGGCCTGCAGGCGACGGCCCGGAGCATGACCGAGACCGCCGCGCAGACCGCCGAGCAGTCGAGCATCGTCGCGGCCGCGGCCGAGCAGGCGGCCAGCAACGTCGGCACCGTGGCGGCGGCGGCCGAGGAACTCGGCACCTCGGTCCAGGAGATCGGCCGGCAGGTCGACGGCTCGGCCAGCCTCGCGCGCGCGGCCGTCGCCGAGGCCGATCAGACCGGCGCGCTGGTCCAGGAGCTGAGCGAGGCGGTGACGCGGATCGGCGACGTGGTCGGGCTGATCTCGACCATCGCGGGCCAGACCAACCTGCTGGCGCTCAACGCCACGATCGAGGCCGCGCGTGCCGGTGCGGCCGGTCGCGGTTTCGCCGTCGTGGCCACCGAGGTGAAGGCGCTGGCCGAGCAGACCGCCCGGGCGACCGAGGAGATCGCCGGCCAGATCGGGCGGGTCCAGGCCTCGACCGGTCAGGCCGTGGCGGCGATCGGGACGATCACGGCGCGGATCCGCGACATCGACGGCGTCGCGACCTCCATCGCGGCGGCGGTCGAGCAGCAGGGCGCGGCCACCCACGAGATCGTCCGCAACGTCGGGCAGGCGGCGG
>NZ_BBUX01000186.1:0-740 GCF_000974725.1 Methylobacterium sp. ME121
ATCCTCGCGCTGCCGCGTCGAGGCCGGGCGGTTCTTCCAGGCGAAATAGCCGCTCGGACTGACGTCGAGGACCTTGCACAGGCGCGCGACCGGGAAGTCCTTCTTCGCCGCGTCGATGAGGCGGAACCTCATCGACTTCCCTCCTTGGCGAAAAAAGCCGTGGCCCGCCTCAGGATCTCCCGCTCCTGGCGCAGCACCTCGTTCTCGCGGCGCAGACGCTTGAGCTCGGCGGCCATGTCCTCCTGCCGGTCGGCCGGTGGGTTGTCCATCTCTCGCTCACGTCGACCGTCGATCCAGTTGCGCAGCGTCGAGAGCCCGACGCCGAGATCGGCGGCGACCTCGCGGCGCGACCGCCCACTTGTCTGCGCCAATCGCACCGCCTCAGCACGAAACTCAGGGGTAAAGGTCTGCTTCCGGTCTGCCATCGGAACCCTCCTCCTTCAGGAAAAGAGCTCTCCACTTTCTCGAGACAAGTCCACCGCAAACCGTCTCAAATCATCTGACGACGGACACGCCAAAGCGTGCGGTCTGGCGCTTCCACTACGCTTCCACGGGGTTGGAAAAGGGAGAGGCAATAGACAGCAAAAAGCCCGCAAAGTCGTTGACCTAGCGGGCTAAAAACTGGTTGCGGGGACAGGATTTGAACCTGTGACCTTCAGGTTATGAGCCTGACGAGCTACCGGGCTGCTCCACCCCGCGCCAAGTGTGTGCGGCTTGTCCGGGTGCGGCACCTGTGCGTG
>NZ_BBUX01000185.1:0-772 GCF_000974725.1 Methylobacterium sp. ME121
AAACTGGCCGCAGGCCATACCTCAGGGCGGACCACTTCGATGGGGGCGGATCACACCGGCGCCCTCTTCACGGAGGCGGTCATTCTCTACGCTCGTGCCACCACCACCGGAGGCGACCGACCCAAGCTACTGGGGGAGGCGAAGCTCACGCCCAATCAGCGTGCGGTGCACGAGGAGGTCCTGCGGCTGCGCAACGCCGCCGTCGCCCATTTCGGGCGCGGCGAGAGCTTGCCGGACAGTCCCTTGGTCAGGGAGGCGGTCGTCGTCAGCCTCTTCCTGTCAGAGAAGGGCCCTAAGAGCCCGTCCGGTAAGGGTCTGAGGCGGGGTTGAGTGGCCGGGATGGCGATGATTCCAGGAGGGTGCTGAAGCCTGACCTGGAAGCGCCATGTGGACCCCGACCACCCGGCGGCAGCATAGCCGCGTGGGCCTTCGCTATGAAACCGACCTTACCGACGCCGAGTGGGCGGTGATCGAGCCACTGATGCCGAGGCCAGCGCCCTGTGGCCGGCCTCCGCTCTGGACGACACGGGAGGTCCTGAACGCCATCTTCTACGTTCTGAGGGGTGGGATCTCCTGGCGGTTGATACCCAAGGATCTGCCGCCGCGCTCGACCACGTTCGGCTACTTCAGCCGCTGGCGCGACACAGGGCTGTTTGGCCGGATCAACCACCACCTGGTCATGGCCGATCGCGAGCGAGTCGGACGGGAAGCCTCACCGTCTGCCGCGGTCCTCGACAGCCAAAGCATCAAGACGACGGAGAGCGGCGGCCCT
>NZ_BBUX01000184.1:0-810 GCF_000974725.1 Methylobacterium sp. ME121
TCGACGCGCCGTGCCGGACTCATCCGCGTGCCGGAGGCCGCGCGCCCGCGATCCTGTGATCCGTGGCTCACGCGATCGCTGTATCCGACAATCTTTTGCTTCATGGCTTGGCGAGATATACTTTGCTTCCAGGGTCGAAATCTGGCCGTTAACGGAAAATTTCGGGTCCAATCGTATACAACCGGAGAGGTCGGGCGGCGGGTGCTCGTCGTTCCCCGTCGCCGCGCGGGCGTCGCGCGCCGGGATAGTCCGTTCGACTGCCTGGTCGCGAAGGAAACGGCCCGCGTTCGGAGCTGGAATCTCGCCCCGCTCGGGATGGGGCGCTTCATTCTGTATCTGCGTGCTGTGTGCGAGGGTCCGATCGTCCCATGACTGCCCTGGATCCCGCGGAGATCTTCCGCGCCGAGGCCGCCGAGCTGCTCGCCTGCCTGGAGACGACCCTGCTCGACCTCGGCGACCGGCCCGAGGACCGGACCCTGATCGACACCGCCTTCCGCGCCCTGCACACCATCAAGGGCTCGGGCGCCATGTTCGGCTTCGAGCAGGTCGCCGCCTTCACCCACGACTTCGAGACCGCCTTCGACCGCGTCCGCCGCGGCGAGGTCCCGGTCGGCCGCGACCTCGTCAACGTCTCCCTCTCGGCCAAGGACTTCATCCGCGGCCTCATCGAGGAGCCCGAGGCCAGCGCGCCCATCATCGGCGAGGCCATCCTGGCCGAGCTCGAGCAGCTCATCGGCGCCGCGGGCGCCGACGCGGCCCAGGCCGCTGCCGATGCCGCTGCCGATACCGCTGCCGATGCCGCCGCCGATA
>NZ_BBUX01000183.1:0-837 GCF_000974725.1 Methylobacterium sp. ME121
TCTGGGAAGCCGGGTCCGGCGGCCTGTTCTCCGGGCCCCTCGTCGCCGACCGCTTCTCCGCAGGCTCCAAGTCCGCCCTCATCCCCGAGCAGCCCGTCGGGCGCGACGGCGCCATCTCGGTGCCCTACGCCGGCCGCATCAAGGTCGCCGGCCGCCGCACCCAGGACGTCCAGGCGCTCATCGAGAACGAGCTCGCCGGCAAGGCCATCCAGCCGCAGGTGCTGGTCTCGGTCACACGCCCGATCTCCCAGGCCGTCACCGTCACCGGCGAGGGCGCCGCCGGCGCCCGCCTGCCGCTCTCGGGCCACGGCGACCGCATCCTCGACGTCATCGCCGCCGCCGGCGGCAACCGCGCGCCGGTCAACGAGACCTTCGTGCGGCTCTCGCGCGGGCCGGTGACCGCGACCGTGCCGCTGACCACGGTGGTGTCGAACCCGCGTGAGAACATCTACCTGCGGCCCAACGACGTGCTGACCCTGGTGCGCGACCCGCAGACCTTCATCGCGGTGGGCGCGCTGGGCAACAGCACCGAGCTGCCGTTCCAGGCCGACGGGATCACGCTGGCGCAGGCGCTGGCCAAGGCGCGCGGCCTGTCGGACTTCGCCGCCGACCCGGCCGGCACCTTCATCTTCCGGTTCGAGCCGGCCAGCGTCGTGCGTCGTCTCAGCCCCGGCTCGAAGCTGCTCGGCACGCCTCTGGTGCCGGTGGTCTACCGGATCGACATGCGCGACCCCAACAGCCTGTTCGTGTCGCAGGCGTTCCGGATGCGCAACCGCGACCTGATCTACGTGTCGAACGCGCCCTTCACCGAGGTCCAGAAGGTCCTCACCGCCTTCA
>NZ_BBUX01000182.1:0-844 GCF_000974725.1 Methylobacterium sp. ME121
TAGGTCGCGGACTCATTAAGCTCGCAGCCAGACCCGCAGGGCTGCGAGCTTGACGCTGGCTAGGAAGTTGTCGGGATCCTTGTCGTAACGGGTGGCGACGGCCCGGAAGTGCTTGATCTTGCTGAAGAAGCGCTCGACCAAGTTGCGGTACTTGTACAGGAACGGGCTGAACGCCGGTACTCGCTTGCGGTTGGGCATCGGCTTCACGTTCGCCCAGGCGCCCTGCTCCGCCATCCGAGTGCGAAGCGCGTCGCTGTCATAGGCTCGATCCCCCAGCAGGATCTGGCCCGTGCCCAGACCGCCCAGCATGTCGGCCGCCGCGCGCCCATCGTGCGCTTGACCCTCGGTGATCTTGAGCGCCACCGGACGGCCGTCGGCATCTACCAGCGCGTGGATCTTGCTCGTCAGGCCGCCGCGCGAGCGACCCATGCCACCGGATCGGCCGTCTTTTTTTGGGCGCAGGCGGCATGCTGGTGAACCCGCACGCTGGTCGCGTCGATCATCTGCAGGTCGCCGTCGTAAGCCTTTGACACCGCGTCCAAAAGCCGATCCCAGATGCCACGCTTGCGCCAGCGCCGAAAACGGTTGCCGCAGGTCGTGTGTGGGCCGTAGCGCGCCGGGATGTCGGCCCAGGGCGCGCCCGTGCGCAGCCGCCAGAAGATCCCGTTCAGCACCCGCCGATCATCCACGCGCTCCTTGCCGCGCACGTCCGTCGGCAACAGCGGTTCGATCACCGCCCACTCCGCATCCGTCAGATCAAACCGCGCCATCAAGGCCCTCCTGCTCAGAGGGCTAACGACGCCGCGGTTCAACCGTGCCAGCCGTTATGGGTTCGCGACCTAGA
>NZ_BBUX01000181.1:0-887 GCF_000974725.1 Methylobacterium sp. ME121
GAACGGCGACGGGGCCGCCTCCTCTCGGAAGCGGCCCCGCGCGTGTTCGGTCCGGCGCGACGGTCGCGATGCGACCGTCGCGGTGTGGTCTCAGTACGAGCCGAACTTGTAGTTCAGGCCGGCGCGGACGACGGCGAACTCGTCGGAGCGGCGGCCGATGCCGCTGTAGACGACCGGGAAGTTGTTGGCGGCGTTGATGACGAACGCGCCCTGGTTGCGGGTGTTGCGGTCGAGGTTCACGTACAGGCCTTCGACCTTCAGCGTCACGGCCGAGGAGCGGAAGAAGTTCAGGAACGAGTCGGTCGGGAGCGCGTACTCGATGCCGCCGCCGACGGCCCAGCCGGTGCGGAAGCTGTCGTTGCCGGCGTAGCCGCCGAAGGAGCGGTCGGCGCTGCCCGAGCCGTAGGCGAAGCCGCCGGTGCCGTACACGAGGGTGCGGTCGAAGGCGTAGCCGAGGCGGCCGCGCACGGTGCCGAAGAAGTCGAGGCTGGAGAGGCCGCGCGGGTCGGTGAGGTAGTAGCCGGGGGCGACGGCGCCGGAGACGAAGGCGTTGTTCCGGTTACGGCCGAAGTCGAGGTACTGGGCGTCGGCCTCGACGCCGATCACGACGCCGGAGCCCGGGGTCAGCTGCCAGTTGTAGCCGATCTGGCCACCGCCGGAGAAGCCGTCCTGGCTGCGGTTGCGGAAGGAGGCGACGGTGCCGGGGGCGGCGTAGGGGAAGGGCACCGCGAAGGTGTTGCCGGTGTTGCGGTCGCTGGCGTCGAAGGCGTAGCCGGCGTTGATACCGAAGTAGGCGCCGGTCCAGGTGAAGACCGGGACGGGGGTGAACACCGGCGGCGGGGCGGCGCGGCGCGGCAGGTCGGCGGCCGAGGCGGCGCCGGTCAGGA
>NZ_BBUX01000180.1:0-890 GCF_000974725.1 Methylobacterium sp. ME121
GCCGACAGCAGGATGACCGGTTCTCCGGCCCGCTCCTCGGACGGCGTCATTAGGATATCAGGGCTCAGTCAGAGCCCCTTGGCGGGACAGATGCCGCCCTCGTTTCTCTTCCTCACCAGATAGCGCGATCGCCGGAGCGGTCCGACTGCGGGTCAGCCCGCGGTTCGGTCTCGCGACAGCTCGATCGTACTGGGCCTGTAGCTCAGGTGGTTAGAGCGCACCCCTGATAAGGGTGAGGTCGGACGTTCGAGTCGTCCCAGGCCCACCACGACACGGGACGTTCCGCCCGCCGGCTTGACCCTTTGGGGCCATAGCTCAGCTGGGAGAGCGCGTGCTTTGCAAGCATGAGGTCGTCGGTTCGATCCCGTCTGGCTCCACCACTCTTTTGGGACTTGGCGTCGTGGAAACGGCAGCCGCCCGAGAGAGGTGTCGAGCCCGCTATCTGGAACATGCGTTTGCCGCAGCCTGGATGCTGTGAGGACCGATCGGTCCCGCAGGGTCGGCTGTTCGGCGAAGACATCAGTGACATCGTGAAGAGGGAATGTGGCCGTTGGGGCAGAGAGATCTGCCAACCCCGGCGGTCATGTTCGGCAAGCATACGGTGATCGGATCGGAAACGGTTCGATCACTGGTCTTTTTGTGACCGTGTCAGACTTTTGCGCTGGATCCTCCGGACCCAGTCACAAAAGAACGGACATCGATCACGAGAGCGATCAAGTGCCTTAAGAGCATTCGGTGGATGCCTTGGCGCTGAGAGGCGATGAAGGACGTGGTACGCTGCGATAAGCCTTGGGGAGCTGCGAACGAGCTTTGATCCAGGGATTTCCGAATGGGGAAACCCACCTTCGACCTTCCGTATTGCGGGACCAGGCGTGAGCCTGGTTCCTCAA
>NZ_BBUX01000179.1:0-938 GCF_000974725.1 Methylobacterium sp. ME121
TAGTGGTCTGAGTTAGAGGTTTCCTTGCGGTTTTGGTGGTCGAGAGGCATCTGCCGGACGTCCGCGAGGAGGTTGCTGCGATGGCCCGTGGTCCCAAGCCGGCCGAGCTTGATCTGACCGACGATGAGCGCGCGCAGCTGGAAGGCCTGGTCCGCCGCCGCAACATCGGTCAGGCGCTGGCCCAGCGCGCCCGGATCGTGCTGGCCTGCGCCGAGCCCGGCTCCACGAACACCGGCGTCGCCCGCAGCCTCGGGGTCAGCCGTCCGAGTGTCACGATGTGGCGCGCCCGCTTCCTCGCCTATCGCCTCGACGGTCTCGTCGACCTGCCACGCTCCGGTGCGCCGCGTGGCGTCGAAGACACGGCGATCGAGGCGATGATCACGCTGACCCTGGAAGGCCAGCCAGAGAACGCCACTCACTGGTCAACGCGCGCCATGGCGAAGCGGGTCGGAATGAGCCAGACCATGGTCTCACGGGTCTGGCGCGCCTTCGGCCTGCAGCCACACAGGACCGAGACCTTCAAGCTGTCGACCGATCCCGCCTTCGTCGACAAGGTGCGTGATGTCGTCGGCCTCTACCTGGCCCCGCCGCACCGCGCCGTGGTGCTGTGTGTCGATGAGAAACCCCAGATCCAGGCGCTGACCGGGACCGCGCCGGTGCTGCCGATGCGACCCGGGCAGCCCGAGCGCCGGACCCACGACTATCGCCGCCAGGGCACGACCGATCTGTTTGCTGCCCTCGATGTTCGGGCGGGGACCGTGATCGGCCGCTGCACGCGCCGACATCGTTCGGTCGAGTTCCGCGCCTTCCTCGATCAGGTCGAGACGAGCGTGCCGGCAGACCTCGATGTCCATCTCGTCCTCGACAACGCCGCCACCCATAAGACCAAGCTGATCCACGACTGGCTGCTGAAGCGCCCGCGCTGGCACCTGCACTTC
>NZ_BBUX01000178.1:0-1038 GCF_000974725.1 Methylobacterium sp. ME121
ACTGGTTGCGATCGCCAGCGACCGCTCCCGCCCGCTCAAACATACCCAGCGTGCCCGCATCGTCCTGCTCTCGGCCGAGCGCTTTTGTGTCCAGGACGTCGCCCGGCGGGCGGGCGTCAGCCGCCCGGCCGTGTGGCGCTGGCAGCGGCGCTACGCCGAGGCTGGCGTCGAAGGTCTGCTGCGCGACAAGACGCGCCCGCCCGGCACGCCGCCCCATTCAACCGAGACGGTGGCCGAGGTACTGGCGCTGACCTGCTCGGAGCCGCCGGGCGAGGTCACCCACTGGACCGGCCGGGCCGTGGCCCGCGCGGTCGGGATCTCGTTGCGTGCCGTGCAGCGGATCTGGGAGGCTCACCGCCTCCAGCCGCATCGGCTGCGCACGTTCAAGCGCTCGCGCGACCCCGCTTTCGCCGCCAAGGTCGAAGATGTCGTCGGCCTCTACATGGCCCCACCCGCCCACGCGGTGGTGCTGTCCATCGACGAGAAGAGCCAGATCCAGGCGCTGGAGCGGACGCGCCCCGACCGTCCGCCTGCCCCCGGCCATCCTGCCGCCCAGACCCACGACTATACCCGTCACGGCACCACGACGCTCTTTGCGGCCCTCGACGTCCTGGCGGGCACCGTGCTCGGCCGCTGCATGCAGCGCCACCGGAACGGTGAGTTCATCCGGTTCCTCAACGCCGTCGAATCTGCTGTCCCGTCCGGCAAGGCGATCCACGCGATCCTCGACAACGTCGCTACCCACAAACATCCGAAGGTGCGCGCCTGGCTCGCCCGGCACCCGCGCTGGACGTTCCACTTCACCCCGACTTCGGCCTCGTGGCTCAACGCGGTCGAGGGCTTCTTCTCAGCGCTGACCCGTCGTCGGCTGCGGCGAGGCTCCTTCACCGGCGTCGTCGATCTGCAGGCGGCGATCAAACGCTACATCGCCGAGCACAACCAGCGCGCCAGACCCTTCGTCTGGACAAAGCCCGCCACCGATATCCTCGAAGCCGTCGGCCGATCCCCTGAACCATCCGTCTGAGTCAGTGCACTAGG
>NZ_BBUX01000177.1:0-1159 GCF_000974725.1 Methylobacterium sp. ME121
CTCAGTCGTTGATGGCGGCGACGACGCCGGCGCCGACGGTGCGGCCGCCCTCGCGGATGGCGAAGCGCAGCTTCTCCTCCATGGCCACCGGCACGATCAGCGCCACGTCCATGGTCACGTTGTCGCCCGGCATCACCATCTCGGTGCCCTCGGGGAGCGTGCAGATCCCGGTCACGTCCGTGGTCCGGAAGTAGAACTGCGGCCGGTAGTTGGTGAAGAACGGCGTGTGGCGCCCGCCCTCCTCCTTGGTCAGGATGTACGCCTCGGCCTTGAACTTCGAGTGCGGCTTCACCGAACCCGGCTTGCACACCACCTGGCCGCGCTCCACGTCCTCGCGCTTCGTGCCGCGCAGCAGCACGCCGACGTTGTCGCCCGCCTGGCCCTGGTCGAGCAGCTTGCGGAACATCTCGACGCCGGTCACCGTCGTCTTGGTGGTCGCCCGGATGCCGACGATCTCGACTTCCTCGCCCACCTTCACGATGCCGCGCTCGACGCGACCCGTCACCACCGTGCCGCGGCCCGAGATCGAGAACACGTCCTCGATCGGCATCAGGAACGGCATGTCGATCGGACGCTCCGGCTGCGGGATGTAGGCGTCCACGGTCGCCATCAGCGCCAGGACCGCCTCCTTGCCGATCTTCGGCTCCTTGTCCTCGAGCGCCATCAGCGCCGAGCCCTTGGTGATCGGGATGTCGTCGCCGGGGAAGTCGTACTTCGACAGCAGCTCGCGCACCTCGAGCTCGACCAGCTCCAGCAGCTCCTCGTCGTCGACCATGTCGACCTTGTTGAGGAACACCACCAGCGCCGGCACGCCGACCTGGCGGGCCAGCAGGATGTGCTCGCGGGTCTGCGGCATCGGGCCGTCGGCCGCCGACACAACCAGGATCGCGCCGTCCATCTGCGCCGCGCCCGTGATCATGTTCTTCACGTAGTCGGCGTGGCCGGGGCAGTCGACGTGCGCGTAGTGACGGTTCTGCGTCTCGTACTCCACGTGCGCCGTCGAGATCGTGATCCCGCGCGCCTTCTCCTCAGGCGCCTTGTCGATCTGGTCGTAGGCCGTGAACGTCGCCCCGCCCGTCTCGGCCAGAACCTTCGTGATCGCCGCCGTCAGAGACGTCTTGCCGTGATCGACGTGGCCGATCGTGCCAATGTTGCAGTG
>NZ_BBUX01000176.1:0-1201 GCF_000974725.1 Methylobacterium sp. ME121
ATGGACGACGCGGTCTACGCCGCGAACACCCGCCCCGACCTGTCGCACATCAACGTCGGGACCGGCGAGGATTGCACCATCCGTCAACTCGCCGAGGCGCTCGCGCGGGTGATCGGCTACGCGGGCGAGCTGGCGTTCGACGCGACCAAGCCGGACGGCACGCCGCGCAAGCTGATGGACGTGTCGCGGCTGCGGGCGATGGGCTGGCGACCGGAGATCGCCCTTGAGGACGGCCTGCGCCAGACCTACGGCTGGTTCCTGGAGAACCACGCGACCCTGCGGAGCTGAGCGGGCCCTCCGCCCCGCCAGCTCGGTTCACCGATGATCGCAAAGCCACCGGGTCCCCGCCCGGGGAGGAGACGGACCATGGCCCACCGGCCGCCCGACGACAGCGCGGACGCGCGACGGCGGAAGTTCCTGCAGAGCTTCCAGAACTTCGACGCCAACAGCCGGTTTCCCGCACCCTACGCGCATTTCGCCGGCAAGCCGCTGACGGAGGCCTCCGGTCAGGGATGGCGCTACGACGCCCTCGGGTACCGCAACGACGCGCACGCGGACGCGCGGCCGCCCTCCGAGACGCTGCGGGTCTTCGTGGTCGGCGACAGCACCCTGATCGACGGCCAGGTCTTCGCTGACACCGTGCCCGGGCGGCTGGAGACCGGGCTGAAGCAGGCGCACGGGCCGGGCGCGCGGGTGTACAATTTCGGCGCGGTCTCGGCCTGCCTGAACCAGATGATCGCCCTGATCACGACGCGGCTGATGGACCTGCAGCCCGACGTCATCCTGATCGTCGGCGGCGCGACCGACATCTTCCAGCCCTGGAGCTTCGATCCGCGGGCAGGCGTCCCATACAATCACTTCGCGAACGAGAGCCTGTACGATTACTTCTTCGATCCGAGGAAGTCCGCCGACGACGCGGAGGCCCTGTCGTATGACGGCCTGCAGGCGATGATCTTCAACCGCCTCGAGAACCTGCGCGCGCTGACGAACTGGCAGTCCGACATCTGGGAATGGGAGGTGGTGCGGCAGTTCGAGCTGGCGCTGAAGCGCCTCGCGCGGCTCGCGCCGGGGATCGGCGCACCCGTGCGGTTTCTCCTGCAGCCGACGGTCGTCCGCAAGGAGACGCACGCGGCCGCGGAGGCCGGCGTCGCGTCCGGCGCGTTCCTCGCCTATCTCGACCGCCAGTACGAGCGCTTCGAGA
>NZ_BBUX01000175.1:0-1209 GCF_000974725.1 Methylobacterium sp. ME121
TGACCCTGACCCAGCAAACTGGTCCGCGCCGAGCGCAAGTTTTTCGGGCATCCTGAACCCTGAAGGAGGGTGGATGCCATGCCTCGCAAACGCTTCACGAACGAACAGATCGCCTTTGCCCTGCGGCAGGCGGAGAACGGCGCCTCGGTGGATGAGGTCTGCCGGAAGATGGGCGTGTCTGAGCCGACGTTTTACCGCTGGAAGAAGCAGTTCGTCGGCATGGGCGTGCCGGAGATCCGGCGGCTGAAGCAGCTGGAGGACGAGAACAGCAAGCTCAAACGGCTGGTGGCCGACCTGACGCTGGACCGCTCCATGCTGCAGGATGTGCTCAAGCGAAAGTGGTGAGGCCCGCCGTTCGCCGTGAGGTCGCCGGTCACCTGCAGGTGACCTACGGCATCAGCGAGCGTCGGGCCTGTCGGGCCACCGGTTTCGGCCGCTCGTCTCAGCGTTACCGCAAGCGCGCCGACCCTCAGGTGGCACTGCGCATGCGGCTGAAGGAACTCGCTGCCGCACGGGTGCGCTACGGCTACCGGCGGCTGCACATCCTGTTGCGACGGGAGGGCTGGGAGGTGAACCACAAGCGCACCTACCGGATCTACCGGGACGAAGGGCTGTCGATCCGGCCCAAGCTACCCAAGCGCAAACGGGCCTGGCGCTACCGACAAGGGCGGCCCGCGATCGGCGGTCCCAACGAGGTCTGGGCCATGGACTTCATGTCCGATCGCCTGTTCGACGGGCGTCCATTCCGGATCCTGACGGTCGTCGATTGCCATACGCGAGAGGCGCTCTCGCTCACACCGAGAGCCAATTTCCGCGCCTTCCAGGTGACCGAGGCCCTGGACGCACTGGTGAAGCTCCGCGGTCGTCCAAAGAGCCTACGGGTTGACAATGGGCCGGAATTCGCCGGGCGCATGCTCGACCAATGGGCTTATCTGAACGGGGTTGAGATCGACTTCTCCCGACCGGGTAAGCCGACCGACAACGCCTACATCGAGTCGTTCAACGGCCGCCTACGGGCAGAGTGCTTGAACGCTTCGTGGTTCCTATCGCTAGCCGATGCCCGTGAACGCATCGAGGACTGGAGGTGCCACTACAACGAAGATCGACCCCATACAGCCCTGGGCGGCTTGACGCCCCGAGCCTTCGCCAACCAAGCTGTCACAGCCCGAGAAATTGCATAGGTCGTGGACCACAAACCGGGTCAACTCC
>NZ_BBUX01000174.1:0-1227 GCF_000974725.1 Methylobacterium sp. ME121
TGAGGGTCCCCCGGATTTTGGTCCGGCCGAAAGGTGAGCCTCCGGATCTCATTCGGCGGCCTGCAGGGCCGCCGCCAGGGCGAATTCCTGGGGTGTCAGCCACCCCAGGGCGGTGTGAGGACGGCTCTCGTTGTACTGCCGCCGCCACGTCTCGATCTTGCTCCTGGCGTCGGCCAACGACAAGAACCAGTTCGCGTTCAGGCACTCGTCGCGCAGGCGGCCGTTGAACGACTCGACCAGCGCGTTGTCGGTCGGCTTGCCAGGGCGCGAGAAGTCCAACGTGACGCCGTTCTCGTAGGCCCAGCGGTCGAGTGCTTTCGAGACGAACTCAGGCCCATTATCGACCTGGATCGCGCACGGTGCTCCGCGCAGCATTGCCAAGCGGGCGACGACCGCCACGACCTGCTCGCCCTTGTTGCCTTGGTCGACCTCAATCGCCAGGGCCTCGCGCGTGAACGCATCGACGACCGTCAGAGCTCGCAGCCGGCGGCCATCGAACAGCGCGTCGGAGACGAAGTCCATCGACCAGCGTTCGTTCGGCCGGAGCGCGGCCGGCTGACGCTCACGGTGTGCCGCACTGACGTGCCGGCGGGGCCGCTTGAGCCGCAGGCTAAGGCCCTCATCCCTGTAGAGGCGGTGGACCCTTTTGTGATTCACCCGCCAACCTTCCCGGCGCAGCAGGATGTAGATCCTGAAGTAGCCGTAGCGCACCCGGCTCTTGGCCAGATCGCAGATGCGCATCCGCAGTGGTGCCTGATCGGGCTTGGTCGAGCGGTAGCGGACGCCCGACCGGCCGACGCCGAGCGCGGCGCAGCCGCGCCGCTCGCTCACCCCGTGCGCCTCCTGAACCTGGTGCACGAGTTCGCGTCGCCGAGCAGGCGTCAGAGCTTTTTTGCGAGCACGTCCTGCAAGATGTGCTTGTCGAGGCTCAGATCGGCCACGAGTTGCTTGAGCTTGCGGTTCTCGTCCTCAAGCTGCTTCAGCCGCCTCAGCTCGCCTGTGCCCAAGCCGCCGTAGAGCTTCTTCCAGCGGTAAAACGTCTGCTCGGAGATGCCCATCCGACGCAGCACCTCCGCGACCGGTGTCCCGGTCTCGGCCTGCTTCAGCGCGAAGGCGATCTGCTCCTCGGTGAACCTGCTCTTCTTCACGGCTCTGCTCCTCCCCTCAGGGTCTCACAAAACCGGAAAACTCGCACTCACGCCGGACCAAAGCGATGGGGGGACGTCA
>NZ_BBUX01000173.1:0-1257 GCF_000974725.1 Methylobacterium sp. ME121
GGATGGCGGCGGCCACCGCCTCGGCGCCCTCGGCCTCGAAGGCGCGGTAGGGCACGCCGAGGCTCTTGAAGAACAGGTCGAGATGGCGCTCCGGCGCGGCCTGGGGCGTGTCCTCCCCGGCCGGCCGGTCGGCGATGCCGGGCGAGCCCTTGGTGCGCAGGAACAGCCAGTACAGGTTCGGCCGGATCCGCGCGACGGCGGCGCGCAGCTGGTCCTGGACGCGCGGGTCGATCACCGCGGCGCCGTCGGAGACCAGCAGGAGCACCCGCGAGGCGCCGACATCGATTCCGAACTGCGACAGGGCCATGCCGAGGCCCCGGCCGATATTGGTGTAGTCGAGGCCGGGCCGGTCGATGGCGGCGATCGCCGCCCGCACGGCGTCGTGCCGGTCGGTCATCGGCATGACCAGCATCGGCGCGGTGGAGAAGGCCGTCACGGCGAACAGGTCGTGCGCCCGCGCGCCGACGAAATCGGCCAGGAGGCGCCGGGAGGCCGCGGCCTTCGACTCCTCGGCGCCGGAGGGCTGCCGGCCCGCGAAGGTCTCGTTCATGCTCCCCGAGCGGTCGATCAGCAGCGAGACCTGCGCGCCGATGCCGAGGCGCTCGATCCGCGCGCCCGTCCGGTAGGGGCCCGCCAGGGCCGCGATGAGGCCGGCGACGGCCAGGATGCCGGCGAGCGTCAGCGTGCGGCCGAGCCAAGCCGAGAGGGGGTCTGCCGGCGCGGCGGCGACCGCCGGCACGGACGTCCGGCGCAGGGCCGAGCGGGCCAGCGGCAGCAGCGCCAGCGGCAGCAGCCACAGGACCCAGGGATCGGTCGCGCCGAGGCGGGGGAGGAGATCGGTCACGGCCTCACGCGCTCCGCTCCGCCGCCGCGAGGCGCGCCAGGAGCGCCTCGGCCTCGGACAGCGGCCAGGCCGCGCGCGCGGCCGGCAGCTGGCCGCCGAAGAAGGCGAGGCGCGAGGCCTCGAAGAAGCGCGCGAGCTCCGCCGCCCGGCCCCGGAAGGCCCCGTGCCGCGCCAGGAAGGCGCCGAGATCGTCGGCCAGCACCCGCCTTCCGTCGGTCTCGTCGAGGCCCCGGTGCAGGGCCAGCAGCGCCGCCCGGTAGGCCTGATCGGGCTCGGCCCCCGCCTGCCGCCGGAGCGCGCGCAGCGCCGCCGCGAAGGGGCGGCCCGGCCGCTGCCGGAACGGCCCCCAGGCGCGGTCGTGCGCCAGCGCCAGCGCCGCGAGGCCGGCGAGGGCGCCGAGGCCGGCCGCCGCC
>NZ_BBUX01000172.1:0-1259 GCF_000974725.1 Methylobacterium sp. ME121
GCCGCGCCGGCCGATGCCCGGGCGCCGGCGCGGCGGGCCGAGGACCGGCCGGCCAGCAGCGTGCGGGTCGAGGCCGAGCGGCTCGACGAGCTGATGGACCGGGTCGGCGAACTCGTCATCGCCCAGGCCCGCCTCGGCCAGCTCGCCGGCCTGCACGCCGATCCCGGCCTCAAGACCGTCGCGGAGGAGATCGAGCGCCTCTCGGCGCGCCTGCGCGACACCACGATGAGCATCCGCATGGTCGCCATCGGCGCCCTGTTCGGCCGCTTCCGCCGCCTCGTCCACGACCTCGCGCGCGACCTCGGCAAGCCGGTCGAGTTCGTCACCGGCGGCGAGGAGACCGAGCTCGACAAGACCGTGATCGAGCGCCTGGCCGACCCGCTCGTCCACCTGATCCGCAACGCCATCGACCACGGCATCGAGGCGCCCGCGCAGCGCGCGGCCGCCGCCAAGCCCGCCACGGGCCGGATCACGCTCACCGCCGAGCATGTCGGCGCCCAGGTGCTGGTGAGCGTGCGCGACGACGGCGCCGGGCTCGACGCGGCGCGCATCCGCGCCAAGGCCGAGGAGCGGGGCCTGTGCGCGCCCGGCGCGGTGCTGAGCGACCAGCAGATCTACCAGTTCCTGTTCGCGCCGGGCTTCTCGACCGCGCCGACGATCTCGGCGCTGTCGGGGCGCGGGGTCGGCATGGACGTGGTCAAGAAGACGATCGAGAGCCTGCGCGGCACGATCGACATCACCACCGAGCCGGGGGGCGGGACCTGCGTGGCGCTGCGCCTGCCGCTGACCCTGGCGATCATCGAGGGGCTGCTGATCCGGGTCGGCGCGGGACGCTACGTGATCCCGCTGGCGGCGGTGGAGGAGTGCGTCGCGCTGCCCGCGGGCGAGCGCGGCGGGCGCGGGCGGGACTTCCTGAACATCCGCGGCGCGCTGGTGCCGTTCCTGCGGCTGCGCGACCTGTTCGGGGCGCCGGGCGAGCCGGAGGAGCATCAGAAGGTGATCGTGGTGTCGGCGGGCGAGGCGCGGGTCGGCCTGGTGGCGGACCAGATCATCGGCAACCACCAGACGGTGATCAAGTCGCTGTCGAAGCTGCACGCGGACGTGGCGACGTTCTCGGGGGCGACGATCCTGGGCGACGGCACGGCCGCGCTGATCGTCGATGTCGGCCGGCTCGTGGGCGGCGGCGAGCGGGCGCACGAGAGCCCGCGCGAGAGCCCGCGCGCCTACCAGGAGGTGGCGTGATGAGCGGCGGCGTGACG
>NZ_BBUX01000171.1:0-1370 GCF_000974725.1 Methylobacterium sp. ME121
GCGGGGTCCCAGGAGCTGTCGGCGTCGGCCGAGCAGCTGTCGCAGGGCTCGACCGAGCAGGCGGCCTCGACCGAGGAAGCCTCGGCGTCGATGGAGGAGATGGCCGCCAACGTGAAGCAGAACGCCGAGAACGCCAGCCAGACCGAGACGATCGCCCGGCAATCGGCCCAGGACGCCGAGGCCAGCGGCGTCGCCGTCGGCCGGGCCGTGGAGGCCATGCAGACCATCGCCCAGAAGATCACCATCGTGCAGGAGATCGCCCGCCAGACCGACCTGCTGGCCCTCAACGCCGCCGTCGAGGCCGCCCGGGCCGGCGAGCACGGGCGCGGCTTCGCGGTGGTGGCCAGCGAGGTGCGCAAGCTCGCCGAGCGCAGCCAGGCGGCCGCGGCCGAGATCGGCACGCTCTCGGCCGACACCGTCAAGGCCGCCCAGCAGGCCGGCGACATGCTGGGCCGGCTCGTGCCCGACATCAAGAAGACCGCCGGCCTGGTCGAGGAGATCACCGCCGCCTGCCGGGAGCAGGATGTCGGCTCGGGCCAGATCAACCAGGCGATCCAGCAGCTCGACAAGGTCACCCAGCAGAACGCCAGCGCGTCCGAGCAGGTCTCGGCCACCTCCGAGGAGCTGGCCACCCAGGCCGAGAAGCTGCAGGCGACGATCGCCTACTTCCGCCTCGCCGAGGCGTCCGCGCCGGGCGCGCCCCTGGCGGGTGTCCCCCTGGCCGGCGTCGATCAGGCGGTGACGCGCCTGCGCGCGACCGCGGCGCGGATGGGCACGGCCTCGGGCGCTTCCTCGGCGGCGATCCGCTCGCCGAGCCCGAAGCGGGCGGGCGGGCGCGGCCCGGCCGCGGGCGGCGGCTTCGCCCTCGACATGGGCGAGGGCGACGCGCAGGACGCCGCCTTCACCCGCGTCGCCTGACCCGCCGCCCGAAGCCCGGATCCGCGCGGCACCTGTCGCCGCGCGGATCCCGCCGCCGGGCCGCAGCCGCAGCCGTCGCCGCAGCCGCAGCCGCGCCCCGATCCATCCGGAGATCCCGCATGTCCAGTGTGTGGCAGTACCTGACCCTCGGCCTCGGGGCCGAGACCTTCGGGATCGACGTCGAGCACGTCCACGAGATCCTCGATTACCGGGTGCCGGCGGCGCTGCCGCAGGCGCCGGCCTTCCTGCTGGGGATGATCGACGTGCGCGGGCAGAGCTACCCGGTGGTCGACCTGCGGACCAAGCTCGGCCTGCCGCCGGTCGCGCGCACGCCGGCGACGCGGATCATCCTGCTCAACGTTCCGATGCCGGGCCGGGCGCTGCGGGTCGGGTTCGTGGCCGACCGGGTGATCGAAGTGACGGAACTCGACAGCGCCGAGATGGAGGCCGCC
>NZ_BBUX01000170.1:0-1387 GCF_000974725.1 Methylobacterium sp. ME121
TTCTCTATTCGGGGTTCATCGGTCAACGCCCTTTCGTGCGCATCCTGGTTCGACGCGTGATCGGCCCTGTGGAGCTCTTGCTTCTCTCCGAGGTCGGCCGGTGCCGCCTCATGATGGGGTTAGAGGGAGTGGGCGGATCCATCTAAGCCGCGCGCTCGGCAGAACCGACGCTCGAGTTTCCTCGGTCTCACCCGCTCCCGTCGTCCCCACAGGGACCTCCTCCACGCCGGAGGAGCTCGGTGTTACGTGATGCTGATCCGTAAGCTTCAGGCCGCCGTCGCGGCTTCGGTCGACCAGCGGAAATCCTTCTCGTCGCGCCACATGCGATGCAGCACGATCGCCAGCTTGCGGGCGACGGCCACGAGGGCCTTCTGCATGCCTCTGCGCTTGGCCACAGCCAGCCCCCAGACCTTCAGCGAGGACCATCGAACCCGAGGGCCAGTCAGCAGCACGAGCGCGGCCTCGTAGAGCGCGGCACGCATCATCGTGTCGCCGCACTTCGAGACTCGGCCGACCCGCATCGTCTCGCCGGACTGGTAGAGCCGCGGCGTCAGACCATAATGCGCCCCGACGCATTGCGATCGTCCGAAGCGGGCTGGGTTGTCGACGCAGGTACGGTAGGTCAACGCCACGACCGGCCCGACGCCGGGCGCGGTCATCAAGCGCCGGCAGACCGGGTCGGTGCGGACCTGGTCCAGCAGCATTTTGTGCAGCTTGGCCAGTTGGGTCCGCAGCGCCGAGCGCGCCTCCAGCAGCGGCAGGACCACGGCCGCGACGAAGGGCAGATCGAGCACGAGGTCGCGTACGCGCTGCTCGAAACCGGCAGCCCCCACGACACCGACTTTGAGGCCGAAGTTGCGCAGTTGGCCGCGCAGGTCGCTCTCGATGTCGTAAGCCTTGCGCTGAAGCAGCTTGCGCGAGGTCAGGAGCAGCCGGCGTTGCTGGCTGGCCGGCGTTTTGACGTGGACCGGCTTGAACAGGCCGACCCGCATCATCTGGGCTATGCCCATCGCGTCGTTGCGGTCGGTCTTGTTGATGCGGGCCGAGAGGGCCGCATGCATGTGGCGGGTCTCGACGCAGATCGCCGGCAGTCCGGCTTCGACCAGGCCGGCGTAGAGCCACGGTGAGAGCGGTCCCGCCTCCAGGCCGACACGCGCGTAGCTGTGGCCGAGGTCGATCAGGTGCCGGCCGATCACCTCGGGATGGCTCTCGACGGTGGCCCGGTGCACGACCTTACCATGGGGATCGATGATGCAGATTGCGGTCTCCTTCACGGAGACATCGAGGCCGACGTGGTGCTGCTCGCTCATGGTGGGGCTCCGGGATTGGATCGAAGCGCCATCATGCCGCCGCTTCCGCTGCGCGAGGCACCCCGAATACCCCATCT
>NZ_BBUX01000169.1:0-1401 GCF_000974725.1 Methylobacterium sp. ME121
CAGCCGATCTCAGCGGCGGCTCTGCCTCTGCCGGACGGGGCAGCGACGGAGTCCAAGCTCGAGGCTGTTCGGGCCCTGGTCGCTGGATCGATGATCACGGCGGACAATGGCGGGGCGCCGATCGCCGCTGGGGCGAATGTCGTGGCCGCGGCGGCCAACCCGACCCGCCAGTTCATCGAGATCACGAATACCGGGCCGAACCCGATGGCCTACCGTTGGGGAGCTGCAGCAACCGCCGCCGTGGGCCACATCCTCGCGCCTGGCCAGAGCGTCCGGTACGACAGGAAGGTGCCGACCGCGCCACTCAACGTCTTTTCGACGAGCGGCACCACCTGCTTCGTCACGAGCGGCTAGCACCCCGGCCACCTCTCCCCTGCAAAATCGGAATCTATCCATGCGCAAGCTCATCCTCGCGCTGACGGCGCTTGCCTGCCTGACTGTGGCTGCTGACGCGCAGCAACAGCCGAAATTTACCGTCGACCAGGGCACGTCTCCCTGGTCCATTTCTGGCTCGATCGGGATCGACCAGACAGCACCGGGCACATCGAATGCTGTCTCGGTCGCTTCGCCGGCGCCGACCACCGACGCCTCTGGGACGATAATCGCGGCGAACACGTCGCAGAACGTGGTCGAGGCGAGTGCGACCCGCAGTTTTCTCCAGATCCACAACCCGGACGCGACCACGCCCGTCGGCTTCGCTTTCAACCGCCCTGCGGTGCTGAACGGGGTCGGGACCATCATGCTCGCGCCCGGGGCGACCGTGACTTACGACACGCGGGTTCCGACCGGCATCGTGACAATAATCGGCGGCACCGCCGGCAAGCCATACACGATCTACTTCAAGTGACGCTACCGAACGCGGCTGGTTTTCTGGAGATACTATGATGCATAGGCTAGTTGTGCCGGCGCTGCTCTTCTCCGCGGTGTCGAGCCATGCATTGGCTTGGGACGCGAGCAAGTCTGCGCGATATCCCTCCGTCGATCTGTATCGTCCGGAGGCGGACAGCATCACGCTGCACGGCTCCACGGCCCTACAAACGAAGGGCGGGATTGTGTGCCTGCCGGGCGGGGCCTGCCCTCTTTCCGGACTGAGCCTTGCGCCGACTGCTTCCGGGTTCGCCGCGCGACCTCTTGCGCAGAGCGTGTTCCCGCCGAACGCTGGCAGGGCCGCTACTTACTCCGTCACCGGCGATGGAGTCACGGACGATGCCGCTGCCCTGCGAGCCGCAAACGCGGCCGTAAAAACGCCTGGGCAGGACGGGGGATCACTCACACTCGACAGCCATCCTGGCTATCTCATCGGGTCTGGGGTGACGCTCGGCAATGGGCAGCAGTGGTCCGGGGCCGGCGCGACCCTGGGACTGAAGTGCAAGGTCTCGGCCGGCGCGTGCGCCACGCTCA
>NZ_BBUX01000168.1:0-1422 GCF_000974725.1 Methylobacterium sp. ME121
GTAATTACCCACGGGGTGGATCGGTCGGCGGCGGAACGCCCGCGGCTGCGCCGCTTGCCGGGACGAGCTTGCCTCTTGCGCGGGTCGGATTTCGCTGATTCCCTGGCGGGATGGGCCGCAGCGAACTGGAACGGCTGAGCCGCGAGGAGCTGATCGAGCTGGTGCTGCGGCTGCAGCGGCCAGAGAAGACCTCGCGCACCTCATCCAAGCCGCCCGCGACGGATCGCAAGGAGCAGCGGGAGCATTCTAAGCCCGGCGGCGCCAAGCCCGGTCACGAGGGTCACAGCCGGGTGCTGAGCGATGATCCCGATACGATCGTCCAGCATCGTCCCGAGGCGTGCGCGTGCTGCGGCGCCAGCCTGCACGCCGCACTTCCGGCAGAGATCGTCAGCGTCTCTGAGCAAATCGAGCTGCCTGAGGTGGCGCCGATTGTGACGCAGCACCAGCGCCTTGCCGTTTGTTGTCCGAGCTGCGGGACGCGCGTGATCGCGCCACCGCCCGAAGCGGCGCGCGGCACGCCCTTCGGTCCGCGGCTGCATGCGGTGGCGACGTACCTCAAGACCTTTCAGGCGCTCTCGTACGAACGGCTGCAGGCGGCGCTCTCCGATCTGTTCGGCCTCACCCTCAGCCAGGGCGGGCTGATGAACCTGCTCCGGCGCGCGCAGGACCGCTTCCGTGCCGGTCGCGACGCGGCCATCGCGACCCTGCGCAAGGCTGAGGTCGTCGCCTGCGACGAGACTGGCGTGCGCATCGAGGGCTCGAACGCTTACCACTGGCTGTTCCACTCGGCGCAAGCCGTGGTGCACACCGCCTCCCCGACGCGCGGCGCTGTCGTGGTGCGCGAGATGATGGACGGGCACCGACCGGCGGTGTGGATCTCCGACCGCTACACCGCCCAACAGGGCCACGCGGATGAGCACCAGACCTGCCTGGCGCATCTGGCCCGCGATGTCGCCTATGGCGTCGAGGCCAGCGACGATCCCGTGCCCTGGCGCCTGCAACTCTGGTTGCAGCGCGTGTTCGCCCTGGCCGAGCGCGTCACCGACTTGGCTGCCGCGACGCTCTCGGCCAAGCGCCGCAGCCTGGATCGGCAACTGGGTGCCATCCTCGCCACGTCGAGCCGCTGTGATCTGAGCCGCGACCTGCAGGCCAAGATCAGCCGCGCCCGCGATCAGCTCCTGGTCTTCCTCGCCTATCCCGGAAAGGTCGAGCCGACCAACAACGGCTCCGAGCGGCTGCTGCGTCCGGCTGTCGTGCAGCGGAAGGTCACCAACGGCTACCGGGCCATGTGGGCGGCCGAGGGCGAGGCCGCCATTCGCACCGTCGTCGACACCGCGCGCCTCACAGGCAGCAGTCCCTTCGGCGCCATCCTCAAAACCATCGGCGCCTGAGCCCAGCCATCACAGGCCTGGGTAATTACGG
>NZ_BBUX01000167.1:0-1422 GCF_000974725.1 Methylobacterium sp. ME121
TAGCACTACCTGGGCACTTTGAGGTCAGACGGCAGCCGGAAGCGGCGGCGACAGTGCGGGCATCGCACCGGTGGGATGAGGCCGACGAACAGGCGGCCGATGATGGCCTGCCGCACGGCGGGCAGGCTCGGAGACGGTGGCGGTCCCGGTAGGCCGGCCACCTTTTTTCCCCCATCCGTCCGGTCGGGCCCAGCCAGGCGCAGGTGCTGCAGGTAGGCGCAGGCGATGCACGTCATCAGCGCGTGCCGGTGCAGGCCGGTCCAGGAGCGGCCCTCGAAGTGGTCGAGGCCCAGTTCCTCCTTCAACTGCTGGTGGCCCTGCTCGCACACCCAGCGCGCCTTGATTGTGCCGGCCAGGGCGCGCCGGGTCGTGCGGGGCGGCAGGTTCGAGAGGTAGTACTTGCGCTCGCCCGAGGCGCGCCACTCGCCCACCAACCAGACCTCGGCGCCCGGCAGATGGCGGTTGTTGCCCCAGATCGGACCGTCGCCCACCCGCACGCGGGTCATGGCAAACCGGGCCGCGAGCGCGCCCTTCGTGCCCTGTCGCCACGTCACGCGCCGCCACGGCAGCGCAGCGAGAACCGCCTCGGCCTCCTGCGGCTCCTGATCCGGCACGGGTCTGCGCGCCCTCCCGCCCGGCTCCACCAGCCGCACGTCGGGATCGTAGACCTTCTGGTTCTTGGCGATCCCCACCGCCCAGGTCAGCCCGCGCGCGTCGAGGCCATGCCGAAACAGGGCGCTACAGCCGTAGCCGGCATCGGCCAGTACCACACCGAAGCGGACGCCTTCGGCCTGCAGGCGGTCGAGTTCGGCAAGCGCGATCTCGCCCTTGCTCTGCGGCACCACCGCCGCCTCGGGCACACCTGCCCGCTCACACCGCTTCGGGTTGGCGACCCACTCCTCCGGCAGGAACAGGTGCAGGCAAACCGGCACGGGCACCTCGCCCCGCGCCAGGGTGAGCGAGACGAGCGACTGGCAGTTGGCCTTCTTGCCGAGGTGCCCGCAGTACTGGCGCGCCACGCCCACCGAGCGCGTGCCCTTCTTCGGCAGCGCCGTATCGTCGATCACCAGGCAGGCGTCGGATCCGCCGACCAGCCGGTCCGCGGTACGGGTGAGTTCCGCCCAGAGCGGGCCGTCGTCCCAGGCCGGGCTGGCGATGAAGTGCTGCAGTTGGTCGTGACCCGGCAGCCCGAGACGGGCGGCCATCGGCTGCAGGCTCTTGCGATCCCCGGGGCCGAGCAGGCCGCGCAGGTACAGCGGCGCCCAGGTCCGCCGCGTCTTGCGCCCCATCGCAGCCAGAAACGGGGCCAGCCATACATCGAGGTCCGGCCCCGACGATCTCTCGCCCATGTCCATCTCCCGCAGTGCCACCGCGGGATCAAAACGCCCACCGCCCCTCAAAGTGCCCAGGTAGTGCTAGAGG
>NZ_BBUX01000166.1:0-1475 GCF_000974725.1 Methylobacterium sp. ME121
CTAGGAGCCTGTCCGAGTAACGGGGTTTGAAGCCTGGTAGAGGGGGCAAGACGGGAGCCAATGAGGGCGGACCAGCGGCTTCAGCGGCCTGACTGTGCCAGCTTCAGCAGGTTGTGGGCGGTGCAGATCATCGCCCACTCGCCCCGGACCTGATCGAGCCCTCTCATCAGGAACTGTCGGAAGCCTCGGGCCTGCTTGATCTGTCCGAACACCGGCTCGACGACCTGCTTTCTAAGACGGTACCGACTGCGGCGCCCAGCCCGCTTCAGGCGGGCGGCCATCGCGCTCATCAACGGCATCTTGGTCAGCCTCCGGCGGCCGGCTGCGTCCGCCTCGCCATGACGCGCCCGGCCCGGAGCGAGGTAGCCCGTGATGCCGCGCTCCTTCAGCGCGGCGAGGTTCGCCTCGTTGGCGAAGCCGGCATCGCCCGAGACCTCCCGCGGCTTGCGCCCAAGGTGGGCGCGGAGCCCGTCTACAAGCGGCACGAGCGCGCGGTGATCGGCCGAGTTGGTCACGAGCCGATACGCGACGATCACCTGATGCGCCGCGTCGACTGCGACCTGGCCGTTGTAGCCCTGTACGAAGCCATCACGCGTGGGCAGGATCCGGCTGTCTGGGTCGGTGAAGTTGCGCTGCGCCCGGTCGGGCGGACTGCCGTCTTCGCCGCGTAGTGGCCGGCCCTGCCAACGCATGCCCGACGAGGCGCCCGGCCCGCTCTCGTCCTCGGGATCGGGCGGATCAGCCGCCTCCGCCTCCAGCGCGGCCTTGGCGGCGCGGATTGCTTCCAGCCGCCGCTGCTTGTCGGCCATCCAGTCCGGGGTCTCGTCGCCCCGACGGCTGGCACCGTGAGCCTGATCCTCCGCTGCGTCAGCCTCGCCCGCGCGATCCAACCAGGCTTGGACCTCAGCAGTCAGGGCCGGCTCGGCCGTCTTCATCCGGCCGTAGCTCATGGCTTTGTGGCGCGAGGCGTTCGCCTTCAGCTTGGTCCCGTCCACCGCCACGTGAGCGAACTCGACGAGACCCGCCGCCCGACATAGGCGCAGCACCTGCACGAACAGGTCGGACAGGGCCACGAGGTGGCGCTTGCGGAAGTCGGCGATGGTGCGGAAATCCGGTCGATTCAGGCCGGTCACGGCCATGACGTCGACCCGCTCCTCACAGGCGCGGGCGAGCTGGCGCGAGGAGTACAGGCCGCGGCTGTAGCCGTAGAGCAGGAGCGCTACCATCATGCCGGGATGGTAGGGCGGGTATCCGCGCTCCTCTGTGTAGGTGTCGAGGATGGCCGAGAGGTCCAGCGCCTCTCGCACCGTATCGCGGACGAAGTGCGCCATGTGCCCAGGCGGCACGAACTCGTGCAGCGAGGGCGGCAGCAGCCAGCCCTGATCGACGTCCCACGCGCGAAACACCTTGGCCATGAGCCGAGTGAATCATCCTCCCGATCCGCCGTCGAGGGAATTACTCGGACAGGCTCCTAG
>NZ_BBUX01000164.1:0-1832 GCF_000974725.1 Methylobacterium sp. ME121
AGTGGCGTGATGAGCGGCGTGACGCGCGGTGTGACGCCCGGGTCTCCCGGGTCCGGGCCGCAGGTGGGTGCGCAGGCGGGCGCGCAGGTGGGCGCGCAGCCTGGCGCGCGGATGGGCGGTCCGGCGGGTCAGCGGGGCGGCCGGCAGGTGGTGATGTTCCGGATCGGCACGGAGAGCTTCGCGCTGGAGGCCGGGATGGTGCGCGAGATCATCGATCCGATCCCGGCGACCCGGGTGGCGGGGGCGCGGGCGCATGTCGACCGGATCGTGAACGTGCGCGGCAACGTCGTGCCGCTGGCCGACATCCGCGGGCGGTTCGGGATGCCGGCGGCGGCCGACAGCCCGGACACGCGCTTCCTGGTCCTGGAGGTGGCGGTGGCGGGCGATCCGGTGGTGGTCGCGCTGGTGGCCGACAAGGTGTTCGCGGTCACCGAGGTCGACCCGGCCGCCTGCGAGGCGGTGCCGCCGGTCGGGACGACGTGGCGGCCCGAGTACATCCGCGCGATCGTCAAGGCGGGCGACGACTTCATCATCGTCCCCGACCTCGAGCAGATCCTCAACTGAAGTCCTTCCGGAGACCTGCGGGGATCTCGCCCCGGCTCAGCTCCGATCGTTTCGAATTCCGTGCACACATGGGGGCAAGTACGATGCGTTTCACAATCAAGGCCAAGCTCGGGATCGCCTTCGGGGTGATCCTGCTGCTCCTGGGCGGCGCCGGCTACCTCGCCGTGTCGAGCCTGAGCAGCTCCAACGACCGGATGCAGGCCTTCGCGGCTCGCCCGTTCACTCAGGTCCAGCGCGTCCTGCGCTTCGAGGCCATGTCGTTCGATGCCGCCCGCATGTTCGCGCGGTCGATGCTGGAGCCGACCAGCGCGGCCCGCGAGAAGCTGTTCGCCGATTTCCGGGCGCACGACGCGAAGTTCCAGGCTCTGTTCAAGGACTACCAGGATCTCGTCCCGGCGGACGAGCGTGCCCGTGTCCAGCCCCTGCGTGACGACTGGTCGAAGCTCAGCGAGGCGGTGACCAAGGGCATGGAGTTCGCGGTCCAGAACGGCAACAACACCGCCAACGCGCTCGCCACCGGCGAGCAGCTGGCCGCGTTCACCGCGGTCATGGCCAAGATCGACGACATCAAGGCGCGCCCCGACCTCTCGACCGAGGACCGCAGCCAGATCAACGTCATCGAACTCAAGATGGTTCGTCTGCGCGGCGAGATCTACCGGGAGATCGTGATCACCGACGACGCCCTCCTGGCGAAGATCGCCGGCGAGTTCAAGCAAACCCTGACGGTCCTGGAGCGCGATCTCGCCAAGTTCACCGAGATGTCGCGCGGAACGGGCTTTGCCGATGGGACCAGCGCGCTCAACGCCGCGGTGAAGGCCTGGACCCCGTCGGCCGAGAAGGTCTTCGCCCTCGGACTGGCGAACACGGACGCCAAGGCGCTCCAGTATTACGTCGGCCCGTTCACGGACGCCCGGAAGGCCGTGGTCGAGGACGTGGCCAAGCTGCGCGCCTACGAGGAGAGCGTGGCGAACGGCTTCGTGCAGAGCACGCAGGCAGCCTTCGAGTCGACCCGCACGATCATGATCGCCGTCGTGACCGGCGCCGTTGTGCTCGGTCTCGCCATGGCGCTCTGGATCGCGATCAGCATCTCTCGCGGCCTGTCGAAGGCGGTCTCCGCCGCTCAGAGCGTCGCCGCCGGCGACCTGACCCGGGACGTGGCCGTGACCGGTCGCGACGAGGTGTCCGACCTCCTGCAGGCGATCCAGGCGATGAACGTGAAGCTGCGCGAGGTGGTCGGCCAGGTGGTCAACGCGGCGAGCAACGTGTCT
>NZ_BBUX01000163.1:0-1852 GCF_000974725.1 Methylobacterium sp. ME121
GACCAGGTGTCTATCTCGGGGATTAAATTTCGATCGGCATACGCGGAGCATTCATCCTCATTTGTTTTCGCAATGAGCGTCATTGAACCCGCGAAATTGTACTGCGAACCAAGTGTCTCCAAATCATTTGCGTGGATGAAGCGGACCTGTCTGGAAAACTGTGGTGGCCAGGCCGACCTCGATCCACGGACAGGTCGTCACAACCGTAAATTTGATTGGAGACAAGCGATGAAGGCGTCGAAGAAGTTATCCATCGTGACGGTCGCGGCCGCGCTCTGTGTCGCGCCGCTCTCCGCCGCATTCGCCGACCTGCGTGTAGGCTCTCCGACGCGGCCCCTCCCGCAGACGACCTGGGATGGGCTCTCGACCGGCTCGATCCTCTCGGGGGAGATGCTGACCCGCGCGGTCGGCGGCTGCCGCAGAAGCTCAGCCCAGGAAGGCAACGCCGACCAGCAGCACTTCCCGGTGCAGCAGTACGGGCAGACGTCGGGCGGCTATCGCTGCTGAAGCGGGCGCATCACCTCGACGCGACAGCCGTCCGGCTGTCCAGCAATCGCCGACATCAACATGGTCCGCCGTGCCACCCGGGCATGGCTGACCGCGCGTGCGATCCTCGCCCTGGAGGGCATCTCACCGGCATCCGCCACACGCCCTCCGGTGGACCGCCAGTCGCTTCGATCTAACCCCATGAGGTTCGAGCCCGGCATGAGCCGGGTGTTCCGGGTCGGCTCCGCGCTCCCGCATGACGACGGTTTTTCCGTTTCTCCACGGCCGGGCCCGGCAACATGGCGGCGCCATGGCCTCCCTGCACGCACTCGATCCGATCTGGAAGGTCCTCGACCCGTGGATGCGATCAAACACACGCCCCTGACGTTCGCGGAAGCCTGCAGGTTCATCGCGCGCCTCCTGAAACCGGAGGCGGGCTTCGTCTGGACGGCCGTCGTCTATGGGGCCGCCGTGGCGCTCCTGGGCCTTGCCGTGCCGGTGTCGGTGCAGCTCCTGATCAACTCGGTGGCCAACACGGCGCTGCCGGCGCCCCTGTTCGTCCTGTCCGGGCTTCTGCTCGGGCTTCTGCTCGCCGCCGCCATGCTCAGCGCCGCGCGGATATACGTCCTGGCGCTGTTCGAGCGGCGCGTGTTCGCGAGGATTGTCGCGGAAATCACCCTGCGTGCCCTCCACGCCAGAAACCCGCACTTCGACGACGCAGGGCGCCGCGACCTGTTCAACCGCTTCTTCGATCTTATGACGGTCCAGAAAGCGGTCCCGCATCTTCTGGTCGGCGGCTTGGCGATCCTTCTACAAGCCGGGATCGGCCTCGTCCTGACAAGTTTCTATCATCCGTTCTTTCTCGCCTTCAATCTCGTCGCCGCCGCCGTCCTGCTCGGCATCGGGTTCATCTGGGCGGGGCCGGCGGTCCGGTCCGGCGCGGCGCTGAGCCATGCGAAGCACGAGACGGCGCGTTGGCTGGAGAGCGTCGGCACCTCGAACGGCTTCTACAAGCACGGTGGTCGGCTATCGGCCGCGATGGCGCGTTCCGACGCGATGACCGCCGCCTACCTGCGGGCGCATCGCCGCCACTTCCGCCACACCTTCGCGCAGACCATCGGATTCCTCGTGGTCTACGCGGTCGCCAGTGCCGCCCTGCTGGCCATGGGCGGATGGCTCATCCTGCAGGGGCAATTGTCGCTCGGGCAACTCGTGGCGGCGGAACTCGTCTTGTCGGGGGCCTTCTACGGCATCTCGCAACTAGTGCAGTGACGCGGACAGAGGATTCACGCGTCCGATGAGACGTGCGAGTCTGGGCCATGGCTCAGACGGTCTGTGTGCTTCTCGATGCGAGCGATGCGGCACG
>NZ_BBUX01000162.1:0-1900 GCF_000974725.1 Methylobacterium sp. ME121
CGCGGCGTGACGCGCGGGTCTCCCGGGTCCGGGCCGCAGGCGGGCGCGCAGTCTGGCGCGCAGCCTGGCGCACAGGTGGGCGCGCGGGTGGGCGGTCCGGCGGGTCAGCGGGGCGGCCGGCAGGTGGTGATGTTCCGGATCGGCACGGAGAGCTTCGCGCTGGAGGCCGGGATGGTGCGCGAGATCATCGACCCGATCCCGGCGACCCGGGTGGCGGGCGCGCGGGCGCATGTCGACCGGATCGTGAACGTGCGCGGCAACGTCGTGCCGCTGGCCGACATCCGCGGGCGGTTCGGGATGCCGGCGGCGGCCGACAGCCCGGACACGCGCTTCCTGGTCCTGGAGGTGGCGGTGGCGGGCGATCCGGTGGTGGTCGCGCTGGTGGCCGACAAGGTGTTCGCGGTCACCGAGGTCGACCCGGCCGCCTGCGAGGCGGTGCCGCCGGTCGGGACGACGTGGCGGCCCGAGTACATCCGCGCGATCGTCAAGGCGGGCGACGACTTCATCATCGTCCCCGACCTCGAGCAGATCCTCAACTGAAGTCCTGGTGCAGTCTTCTCGAAGCGTTGTGTGCGTAGGGGTGAGTACGATGCGTTTCTCGATCAAGGCCAAGCTCGGGGTCGGCTTCGGCGCGATCCTCGTCCTCCTCGGGGCCGCCAGCGGCGTCGGCTACCAGCGGCTCACCGCGGCCGACGCCACGATGAAGTACGTCCTCAGCCGCGCCGAGGTGCAGAAGCTGGTCCTCGAGGGCAAGGCGAACGCCATCCGCGCCGGGTTCAACGTCCGCGGCGCCCTGCTCAGCCCGGACGAGGCGCAGATGGCGGAGTTCGCCAAGCGCGTGACGAACAACCGGGCCGACGCCATGGCGGCCCTGGCCAAGGTGAGGCCGCTCCTCATGTCCGACGAGGGCCGGCGCCTGTTCGAGGACTTGATGGGCAAGTTCGAGAAGCAGACCGACCTGGGGACCCGCGCCCTGGAGATGACCCGCGAGAACTCGAACGGGAAGACCTGGGCCGAGATCAATGCCGCGGGTCGCCCGGCGCTGGCCGCCCTGCGCACGGACCTCGACGCCCTGATCGTCGCGCCGGCGGACGCCCAGAACCCCGCCGCGGACCGGCTGGCGCGGGTCGCCGCGGTGTTCAAGAGCCGGGTGGAGCGGGCCTGGGGCCAGCTCACCTCCGCGACCGGGACGACGAGCGCCGAGGCGCTGCAGCAGCGCGTCGCCCTCGCCAAGCAGTCGCGCGAGGAGATCAACCGCTCCCTGGAGGAACTCGCCCCGGCGGCCCAGACGGCGGGCGTCGCCGTCGCGGGCGTCCGCGAGCGGTTCGCGACCTGGGCGGCCTCGTTCCAGCGCGCGCTGGCCGTCGTGGAGACCGGGACATCGGTGAAGGCGGCCGAGCTGGCCTCGGGTGACTACGCGAAGGTGAGCACGACCGCGATCGACGCGTTCGAGGCCCTGGCCGAGCGGCAGAAGCGCTTCATGGACGAGGCCGCGGTCCAGGCCAACGCGGAATCGGCCCAGGGTCAGACCATCCTGCTGACCGTGGCGGCGGCGGCCCTCCTCCTCGGCCTCGGCATCGCCACCTGGCTCGCCCTCTCGATCTCCCGCGGGCTCGGCCGCGCCGTGACCCTGGCCGACGCGGTGGCCATGGGCGACCTGAGCCAGACCGTGAGGGTCACCTCGAACGACGAGCTCGGCGACCTCGTCGGCGCCATGGGCCGCATGACCGAGAACCTGAACGCGACGGCCGCGCTCGCCAACGCCATCGCGCGGGGCGACCTCACGGTCGAGGCCAGGCCGCTCTCCGACAAGGACACGATGGGCCTCGCCCTGCAGACCATGCTGACGAAGCTGCGCGCCGTCGTGGCCGAGGCGAGCGCGGCGGCGAGCAACGTGTCC
>NZ_BBUX01000161.1:0-1900 GCF_000974725.1 Methylobacterium sp. ME121
GGGCAGTGTGTCGAGGGCGGTCCGGACGATGGTTTTGGCGTCGAGGCCTGCCTCTGCGTACATCTTCTCCGGGCTGTCGTGGTCCTGGTAGGCGTCCGGCAGCGTCATGGTCCGCACCCGCACGCCGCCCGCGTCCAGCGCGCCGCGCTCGGCCAGCAGGTGCAGCACCATCGCGCCGAACCCGCCCCGCGAGCCCTCCTCCACCGTGATCAGCACCTCGTGGTCGCGCGCCAGATCCAGGATCAGCGCCTCGTCCAGCGGCTTGGCGAACCGCGCGTCCGCCACCGTCACCGCCACGCCCTGCTCGGCCAGCGCGTCCGCCGCCTTCAAGGCCTCCGCCAGGCGCGTGCCGAGCGACAGGAGCGCCACCCGCGCCTCCGCGTCCCGGCGCACCACCCGGCCCTTGCCGATCGCCAGGACCTCGCCCCGCTCCGGAAGCTCGACGCCCACCCCCTCGCCGCGCGGGTAGCGCAGCGCGATCGGGCCCGTGTCGTGGGCGTGGGCGGTCGCCACCATGTGCACCAGCTCGGCCTCGTCGGCCGCCGCCATCACGGTCATGTTCGGCAGGCAGCACAGGTACGCCAGGTCGAACGCGCCCGCGTGCGTCGCCCCGTCCGCGCCGACCAGGCCCGCCCGGTCCAGGCAGAACCGCACGGGCAGGTTCTGCAGCGCCACGTCGTGCACCACCTGGTCGTAGGCCCGCTGCAGGAAGGTCGAGTAGATCGCCACGAACGGCCGGTAGCCCTCGGTCGCCAGACCGCCCGCGAACGTCACCGCGTGCTGCTCGGCGATGCCCACGTCGAAGGTCTTGTCCGGGTGCGCCTTGCCGAACAGGTCGATGCCGGTCCCGCCCGGCATGGCGGCGGTGATCGCCACGACCTTGTCGTCGGCGTCGGCCGCCTTGATCAGGCTCTCGCCGAACACCCGCGTGTAGGCCGGCGCGTTCGGCTTGGCCTTGGCCTGGATCCCTGAGACCACGTCGAACTTGACCACGCCGTGGTAGCGGTCGGCCGAGGCCTCGGCCGGCGCGTAGCCCTTGCCCTTCTGGGTGACGACGTGGAGCAGGATCGGGCCGTGCTCGGCGTCGCGGACGTTCTTGAGCACCGGCAGCAGGTGGTCGAGGTTGTGCCCGTCGACCGGGCCGACGTAGTGGAAGCCCATCTCCTCGAACATGGTGCCGCCGCCGACCACCAGCGAGCGGGCGTACTCCTCGGCCGCGGCGGCGCGCTGGTAGAGCGCCTTGGGCAGGAGCTTGCCGAGCTGCTTGGCGGTCTCGCGCAGGGACTGGTAGGCGCCACCCGACGCCAGCCTTGCGAGGTAGGCCGACATGGCGCCGACGGGGGGCGCGATCGACATGTCGTTGTCGTTGAGGATGACGATCAGGCGCGAGTGCAGGGCGCCGGCGTTGTTGAGGGCCTCGTAGGCCATGCCGGCCGACATCGAGCCGTCGCCGATCACCGCGATGGCGTTGCGGCGCTTCTGCGCGCCGCCCTTCTGCTTGGCGGTGGCGTTGTCGAGGTCGCGGGCGACCGCCATGCCCAGCGCGGCCGAGATCGAGGTCGACGAGTGGGCGGCGCCGAAGGGATCGTAGACGCTCTCGCTCCGCTTGGTGAAGCCCGACAGGCCGCCGCCCTGGCGCAGCGTGCGGATCCGGTCGCGGCGCTCGGTGAGGATCTTGTGCGGGTAGCACTGGTGGCCGACGTCCCAGACGATGCGGTCGTCGGGGGTGTCGAACACGTGGTGCAGCGCCACCGTCAGCTCGACCACGCCCAGCCCCGAGCCGAGATGGCCGCCGGTGATCGAGACCGCGTCGATCATCTCGGCGCGCACCGCGTCCGCCACCGCCTGAAGCTCCGACTCCGGAAGACGCCGAAGCGCCGATGGAGACGGAACGCGGTCC
>NZ_BBUX01000160.1:0-1937 GCF_000974725.1 Methylobacterium sp. ME121
CTCGCATGCGAGGACCTTCTACGACCTCGTCGCGGCGCTCCACGAACTGTCGCTGTTCGACGGGATCGAGCAGGCGGACGGGGATGGGTGGACCGGCCCTGGCCCCGCCAATGGCAGCCTGCGCCTGCGCGATGTTGAGGTCGAAGGCTGCCGCTTCGACTTCGCGGTCGAGAGCGGTGAGATCCTCGCCGTGGCCGCCGACGAGGGGATCGAGCGGACGGTCGCGGCGCTCCTCGCGCGGAGGGTTCGGCCGCAGCGTGGGTGGGTGATGGTCGGCGGAGCCGACATCGCGGCGTTCAATCCGGAGAAGCTGCGGTCGGAGATCCTTGTCCTGGATCGGCCGACGCTCGCCGAGACGACCATCCGCGAGTACCTGTCGCTGGTCGAGGGTCAGGATCCGGCCACGATCCACGATTGCCTGGAGCGTGTTGGCTTGGTCGAGCGCATCCGGCGCTTGCCCTACGGCCTCGATACGCCGCTGTCCGCGTCCGGCTCGCCGCTTTCGGCGGGTGAGGCCGTCGCGCTGAAGCTGGCCGCCACCCTTCTGCAACCGCCGAAGCTCGTCGTCCTGTCGACGCTGTTCGACCTGCTTCCACCGGATCGCGTCGCGGCGGCGCTCGCAAGGTTCCGGGAGGCGGGCACGACGGTGCTGCATGTCACCCGGCGCCCCCCACAACCGATCTACGATGACCAGATCCGGCTGGGCTTGCACGGCTATGTGCGCGCCACCGAGCGTGAGGACCGGCTCGACAATGCCAAGCTGCGTGAGAGGACCCATGCTGTCGCGGCCTGAACATATCCAAAGCTTCCCGACCCTGACCTCGATCCGGCCTCCCCGCGCGGCGGCCGTCCTGGCCTGGATCATCGGCATCGGGATCTGCCTCGCGGTCCTGGTCCTTCTGTATGTTCCCTGGGTGCAGACCTCGGCCGGGACGGGGCGCGTTATCGCCCCGAACCCCGCCGACCGCGTGCAGACGGTCACGGCCCTGGTCCAGGGTCGTGTGGAGCATTGGTACGTCGAGGATGGTCAACGGGTTCGCGCGGGGGACCCTATCGCCCGTCTCGTCGACAACGATCCGTTCCTGCTGAAGCGGCTCGCGGCCGAGCGGGAGCAGATCGAGGCCGAGATCGCTGCGGCGGAGCAGGCGGTGAAGGTTGCGGAGAGCCAGGTCAGCCAGACGCGCGAGGCCGCCGACAAGGGCTTCGTGACGCGGCGCAACTTCGAGGCCGCGCAGATCCGCGTGGCGGAGCAGCGCGCGAAGCTGGCCGAGGCCAAGGCCAAGCTCAGCCGACTCGAAGTGACCGTGAACCGCCAATCGGCGCAGCTCGTTCGGGCGCCGCGGGACGGCCGGATCCTGCACATCAACGCGGCGGCCGCCGGCACGCTGGTCAACGCGGGGGAAACTCTGGCCACCCTCGCGCCGCTCGCGCCGGTCCGCGTCGTCGAGCTGATGGTCGACGGGCGCGACGTCGCCCTGATCCGGCCCGGCCAGAGCGTGCGCCTCGCCTTCGAGGGCTGGCCGGCCATCCAGTTTAGCGGCTGGCCGTCGGTGGCCCACGGCATGTTCGATGGGCGGGTGCGTGCCGTCGATCCCTCGGCGCAACAGAGCGGCCTGTTTCGCGTGCTGGTCGATCAGGACCCCGACCGGTCCGCGTGGCCCGACGCCGATTTCATCCCACTGGGGGCAAAGGTGCGGGGCTGGATCCGGATGGAGACCGTCTCTGTCGGCTACGAGCTCTGGCGCGTGCTCAACAACCTCCCGCTGGAGTTTCCGAAAACACGCTCAGATCCAATCTGAAAGATCGAGTGGGGGTCGACGATCGAGAGGAAGACGACCGCCTTTCCGGTTCTCTTCTCTGAAGCAGACCGGCGGCTTACGTGAAGAGTTTCGGGCGCCGGCAGGCGTACGAAAGTCTCCGAGGAACGAACCCGCGGG
>NZ_BBUX01000159.1:0-2008 GCF_000974725.1 Methylobacterium sp. ME121
TCGTGCGCGTGATGATCTCGCCCCTGTCGCGGGCCTCCTTCATGCGGGCGTTGTAGCCGTCGATGTTTCGGACGGCGATCTTGGCCATCTTCTTGTAGCGCTCCTCCATCTCGCGCACGGCCCACTTGAGGGCGATGACCGCCTTCTTCGGGTCGATGACCACGGGGGAGAGCAGGTGCGGGATGCCGTCGTAGACCGACAGCTCCAGCATCTTCGGGTCGACCATGATCAGGCGGCACTCCTCCGGCTTGAGCCGGTAGAGCAGGCTGAGGATCATGGTGTTGATCGCCACCGACTTGCCCGAGCCGGTGGTGCCGGCCACCAGCAGGTGCGGCATGCGCGCGAGGTCGGCGATGATCGGCTCGCCGCCGATGTTCTTGCCGAGGCACAACGCCAGCTTGTGCTTGCTCTCGGCGAAGTCGGCCGACGAGAGGAGCTCGCGCAGGTACACCGTCTCGCGGGTCTCGTTCGGCAGCTCGATGCCGATGACGTTCCGGCCGGGCACGACCGCGACGCGGGCCGAGACCGCCGACATCGACCGGGCGATGTCGTCCGACAGGCCGATCACGCGGCTGGACTTGGTGCCGGGGGCGGGCTCGAGCTCGTAGAGGGTGACGACCGGGCCCGGCCGCACCGCCAGGATGTCGCCGCGCACGCCGAAATCCTGGACCGTCTGCTGCAGGTTGAGGGCGTTCTGCTCCAGCACGTCGGCGTCGACCTCCTCGCTGCCGCCCGGCGCCGGCAGGGCGAGCAGTTCGAGCGACGGCAGCTCGTAATCGGCGTTCTCGATCGGCGCGATCTCGAGGTGGCGGCCGGCGGGGATCAGGTGCGCACGGGGCGCCACCAGGGGGACCGACGCCGGCGCGGGGGCCGGCAGCGCCGGGACCTCGACCGCCTCGACGGCAGCCGCGGCCGGCTCGGCCTCGGCCTCGACGTCCGCCTCGACCGGCTCCGGCTGCGGCGCCAGCTTGCCGCGGAGCAGGACCGGACGCGGTGTCATCGGGATCACCACGCGCTCCACCTCGGCGCGCGCGGCGACCGGAGCGGCAGAGACCGGGGCGGGAGCGGGTTCGGGCTGGGCCGGTGGCGCCGGCGGGACGACGCTCGGCTGACCGGCCGCGCGGATCGCCGCCCGGGCCGCCATGGCGCTGAGAGCCGGCGCGCGGCGGGGCGCCTCGGACACCGGCGTGGCCGGAGGCTCGGCCGCGGCGCTGCCCGGGCCGAAGACCAGCGACAGGCCGGACGCGGCCGGCGTCACGACGGGCGGCAGGAAGGCGCTCCGAATCGTGGCGGCCTCCTCCATCCGCGGTCCGGTCTCCGTCCCGTTATCCTGCCCGTCGGCCGGGCGCGGCGGCTGGTCGAACCGGACGAGCCGATCGAGCACGTAGACCGGCCGCGGCGGCAGCGACCGCAGGTGCGAGACGTCGAGCGGCATCGAGACGAAGCGCTCGTCGGACGCCGCCGGCGCCGCGACGGCGGCCGGGGTCGGCGCGACCTCGGCGGGCGGCGCCTCCAGGGCCGACCAGGCATCGACGGACGACCAGTCGCCGCCGTCGAACCAGGGCTGGACCTCGGACCAGTCCGGCAGGTCCGACCAGTCGCGGGCCGGGGCCTCGGCGACCGTCTCGACCAGCGCGGCGGCGACCGGCGCGGCCGCGACCGGAGCGATCGCCGCCGTGGAGGCGGTCAGCTCGACCGCGGGCCGGACCGGGCGGCGGTCCGGCGTGCGGAAGAAGCGGACGCCCGGCGGCGCGACGAAGGGCTGGCGCCACAGGGGCACCGGCTCCGCGTCCGGCGCGGAGGCTTCGGGCAGCGCCGGCACGGGCGCGGCACGCTCGGCCTCCTCGGCGGCGACCCGCGCGCGCTCGATCCGCTCCCGCTCGGCCTCCTCGCGGGCGGCCCGCTCGGTCTCCAGGGCGAGAGCGGCGGCCTGCGCCTCGGCGCGGGCGCGCTCCAGGGCGACGCGCTCGGCCTCCAGGGCGCGCTGGCGGCGCTCCTGCAGGACCGA
>NZ_BBUX01000158.1:0-2204 GCF_000974725.1 Methylobacterium sp. ME121
GACCGAGGCAGTCGGCTATGGGGATTGAGCGATCCGGCCTGATGGCGCGGGCGAGCGCGATGGCCGGCGAGGGGCTCGGCGGAGATGGCGGGGTGATCCGCCGGGACAGGCCGACGGCCAGCACGGGGTGGTCGGAGCGATGGCCGGCGGGTCTCGGTCTGGATCGGGCGGCCGGAAGTGCGGGTCGAGGCGGTCGGGGCGCAACGCTCCTCCGGCCGCGGCTCGAAGGCCGGCGGCATGATGGTGGCTGACGACGTGCCGGGTCACGGTGCTCTCATCCCGGTCAGGGCGGACGCGGTCGGCGGACCGCGCGGTTGCAGGAAGCGGCCGAAGGTCTCGACGACCGTCATGCGGCCGCCGCAGCACCGGCAGGGTGAGCGCCAGTCGGGCGGCGCCGTGGGCTCGGGCGGGATGACCGGCGGCGGGACGGCGAGCAGCGCTCGGATACGGGTGAGGTTGGCCCGGCGGCCGGCGCTGGCGAGCAGACCGTAGTGGCGGATGCGGTGGAAGCCCTTGGGTAGGACGTGCAGCAGGAAGCGCCGGATAAACTCGTGCGGGCCCAGCGTCAGGGTGCCGTAGCGCTCAGGCCCGTCGCGACGGTAGTCCTTGATGCGGAAGGTGACGCCGGCCTCATCGAAGCTCATCAGCCGGCTGTTCGAGATCGCCACACGGTGGGTGTAGCGCGACAGGTAGGCCAGCACCGCCGCGGGACCGGCGAACGGGGCTTTGGCGTAGACGACCCAGCGCTTCGTCCGGGCCGGGGACAGATGGCGCAGGAAGGCGCGGCGCTCGGCCAGGGGCGCTAGGCCGCCAAAGAAGACGAGCCGTCCGGCCGCGTGCAGCGCGCTCAGCCCGACCAGGAACAGGCGGCGGAACAGCTTGCCCAGCACCCGCACCGGCAGGAGGAAGGCCGGCCGCGACGACACCCACCGTGCACCATCAGGCGAGAGGCCGCCGCCGGGCACGATCATGTGGACGTGGGGATGATGCGTCAGCGCCGAGCCCCAGGTGTGCAGCACGGCGGTCAGGCCGATGCGGGCGCCGAGGTGCCTGGGATCGGCAGCGATGGTCAGCATCGTCTCCGACGCCGCGCGGAACAGCAGGTCGTAGACGGCGGCCTTGTTCTGGAGGGCGATGTCGGCGACCTGCGTCGGCAGGGTGAACACGACGTGGAAGTAGCCCACCGGCAGCAGGTCGGCCTCGCGCTCGGCCAGCCATGTGCGGGCCGCCGCCCCTTGGCATTTGGGGCAGTGCCGGTTGCGGCAGGAGTTGTAGGCGATCCGCCGGTGGCCGCAGTCGCCGCAGCCCTCGACGTGGCCGCCGAGCGCGGCGGTGCGGCAGTGCTCGATCGCCGCCATGACCTTGAGCTGCCGCAGGCTCAGGTGGCCGGCCTGGGCCGCCCGGTAGGCCGGCCCAGCAGCGCGGAAGACGTCGGCGACCTCGATCGCGGCGCGCACCGTCTCAGCCGGGCGCGATCTCTCCCGTCTTGAACAGACCCAGCTTGTCCAGCGGACTGGTCACGGTGCGTACCGTGCGGGTGGCGACCTTGGTGTAGAACGCCGTGTTCTCCAGCTTGGCGTGCCCGAGCAAGACCTGGATCACCCGGATGTCGATGCCGTCCTCCAAGAGGTGGGTGGCGAAGCTGTGGCGCAGGGTGTGCGGGCCGACCCGCTTGGCGATATCGGCCGCCCGGGCCGCCTCGACCACGATGCGGTGGAGGTGGCGGGTGCTGATCGGCTTCATCGGATGCTGGCCCGGGAACAGCCAGCCGTCACGCTGCATGACGCCCTGCTGGCGTCCGACCTTCCACCACTGGCGCAGCAGGGTGAGCAGGTCCGCCGGGAGCAGCGCGTTGCGGTATCGTCCGCCCTTGCCGCGCTCGACCCGGATGAGCATGCGCGCGCTGTCGATGTCGATGACTTTGAGCGCTGCGACCTCGGCCACGCGCAGGCCGGCGCCATAGGCCACCGACAGAGCAGCCTGATGCTTGAGGCAGGTGGTGGCGTCGAGCAGCCGGGTGACCTCGTCGCGGCTGAGCACCACCGGCAGCGTGCGCGGATAGGCGAGCCGGACGAGCTGGCGCGCGAGGTCGGGCCGGTCGAGGGTGTGGGTGAAGAAGAAGCGCAATGCCGAGACGATGGCGTTGAGGGTCGGCACCGGCACGCCGGCCTCGCGCTGCTCGACCTGGAAGCGGCGCAGGTCCT
>NZ_BBUX01000157.1:0-2255 GCF_000974725.1 Methylobacterium sp. ME121
GGAACGGACTTGAGCAGCGCCTCGGTCTCGCACCAGACCGGAGAGGCCTTGATGGCTTGACCAATGTCACCGTCGAGTTCCGAGAGCTCTCTCTCCAGGAAGGTGATGTGCCGATTGAGCCTCCGGATCAGCTGCTTGTCCACGGCTTGATCGCGGCGGTTGGTCTCCATGTTGATCATCCCGATGATCTGCCGCCACCGGCTCACGAGCTCGGCGAAGTGGCTTCTCTCCGGTTCTGGCAGGGGCCTGGCTGGTGGTCTGATGCGTTCAGCGAAGAGGGCGATCACCTCAGCGTCGAGCGTGTCGGTCTTCGCCAGCCGGCCCATGGCTCTGGCGAAGTCGCGGATTTGGCGTGGGTTGACGATGCAGAGCGGCAGTCCGGCCGCAGCGAGCGCTGCAGCGACACTCCCCTCGAAGCCGCCCGTGGCTTCCAGAACGACGAGGCCAACCGGGAGGCTACCGAAGCGGCGCGCGAGAACCTCCAGCCCCTTCGCGTCGCGAGGGACATGGAAGGCCTCGCCTGAGGGTCTGAGGTGAACGTCGAGGCGGTCCTTGGACACGTCGATGCCGACAAAGATGGTGCGTTGTTCGTCCATGACCCTACCTTGCGAATGCGAGCTCGGGCCCGAGCGGCTGTCCGGGTTCGGGACTGTGGGGGTGAGGGCCGCACCTTACTTTGTCGCAGGCTTACAAGCCCAAGGCTAACGCGGGATCACCCTCACCGTGTAGCCTCGCTGGCTTCGCGTCAGCGGGCAACTCCAAGATACAAGACGGTCCGTCGAGCATACCGGATAACGGTCAAGTCGAGCGGATGAACCGCACCATCAAAGACGCCAGGGTCTAGCGCTACCATTACGCGAGCTATGCCGGATTTTAGGTGACGGCGGCGGTCAGGCGGCGCGGTGGTCTGGGCTCGCGACGACCTCGGTCCCGTCGCGGAAGATGACGCCGGCCACGACCTTCGGCAACTGGTTTTCGCCCTTCAGCCGGCGCCAGGTTTTCGACGCCGCCATCACGAGCTTGAACACCATCAGCTTGGCGGTCGTGGCCGAGAGCGCCCCTTTGGTCCGCACGGTCCGATGCCGCACTGTCGCGAACACGCTCTCGATCGGGTTCGAGCTGCGCAGGTGATCCCAGTGCTCGGCCGGGAAGTCGTAGAACGCCAACAGCCTGTCACGATCCTTGGTCAGGCAGGCGGCGGCCCGAGGGTACTTGGCCCCGTACTTCTCGACAAAGACGGCCAGCGCCACCTCGGCCGCCGCCCGGGTCGGCGCGCCGTGGATCTCGCGCAGGTCCGCCTTCATCGCCGGCTGGATGGACTTCGGCACCTTGTCGAGGACTTTGGCCGTCTTGTGGACCCAACACCGCTGGTGAGCGGTGCCGGGGAAGACCTCGTCCAGCGCCCGCCAGAAGCCGAGAGCGCCGTCGCCGACCGCGATCTCGGGCGCGATCGACAGCCCGCGCCGCTTCACGTCGACGAGCAACTCCCGCCAGCTCTGGGCACTCTCGCGCGCACCCACCTGGAACCCGACGAGCTCCTTCTTGCCCTCGGGCGTCGCCCCGATCAGCACGAGCATGCAGTCTGCCTGCTCGGCCATCCGCGCCTGCAGATAGACGCCGTCGGCCCAGACGTAGGCATAGCGGCGTGCGGAGAGATCGCGCGCCTGCCAGCGGGCGTACTCATCCGCCCACGTCGCCGTCAGCCGGGCGATGACGGCCGGCGACAGGTTCGGGGCGTCGCGCCCCAGCAGGGCGGCCAGCGCCTCCTGGAAGTCGCCGGTCGAGATGCCGCGCAGGTACAGGACCGGCAGCAGCGCATCCAGGCTGGGGGTGCGCCGCGCCCATTTCGGCAGGATGGTCGAGGTGAACCGGACCCGGTCCTCAGACCCGCTCGCACCGCGATCCCGGACACGGACCCGCGCGACCGGCACCGGGCCGATGCCGGTCTGGATCGCCCGCTCCGGCCCGTGGCCGTGCCGCACCAGCCGGGCCCGTCCATCCTGCAGTCGCAGGTCCTGCATCGCGCTCAGGAACGCGTCCGCCTCCATCTCGACAGCCTGGGCGAGCAGGCGGCGAGCGCCGCTACGCAGCACCTCGGTCAGGGGATCGTCGAGGTCTTCGGGATGACGAAGTCGGACGACGTTGGTAGGTATCTCCATGGCGTATCGCTCTCGCTGAGAGGTTCTGGCAGGCTCGACACCCGCCTCGATACGCCGCCTTCAACTCACCGTCGTCACCCAATCTCCCGCATAGCT
>NZ_BBUX01000156.1:0-2299 GCF_000974725.1 Methylobacterium sp. ME121
GGACGGGCGGTACCCACCCGCTGGCCGAGCGCCGGGCGCTCGCCGCGGCGCTCAACCGGCGCGGCGGCCTGCTCGTCGCCGACGAGGCCTTCGCCGACCTGGAGACGGTGGAGAGCCTGTGCCCTCACGTCGCCGCACCGGACTCGGCGCCGGGCCTCGTGGTGCTGCGCTCCTTCGGCAAGACCTACGGGCTCGCCGGCCTGCGCCTCGGCTTCGCGGTCGCCGAGCCCGGCACGGCGGCCCGGATCGCCGAGGCCCTCGGACCCTGGGCGGTGTCGGGCCCCGCCCTGGCGATCGGGCGCGCGGCCCTGTCGGACGCGGGCTGGCGCGCCGAGGCCGCCCGGGCCCGGGCCGCGGACGCGGGCCGCCTCGACCGGATGATCGCCCGGGCCGGCGGCCGCGTCGTCGGCGGCACGTGCCTGTTCCGGACCGCCGATTTCCCCGACGGGCCGGACCTCTACCGGCGGCTGGCGGCGTCCGGGATCGCGGTGCGGCGCTTCGCCGGGCGCCCGGAGCGCCTGCGCTTCGGCCTGCCGCCCGACAGGGCGGGCTGGTGCCGGCTGTCGCGGGTGCTCAGGTAGGCCGCGCCCCCGGCGGGTGCGGGTCGCGGGCCGCCACGATCACGGCCAGCGCCGAGAAGGCGAGGCCGACCGCGCAGACGCCCGGCCAGCCGACGAGCAGGAAGGCCTGCGAGCCGGCGTAGGCGCCGAGCGCCCCGAACACGAACAGGGTCGTGAACAGCACGGTGTTGATGCGGCCCCGCGCCCCCGGGACCAGCGCGTAGGCCCGCGTCTGGTTGGCGATGAGCGCGCCGTTCATGCCGATGTCGATGAGCAGCACGCCGAGCGCCACCGCGGCGAGCGACCAGGTGCCCCCCGCCCAGAGCACCGCGAAGGAGAGGGCGACCAGCAGGCTGCCGCCGAGGACGACGGGCTTCGCCCCCCGCCGGTCGGTGAAGCGGCCCGAGATCGGCGCCACGAAGGCCCCGCAGACGCCGATCACCCCGAACAGCCCGGCCCCGGCGGCGGTGAGGCCGAAGGGCGGCCCCTCGACCAGCAGGGCCAGGGTCGCCCAGAAGGCGTTGAAGCCCGCGAACAGCAGCGCCTGCGACAGGCTCGCCGTGCGCAGGACCGGCTGGCTGCGGGCGAGGTGGAGGATCGACAGCATCAGGGCGCGGTAGCGCAGCGGGTGCGTCTGCACCGTGTGGGGCAGGGTGGCCCGCGCGATGCCCGCCATGGCGAGGGCCAGCACGGACGCGACCAGGAAGACCGGCCGCCAGCCGAGATGCGCCCCCAGGAAGCCGCTCGCCGTGCGGGCGAGCAGGATGCCGGTGAGGAGCCCGGTCATGACCTGGCCGACGATCCGCCCGCGGCTCGCGTCCGGGGCGAGTTCGGCCGCGAACGGGACCGCCTGCTGGGCCGCGCAGGACAGGACCCCGACCACCAGATGGGCGAGCGCGAGGCAGGCGAGGTTCGGGGCGAGGCCCACGGCGAGCAGCGCCAGGGCGAGGCCGAGGCACTGTCCCACGATCAGGGCGCGGCGCGGCAGGGCGTCGCCGAGCGGCACGAGCCCGACGATGCCGAGCCCGTAGCCGACCAGGGCCGTGGTCGGCACCCACAGGGCGGCGCGGTCGCCGAACTCGGCCACGATCAGGCCGAGCAGCGGCTGGTTGTAGTAGATGTTGGCCACGGCCCCGCCGGCGATCAGCGTCAGGCCGAGCCGGGCCTTCGCGTCGAGGGGCGTGGTCACGGCTGGGTCGGGGGCAGGCAGGCACGCCGCCGCGGAAGGGCCATGGTCGGGTCCGTGTGGGGAGGGTGATCGGAGCCGCGAGCGATACGGGCGGAGCGCGCCGCCGGGCAAGCTGCGGCGATGCATCCCTGCCGGCACCCCCCGGGGCCCTTCACCGGGGCCGACGGCGCACCATATGCATCAGACGCAGCCGGCGCTGCCCGCATGCCGGCGGGCGCCGCGGACCGGTGCGCCGGGCGACGAGCCTCGCGAGGTTTACGGACCGGACTACGAACGAGAGGGCGGTTTCGTTCCGCGAGAACGGCGCCGGGGCCGCCGCAGCAGGGAGTACGGGATGCCGAACTACCGCGTCGACTTCGCCAAGGAGATCCTCGGGGTGCCGTTCACGATCGGCTCGGTCGCGATCGCGCGGGCCCGCGATCCCGAGCGCGCCCGCCGCGCCGCGGAGCTGCGATTCGCCCGCCAGCACGGCGTCGGCGACTGGCGCGAGCGGGCGGACCTCGCCACGGTGGCCGAGCGGCTCTGACGGCGCGGCCCTGACGGCGCGACC
>NZ_BBUX01000154.1:0-2540 GCF_000974725.1 Methylobacterium sp. ME121
GATCGGAGCGCTCGAGGATCCCCTGCCCTATCGGCCCGCGGCGCTCGGTCATCGGCGCGTCGATCAGCCGGATCCGATACGCGCCCTTGTCGATGCTGCCCCCACCTCGATCCCCCGGAAGCGCCGCGTCCCGACCGGGGACGCGACGGTGCCGACGGACCGGACGGAAGCGGGATCGGCCGTCGCCCGCGCGTCGCCGTCGCCGCGGAAGCGCGGCAGCGCGAGGGCCTGCCGCTCGGCGTCGGCCGCGCAGGGCGGCGCGGGCGCCGCGACGGCGGCGGTCGGGCCCGTCGCGGCGATCAGCGTCAGCGCCCGCAGGATCCGCCTCATCGGCACGTGATCCCGTATTCGTGGACCTCGGGCAGAGCGCCCTCGCCCGTCGTCGTCACCGAGAGCGTGCCGGCGGCCCCGGCATACCGGAAGCTGCAATAGGCGAGGCCGGTCCCGGAACAGCCGTCGACCTCGATCACGCCGCGCCGGGCGAGATCCCGCTCCCGCGCATCGTCGCTCGGCGCGCCCCTCACCGGCGTCCAGCCCGCGGCGATCAGCGCCGTCCGGGCCTCGTCGATCGGCCGGCCGCGGATGGCGGGGATCGACCCGCGGCCGCCGCAGACGGATTCGACCTTGGCCGGCGGCTCCAGCGACAGGGTGCCGTCCGCGCGCAGCGTCAGGTCGCCCACCGGGGCGGGCGGCAGCTCGCCGTCCCAGAGGCGCACGCCGCCGGCTCGCGCCGCGATGCGGCCGACCGCGCCGGTCCGGCCGGCACCGTACACGAGGGCGACGAGGCGCGCCCCGTCGAAGAGGCCGACATTGCCGTCCGCGACGAAGCAGGTGCCGCTCGGCCCCTGCTGCAGGTCGCTGGCGAAGCTGACGGCCCGGTAGCGGCCCAGCGCCGCCTCGCCGAGGACGAACCAGTCCCGGGCGGCCACGGCTCGCGCCGCCTCGGACTGCGCCGGCGCGACCTCGCCCGGGCAGCCGGCCCGGCGGCCCGCCCCGCCCGGGGCCCGCGGCAGCTCGGCGAGGGGCACGACGCGCAGGCCCTTCACGGCGGAGGCGACCCGCGGCGCCGGCGGCCCGTCCTGCGCGGCGGCCGGTCCGGCGAGCATCAGGCCGAGCGTCAGCGCCGCGACCCGGACGCCACGCCTGCGGGACGGCCCAGAGGCTGGATCAGGGACAGGATCAGGGACGGGAGCGGGGGCCGGATCGGGCGCGGGGGCGTGCGGTCTCATCGTCACCGGCTGCTCGGGGTGCCCGCAGGCGCGGGCGGGCTCGACCCCGGTCTCGTCCGGGCCGCCGGAACCGGGTCGGGCGGCGGGTAGGCGGGGTCGGTCAGGCAGGTCGAGAGCCAGGTCTCGGCCTCGGCGTCCGGGGCCAGTTCGACGTCGAGCACGGCCCGGGGGCCGGCGGGTGGTGCCGCCGCGCCGGCGGCGGCCGGGGCGGCGGGCCGCGTCCAGCGGCCGGCGGGGTTGCCGGGACCCGGGCACTCCGCGTCGTCGCTCCCGCCGATCGTGCAGGTCGCGACCGTGCGCGCGGCGCCGTCGACGACTCGCGCGACCGTGCGCGTCTCGGTGGTGTGGCCGCTCGCCCAGTCGTCGGACAGCGTGCAGACCCGGTCGCCGTTCTGGTAGCGTCGGCTGCCGAAGCAGCCGTAGACCCGGTCCTGCCCGACGGGCAGGAAGTCGCACGCCGCGTCGAACCCCGCGAAGGGGCCGCCGGTGAACCGCGCCGCGAAGGCCCGCTGCCGCAGCGCCGCCGCGATCCAGTGCGGCCGGGCCGGATCGCTCGTCGAGCGGCCGGACAGGTCCCTGGTCCGTGCCCGGATCGCCGCCAGCACGACGGCGCGCGCGTCGGCCGGGTCGGACGGAGCGCCGGCCGCGTCCAGGTCGCCGAGCCGCGTGTCCCGGGCCGCCACCCAGCGCTTCTGGCTGGCGACCAGCATCGCGCGGATCTCGGCGTCGTCCGTGCCGCGCAGCAGTCCGGCATAGGCCGAACCCAGGGCGGCGTCGGCCTTCCGGAGCGCCGCGTCGGCGCAGATCATGCGCTCGAGCGGGCTGGCCGCCTTGCGGCAGTCGATCGCCCGGGCCGGAGACGGCGCCAGGAGGGACGCGGCCACGGCGGCCGCCAGGAGGCGCGTCACGGCCGGCCCCGCACTGAACTGTGCATCTGAACCTCGCATCTGGACCTCGCATCTGGACCTCGCATCCGGGCCGCGTGCCCGGGCAGCCAAGCGGAGCCGCGCCGCTCCCCGACAGGCCACGAGGGATCCGGCTCGCCCGATCCGGCATCGTCGCGCGCCCGGAGCCGGTCGCCATCCGGGCCCGGCTGCGCCGCGGCCGCCCGCCGCGTCGACGGGGTGGCCGGATAGGCGGACTTGGTCCGCATCGATCCCGTTTGGGTCGGCCCTCACATCGTTCTGCCGTGGCCTTGCGGACCTGCGCGGCCGGGTCCCGGTCGGGCGTCGGTCCGTACGGGTGCGGGAGGCCCGCCCGCGCCGGCCCCGCAGGGTCTCAGAGCTGCGGCGCGGCCGGTGGCCGGGGGCG
>NZ_BBUX01000153.1:0-2847 GCF_000974725.1 Methylobacterium sp. ME121
GTCCTCGCGCTGCCGCGTCGAGGCCGGACGACTCTTCCAGGCAAAGTAGCCGCTCGGACTGACATCGAGAACCTTGCACAGGCGCGCGACAGGGAAGTCCTTCTTCGCCGCGTCGATGAGGCGGAACCTCATCGACTTCCCTCCTTGGCGAAAAAAGCCGTGGCCCGCTTCAGGATCTCCCGCTCCTGGCGCAGCACCTCGTTCTCGCGCCGCAGACGCTTGAGCTCGGCGGCCATGTCCTCCTGCCGATCGGCCGGTGGGTTGTCCATCTCCCGCTCGCGTCGACCGTCGATCCAGTTGCGCAGCGTCGAGAGCCCGACACCGAGATCGGCGGCGACCTCGCGGCGGGACCGCCCGCTCGTCTGGGCCAATCGCACCGCCTCAGCACGAAACTCAGGGGTAAAGGTCTGCTTCCGGTCTGCCATCGGACCCCTCCTCCTTCAGGAAAAGAGCTCTCCACTTTCTCGAGGCAAGTCCAGATACCCTCATGTGTGCCTGTAGTCCGCCGCTACGATGGAGCGGGGCTCGGCCTCGCGAGCGCCATCTAGCCAGCCTATGCAGGGCGCCCAGCAGGAGGATCTATGGGTTACATCATCGCTGGCGCCAACCTCGCCAACACCGAGAAGCCGAGCGTCGTCCATCAGGCCGAGACAGCCACCGAGGCGCTTCAAAGAGTCCAGGAGCTCGAGGGAGACGGCTACCACGTGCGCACATCCACCGCTGAGGGCGAGGACCTATCGATAGCCACCCTGGCAGCCAGCATCGTGCTTGATGAGGCTTGATGAGGCACGCGAAAAAGCCCGCGCCGGCGAGCCGGGGGGTCCGAGAGAGGGAAAGCGCTTCCAAGCGTCCTCGATAGCGCTGAACCGGATCGCCGCTGAGTACCTTTTTTGGACATCCTGAAACGCGAAAACGGTGCCCCAGCCGAACGTCGACGGCGAGATTACCGGCTGAGCGGGCAGCCCCCCACATGCTCGCACGCGTCCAAGCAGGAGCGGCCGATTGCTCGGCGGCCTACTCCTCGCCCACTCGAAAACAGGCATCACGTCGCCCACCTGGGCAACACTATCTGGCAGGGCCGCGGCGGGCGAGGAGCGTGCGTGCGTAAGTTGGCATTTCCGGTTGGCCGGGAAGCATGGCTTCTTCTCGGTCTGGCGTTCCTTGTCGTCCTCGGGATCGCCGCCGCGCTCCACCTGATGCGGCCTACGGCGCTGACCATCGCGGTCGCCCCGAAAGGCGGCCCCGAGCCGGCCCTGTTACGGGCCTACGCCGACGAACTCGCCCGCAGGAAGCTCGGCATCCGGCTGACGGTGTCGGCTTTCGACGGGGTGCGCGAGAGTGCAGAGGCGCTCAAGACCGAAGGCCGACCTCGCGGTAGTCCGTCCGGACGTCTCGATGCCGGGGAACGGCCTTACCCTAGCCGTCTTGCGAAGGCTGGCGGCGTTCGTTGTCGCCCCCGCGCAATCCGGTATCAAGGATTTCCCGGATTTGGCGGCCAGGCGACTAGGCGTGCTGTCGAACAGGACCGCCGATAGGGCGCTGGTCGGCACCTTGGTCGCCCATTACGAAATGGAGCTTCTGACCGGCGCTCCAGGCGGCCCCCTACCGCAGAAGGCTGTCGCCCTCGTGCCGGTAGAGGAGACCGATGTGGCGGCCGCGCTTGGGGACGGCCGTATCGACGCGATGGTGCTGTTGACGACGCCTACGTCCTCGGCCGCGCGGCGGGTTGTCGGGCTGGTTCGAGAGGCGAGCGCCGATGGCGAGGTCGCACTGTTCGGCGTACCCGACACCGCCGCGGTGCTGGCGCGCTGGCCGCGCGTGCAGCCGGTCACAGTGCCGGCCGCCCTGTTCGGCGGCCATCCGCGCCTTCCGGCGGAGGACGTGGCGACAGTCGGCTCGTCTTACCGCCTGATGGCGCGGGCCGACCTGTCGCGCAGCCTCGCCGCGGAGGTGACGCAGCACCTGTTCGAGATGCGCGCGGCCCTAGCCGAGACCGTCCCGGCAGCGGAAGACGTCAGCCATCCGGATTATGAGGATACGGCGGACGCTACCAGCGCCCGCTTGCCCATCCACCCAGGCGCCATCGACTACTACGAACGCGAGCAGGAGACCTTCATCGAGCGCTACGAGAGCTGGATCTACCTCGTGGCCATCCTGGGTGGCGGCCTGGGCTCGACGGCGGCCTGGGTGAGGCAGCGCCTCGGGCGCATCCGCCGGGAGAGGATCGAAGTGGCCACCGCGCGGCTGCTGGAGCTCCGGTCCGACGCACGCCGCGAGACCGACCCCGAGCGCCTGGAGAACATGGCCGGTGAGGTGGAAGACCTCGCGGGCAGCATAGCGCGCCACGCACTAAACAGGCCAACCGAGGCGCGGACGCTAGGCGCCGCCACGCTGGCCATCGACGCGGCCCGCTCGACGATCCGGCGCGCTATCGTTCGTGAGGGATACCCCTCGCTAAATGACCAAGCCTCACCCCTCGACGTCTGCTTCCAGGATACAAGCAAGAATGGCTGAATGACCGGGATGGTCGCGAAGCAGACGGCCGGAGTTGGCCGAAGAACGAACCCGCTGCGCGGGAGGGTGCGTGTGGTGAGGGCGCGGTAGGGTCGGGACCGTCGCGCATCGTTTGAGGCCCGTCGGAGGCGGGTCGAGCATCGAGGCTCCTTCATCCGAGGAGCCCCACGATGCACGATCTTCTCCCCGCCAGCGCGGTCAGCCCCCTGCGCCAGCGCCTGATCGACGACATGAGCCTGCGCCGGTTCTCGCACGAGACCCAGCGCAACTACATCCGCGACGTCGGCCGCCTCGCCACCTTCCTCGGGCGCCGGCCCGACACGGCCACCGCGC
>NZ_BBUX01000152.1:0-2987 GCF_000974725.1 Methylobacterium sp. ME121
GCCCGCGCCGCGGAGGCGCGCGTCCCGGACGGCGCCGCTTCGTCGAACGCGGAAACCGGCGGTCGAGGCCGCGGCCGGGGCGGCCAAGATCCCGCTCCTGCACCGGGGCCTGCAACCATCGCGGCACGACGGGGTTCGGTCCCGATTGGCAGTGGACGGAGGTCGGGTGGCGTCCTGGATCGAACAGACTGTCTGGTGGCAGGTCTTTCCCCTCGGCTTCGTCGGGGCCCCCCAGGAGGCCGAGCGCGCCGCCCCGGTCACGCACCGCCTCTCCCACCTGCACGGCTGGCTCGACTACGCGGTCGAGCTCGGCGCGTCCGGGCTGGCGCTCGGGCCGATCTTCGCGGCCTCCACGCACGGCTACGACACGGTCGACCATTTCCGCATCGACCCGCGCCTGGGCGACGAGGCCGATTTCGACGCGCTGATCGCGGCGGCCCGGGCCCGCGGCCTCCGGGTCCTGCTCGACGGCGTGTTCAACCATGTCGGGCGGGCCCACCCCGCCTTCCAGGACGTCCTGCGGCACGGGCCCGGATCCGAGCGGGCCGGCTGGTTCAGGCTGTCCTGGCCGCGGGGCTCCGGCCCGGGCATCGAGCCGGACTACGCCTGCTTCGAGGGGCACCGGCAGCTCGTCACGCTCAACCACGACGATCCGCGCGTCACCGACCACGTCGCCGCCGTCATGGGCCACTGGATCGCCCGGGGCGCCGACGGCTGGCGGCTGGACGCGGCCTACGCGGTGCCGCCGCGCTTCTGGGCGCGCGTCCTGCGGCAGGTCCGCCTCGCGCATCCGGAGGCCTACGTTGTCGGCGAGGTGATCCACGGCGATTACACCCGGATCGTGCAGGACAGCGGCCTGGACGCGGTGACCCAGTACGAGCTGTGGAAGGCGATCTGGAGCGCCCTCAACGATCGCAACCTGTTCGAGCTGGCCCACGCCCTGGACCGGCACAACGGCTATCTCGACCGGTTCGCGCCCCTGACCTTCGTGGGCAACCACGACGTGACGCGGATCGCGAGCCGGCTCACGGACGAGCGGCACCTGCCGCACGCGCTGGCGATCCTGCTGACCTGCGGCGGGACGCCCTCGATCTACGCCGGCGACGAGCAGGCCTTCCGCGGCGTGAAGGAGGAGCGGGTCGGCGGCGACGACGCCATCCGGCCGGCCTTCCCGCCGACGCCCGCGGATCTCGCCCCGTACGGCTGGCCGGTCTACCGGCTGCACCAGGATCTGATCGCCCTCCGGCGGCGCCAGGGCGGGCTGCACCGCGCGCGGGCGCGGACGCTGCACCTCGCCAACGCAGAGCTCGTGCTCGCGCTGGGCGACGGGCGCGCGCGGGTGATGACGGCCCTGAACCTCGCCGACGCGGCCGCGACGCTGCCGGTGCCGGAGGCCCGGGCGATCGAGGCCGGCGGCGGCGACCTCGCCGAGGCCGGCGGTGCCGGGGCCCGCGTGACCCTGCCGGCCCACGGCTGGGCCATCCTGAGCGTCTGACCGTGCGGCGCACCGGGTCGGCGCACCGGGTCGGCGAAGGACCGGCCGCCGCCGGCCCCGAGCCCTAGCTGGTGCGGCGGGCCGTCCAGCGCCCCGCGCAGGCGCCGAGCCCCGAGAGCGTCCAGCGGCCGGTCCCGGCGGACCCGCGCAGGCGGCCCGAGACCGAGACGCTGGCGAGCCCCTTGCGGATCGTGCCGGTGATCCGGCCATCCGCCCCGGCCCGTCCGGAGGCGTCGACGCCGTTGCCGCCGGCGTCGTCCACGGCCCCGTCCCGGATGACGATGGGATAGCTGTAGGGGCCCGTGCAGCTCCCGCTCTCCGCGGTGGCGATGACCGACCAGGACCCGTCGAACCGGTTGGCCGCGGCGGCTCCCGTCGCGGTGCAGACCGCGACGATCAGGGCGGGCGCGAGCAGTGCAGCGCGAAATCGGGTCATGATCTCCTCTGTGGTGATCTCGGGTGGGAGGCATCCCCGCAGGGCGACCCCGTCGGGCGGTCCGGCGCGTGGGGAGCCGTCGGCCGGGACAGGCCGTTCCGAAGCCCCGCGCCCGGGGCGCGGGCCGGCGGAGGGAAGGGCAACGGGCCGGACGCGCGCCCGGAGCGGCGCGGGCGCCCGGCCTCGCGGCCGTGCCGGACAAGAGGGCCATCCGCCCGGCACAACCTCGAAGAAAGGGTCCGGAACCCGCCGACACCCGAGGGCGCACGGCGCGTTCCGCATCCGCGATATGGGGCCTAACACACTCATGTGAATGAGAGATTTTTACCAGTACGCCGCTTTTCTCGCACGACGCCGCGGCGTCCGCGGTACGGCGAGACGTGGGCCGGCGCCACGGTGGACCGCTTCAGCAGACATGCCGGTTTACAGCGCGCGTGCCGGCCGGCCCGGCGTGGAGCGCCGCCGACCTGACATCGTCGGGATCCGGCACCGCGAAGCGGTACGCCACGCGGCCGCTGACGGGGCGGCTGCGCAGGATCGTGACGAGCCGATCGGGCATCCCGGTGCCGCTCCGGAACTCCGCCCGGCGCTCCCAGGCCTTCAGGAGGGTGAGCCGCACGAGGTCGTCTCCCTGGACGTCGCCCGCGATGGCGTCGCGGATCAGCGTCAGCGCGCGGCGGCGCAGATCCGGCACGGCCTCGATCAGCGCCGCTCCGAAGCCGGCGGGGACCTGCCCCTCGGACTCCGCGGCGGCCGCGGCCTCCGACAGGCGGCCGAGCAGGCGCCCTAAGCGCGATCTTCGTCGAGATCTGCAACTTCTGGAAAATCCTGCCGCAGACTCGTTCCGGATCGGATGCCCGATCCGGAGATCACGACCTCGTGCTCCGCGGCGCTCCGCAATGGTCGGTCAATATCCTGCGCGTTCGGCATGGCCACGTCTGCTGAGAAGGGGGCCGAGATCGCGCGGGAACGGCGTCGCGGCGCTGCGAGCACTCATCTTTGGCCCAAATCGCCCGCGTCAATGATGCGCGTATACCAGGAAAATAACTTAGATGA
>NZ_BBUX01000151.1:0-3350 GCF_000974725.1 Methylobacterium sp. ME121
TGGTCCGCGCCTACGATCCCGAGGGCATGGAGCAGGCGCGCCCGCTCCTGCCCGGCGTCGCCTTCGCGGAGGATGCCTATCACTGCGCCGAGGGCGCGGACGTGCTGGTCCTCGTCACCGAATGGGACGCGTTCCGGGCGCTGGACCTCGACCGGCTGCGGGCGGTGATGCAGCGACCGGTCCTCGTGGATCTCCGCAACGTCTACCGGGCCGACGACGTCCGGGCTCACGGCTTCGCCTACAGCAGCGTGGGCCGCCCCGCCGCGCCCGGGGACGAGGCCGAGATCCCGCCGGCTCCCCATCGCGCGGACGCCGCCGCGACGGCGTGAGGCGGGGCCGACATCGGCGGATGGAAGCCCCGCAGATCCTCGGGATCGCCGACCCGGCGCGCGACCTTTCCGGCACGCGGGATCTCCGCCCGGCCGGCGGGCGGGTCGAGACGGCGGCGACGCCGACCTGCGGCGTCGAGGCCGCGCCGATCGCGCCGGGCGGGTGATCCGCCCGCCTCCCTGACCGGTCCGATAACAAACGGACCCCCTCGCGGGCCGCCCGAACAGGCGGCCCGCGAGGGGGCCCCGAAGCTCCGTCCGGCGCGCCGGACCGGATCTCTGCCCGGGCGGCCCCGCCGCGGCGGGGCCAGCGCCGGAGCGGTCAGGCCGCCGGGGCCTTCACGCTCGCCAGGCTGGAATCTTCCCGGAGGAAGTACTTGTTGGTCAGGTAGGCGACCTCGGTCCGGTTCTTGGCCTTGAGCTTCTTCATGATGTTGCGGACGTGAACCTTCACGGTGCTCTCGCACATGTTGAGCTCGTACGCGATGATCTTGTTCGGCGTCCCCTTCCGGAGCGCCCGGGCCACGCAGAGCTGCCGCGGCGAGAAGATATCGTCGTCCCCGGCCTCGACCGGCTCGTCCACCTTGATGTTGGCCAGCAGGGGGAGGAGGCACTCGGCCGGGATGTAGACGCCGCCCGCCTGCACGAGCTGGAGGGCCTGCAGGGCGATGTCCACGGAGGTCGTCGTCGGGATGTAGCCTTTGACGCCGAGCTTGATGATCCGCACGATCTGGTCGAGGTTCTCGCCGTCCGAGATGACGGCCACCGGCGGAGCGCCGGCCTCGCCCTGCAGGAACGCCAGTTCCCGCGTGATCTCGGTCCACTCGGTCTCGGTCAGGTTGCCGTCGGGCCGGCAGAGCACGACCACGCTCGCGGGGACGAACGGCTTCTGCCGCTTCCACGATTCGATGTCCGCGAAGACCTCGAACGAGGTCTGCCGGTCGGCCTCGCTGAGAGAGGCGGCGAGGCATCGGCCGACGAGCTGCCGTCGATCGATGATGACGATGCGGCTGGAGCGGCCCCGGGACTGGTCCCGTTGCTCGACGACGACCGGGCTGTCACCGGCATGTGCACCCGAAAAGCCGCCGCGGCTTTCGGCCGTGTCCCGCTCAACGAGGGTGAGCGCGTCTCGAGTACCAAGACTGGCCATAGAGAATTACCTCCTTTCGAAGGAAGCCGAATGTCAGCGATGACGGGATACCCAATGCGCTCGCCGACGGCGTGACACTGAGATACGCGGTGGCGCCGGTCGCCTTGGGCGATTGCCGATGACCACGGAAACAATGCTAGCTTTCGTAAAATCGTCTGTAAATACCCTATCTGAATCTAAACGCTTAAATCGCGGGGCTAAATACAATCATCGGGCACTACGTACGTACACGGTGATTTGTTTGGGTGCGGGGGGCGACGCTGATGGAGAGATGCATTCGCAAGGTCATCCGCCAGCGGTCGGTGACCCGACGCAAGATCTTTCCGAATCTAGGCGCGCGAATGCCAGATTTAGAAATATGGAAATGTTGCCTCCTGTATCTCTGCTTATTGCGAGTGCGTCTTGGCAAGGCTTCGATCGCAATTCAGTGATCTCGGTTCGGTGTCCCTATTCGGGTCGATAGTATTCGGTCGGTTTAGGCTCGCTTTACCTGGCTGAGGCTAAAAGGCAACACGTGTACACGGTTGTTTACCATGTTGGGGTCCGAGTACTGATTTCGTTGGTACGGCGCTGTACCGAACGGCACGCGCCGCGGGCGGGACAGCCGCCCCGTGCGCTGTCCGGCGCGGCGGGCGAATCACCGGCGAGTCCCGGCCGGGCTCGGAGCCGCCGCGGCGGCGACCTAGTCGAGCCGGACCAGGAGATCGCGCATGCCGCCGACATCGACGAACGCGGCGAGGTCGCGGGCGAGCAGGTCGGCATGTCGCTCCGCGTAGGCGGCCGGCGTCAGCGTCCGCAGGAACGAAGTCACCGAGTCCGCGAGCGGCTCGGGAAACGCCCAGCCCAGGCGTTCCGCCACCGCGTAGCGGCCGCTGGCCGTCGCGGCGCGCGCCAGAGTCAGGGCGCCGCACAGGCCGCCCTCGTAGAGCCGGTTCGGCAGGAGCCAGTCCGAATTCAGTCCGTCATCGAGGTAATCGACGGCCCAACTGAAGTGAATCCCACTGTAAATCTCCGGAAGATCGCGGGGATTGGCGTAGGGACCACGGAACGACATGTTCGGCCGGCCGTCCAGCGTGTCCGCCAGGGCGCGCGGGGCGATGTCCTCCTCGGAGAGGCGCCCGGCCAGGACGATCCGCACCGAGTCGCCGAGGGCGTCCGCGATGGCGGCGAGGATCGTCAGGCTCCGGCGGCAGCGCAGCGTCCCGAACCAGCCGATCACCCAGGGCGGCTCCGCCGTCCGGGTGCGGTCCAGGCGGGTCGACACCTCGCCGAGGCGGTGGCCCATGACCTTGTTCTCGAGGAGGTGCCACGCGCCGGCGAAGCCCTGGACGGGCCGGAAATACCGGTCGATGAAATCCGGGGCGCTGACGACGAGGAGGTCGCTTTGGCCGAGGAGCCAGCGCTCGACCGCGCGGGCGATCCGCCCCGGGGCGTCCCGCCGGACCATCAGCCGCTGGATGTCGAGCACCTCGTAGACGAGGCGCGCGCGGCTCCCGGCGAGGCGCGCCGCGGCCCAGGCCACGAGAGCCATGTCGAGGTTGCGCACGTAGATCACGTCCGCCGCGCGCAGGTCGCGCCGGCGGCGCAGCGCCCGGGCGATGCCGACGGCGAGGCGGGGCAGGCGGCGGGCGTAGTTCCGGTCGACGGTCAGGCCGAGGGTGACGACGTCGTCCGCCACCGGGGCCTCGGCCACCACCCCGCCGGGGCGGTCCCGCTCGAAGGCGTACACGGTGACCGACCACCCGGCGTCCCGGATGGCGTCGACCCGCTTCCGGACCGTGGGCTCGGCCCTGTCGTGTCCGAAGAAGGCGACGCGGCGGCCGCGCGCGGTCGCGGGGGCGGTCGCGAGCGCGGCGACCGGGGCCGGCGCG
>NZ_BBUX01000150.1:0-3477 GCF_000974725.1 Methylobacterium sp. ME121
GGTCGTCGGTCCGCGCGTACTGCACGGGCGAGGTCATCACCTGGCAGAGCCGAGCCGCCGGGACCGCCGGCGCGGCAAGGTCGCAGTGCAGGATTGCGAGCCCGAGGGCGAAGCCGATGCAGGTCATGTCTCATCGTCCGCGGTGAGAGGTACGGTCTGCCCGGCAAGGGCATGGGTGCAGTCGCCGAGGAACTGGATCTGACCGTCGCGCACGAAGCTGTGGCAGACGCGCTCGACCTTGTGCTGAGGCCAGGGAGCGCGTCGCCATTCCGCGATGTTCTCGGGGGTGACTTCCGGCTCCCAATAGGTGCCGGACACGAGAACGGAAGGCGTGAAGGTCGGCCGCTCGTGATCGCCGTTGAAGCCCCAGCAAGGAAGCGCGCCGTCCGGCACGACGCGGACGACGTGCATCGTGCTGCAGCCTGGGCAGTGGAAGCCGAGCCGGCCGCCCTCAAGCGAGCGCAGGACGCCGATACGGGCCATCACCTCGCCTCCGGAAACACGTCTGCGGGATCGTCTTCGCCGTCCGCAGCGGCGTCGGCCGCCGCGCGCGCCCGGGCCTCCTGCGCCTCGGCGACGAGCGTGGAGGCGTTCGCCTGCTGCGCCGCGCCGAGGTCGCGCTGATCCTGATCGTGCCGCAGGCTGTCGACCTCCTTCACGATGGCGTCCGAAAACGTCCGCGCGAGGAGGCCGAGCAGCGTGCTCAGCAGGGCTGAGAGGCTGAACATCAGCCGAGTGACCGGACTGGGTCAGCCGTGGTCGGGCCCACCGCCGTCGGCGTGGCGTGCGCGAGGGAGGCGTCCGGATCCTGCGGCAGCAGCGCGATGATGTGATCGCGGATCGCCGAGGTGCCACCGACCCACTTGATGAACCACTCCGGCGCGTGCTGGACGGCGTAGTTCAGCGCGTTGGCCAGGACGGTGCTGCGCACGTCGACCGAGAGCTTCATGCCCTCGGCCGCGCCCTGGACGGTGTTAAAGCCGAAGGCGATGGCTCGCTCGACGAGCTGCTGGGTCAGGATGCCCTTGATCACCGAGCCGGCGGCGGCCGGCAGGCGGCGACATGCGAACGCGATCAGGCCCATGACGAGCGAGACGACGATCTCCTGGATGCCGGCGGCATAGGAGGCCAGCCACGTGCCGAGCGGCACCGTGACGACGGCGGTGTCCGTGGCCGGCTGGGCGACGGTCGCGGCAGTTTGGGCGAGCGCGGGATGAGCGCCGAGACCGATGGCGGCGACCGCGAGCGCCACGGCAGCGAGCGTCAGCCCGGGCGCGCGGCGGGCTGCGCAGATCAGCGCGCCGATGAGCGCCAAGCCGAGCAGGAGCACCGTCACGCCGTGGCCGGCAGCGCGGGATAGGTCGAACGGCTGACCGGTCGCGGCCAGGGCTGGAGAGCAGACGCAGGCGAGCGCCAGCGCCGCGAGAGCGATGCGGTTCATGTCAGGTCTCGATTGTCGGGAGTGCGCGGCGGGCCCGGCCGGCTCGGGTCGAACTACCGCGGAATCCGCGGAGCTTGGGTCAGGCCCGCCGGCGGGCGGCGGCCTTCGCGGTGGGCTTGGCTCTCACCGCGGGGGCCTTCTTGAGAACCAACAAGGCTTGCTTCTCATCCGTGATGGGCGAAGCGAGCACAGCCGCGACGGCGGGCGCCGGCGGCGACCATGGCGTATCCGGGACCTTGCGCCAGAACGCGTACCGGGCCGCCAGCTTCGTGTCGTAGGCGTTCTTGCGGTAGCCCGGGCCGTTGTAGCCCATGGCGAACGCAGCCCAGCGGTGGTCGCGCAGCTCATCGTCGAGGTGGTTGGCGCGGATGAAGGCAACCGCCGCGGCAAGTTGCGCCTCCTCGCTGTCGAGGAAGGCCGCCACCATCTCGGCCGCGCTATCGAAGCCGGCCGCGACGTGGTTCGAGCCCATGATCTGCCCGAGCCCCCACGACGTCGCCTCAAGAGCGACGCGCGGATCGACCGCGAGCGCCTGGACGATGCGCGGGTAGCTGTCGGCCGGATACGGCTTCGTGCCCCACTTCGGGTAGGCGATCCCAAGCCGGACGAGCTCGGCGCGTGCGGCGCCCTGCGAAAGTGCGTACGCCCGGTGCGGCTCGTAGAGCGCTTTCGGGCGGCCCTTGCTGTCGAAGCCGCCGCCGGACGTCTCGACGTCGAGGAAGGCGTGAATTTCATCCTCACCGACGCCGATGCCGTGCCCGAGGCGCGGCAGATCCTCGTCGGCGAGTCGCTTCCCGATGCCCTTGAAGGCGCTCTCGCGCAGGCGTCGCAGCGCCACCGCGCTGGCGGTGTCGGTCATGTCGTCCTCACGATGTCAGGGGAGGAAGGCGCAGGAGGCCCAGGCGCTGACGCTAACGGCGCCCGGGCGCAGACAGATTTCGGTGGCCGTCAGCGCGACACGCTCACCATCTTGCCGAGCGGGACGATGGTCGCGGTGCCCTGAATCCTGCCGCCCTGATTGAGCCGATAGCCAAGATCGGCCACGCCAGGCGTGTTGGTCCCCACAGCGAAATCGATCGTGGCGCTTCCGCCCTGAGTGCTCGACTTCTGCGTGACGACCAGCGGGCCCGCCCCAGTGTTCGTCAGGAGGAACTCTTCATCGCGCACAAACCCGCCCACGCCCTGGATGACACCCTCAAGAACCAGATGGATCGAGGCAGAGCGGAACGGCGGCACCGTGACGTGGTAGGCATAAGCGTAGTTCGTCGAGCTGGACGTATCGATCGCTACCGTGTCCGCCCGATTGAGGAAGCCATACTCGTCAGCGAACGCCGTGCGGTTGTCCTGCAATGACACCGCCCCCGTGACGGTGTTTTGCCCGACGACGATGTTATTGGCGCCCGGATCCAGCTTGATCGGGAAGCCGGAGATCGAGCTGAAGTTGTTACCGGTGATTACTGCGCCAGAGGCGCCGGGACCCGCAAACCACAGGCCGGTGGGGCACCCGGCGAACTCGTTCCCAACGATCGAGATGTTGCCGAAAACTCCGGTGGTGCCGCCGGCGACCCGCTCAAACTTCATGCAGGCGGTGCCGCTGTTCTCGATCGAGTTGCCCGAGAACTGGAAATCCTGCGTCGCCGTGCCATCCGGCAGCTTCATGTGCCAGCCGATGTCGCCGCCCAGCCCCTTGAAGCCGAGCACCTTGAGGCCGCCGCCGCTTTCGTAAGAGACGAGATCGCCGGTCTTCGTGAAATTGTCGACCTTGACACCGAGCCACGTCCAGTCGCCGGCGTCCGAGTTGGCAATGTTGCGCGTGCGAATACCGATGTTCTTCGAGCCATCCACCGAGACGTTGTCGAGCTTGCCGGTGACGTTCGATTGGATGTCGATGCCCGTATCGAAGCCGATGATACGGGAGTCGCGCAGAACCGGCGATGAGCCCTGCTCGCCGGCGCCCATCTGAACGCCGACGCTGCCCAGCCCGTTGATGCCGACGAAGGTCAGCGGCAGGTTGTAGAGGCCCGAATAGTTTCCGA
>NZ_BBUX01000149.1:0-3492 GCF_000974725.1 Methylobacterium sp. ME121
AGTCGTCGGTCCGCGCGTACTGCACGGGCGAGGTCATCACCTGGCAGAGCCGAGCCGCCGGGACCGCCGGCGCGTCGAGGTCGCAGTGCAGGAGCGCGAGCCCGAGGGCGAAACCGATGCAGGTCATGTGTCGTCTCTCGCGGAGAGGGGCACGGTCTGCCCGGCGAGGGCGTGCGTGCAGTCGCCGAGGAACTGAATCCGGCCGTCGGTCACGAACGAGTGGCAGACGCCACAACAGGCGGGGTTGCCGTCCTCGGGATCGTCGCAGCCGTACTGGCAATGCGGACCCGTGCCGCGGCCGCCGGCGCCGGGCACATGATGACCCCAGGTCACCAGCACGGACGGCGAGAACGCCGGCCGCTCGTGATCGCCGTTGAATCCCCAGCACGGCTTGCTGCCATCAGAAACGACGCGCACGGCGTGCGGCTGATCGCAGCCCGGGCAGTGGAACAGCACCGACCCGTTGTTGGCCGTCCGTAAGACGCCGATGCGGGCCATCACTTCGCCTCCGGGAGGAGGTCGCGATCGTCGTCCGGCCCGTCCGCCGCAGCGTCAGCAGCCGCACGAGCTCGGGCTTCCTGTGCCTCAGCGACCAGCGTGGAGGCGTTCGCCTGCTGCGCCGCGCCGAGGTCGCGCTGATCTTGGTCGTGCCGCAGGCTGTCGACCTCCTTCACGATGGCGTCCGAGAACGTCCGCGCGAGGAGGCCGAGCAGCGTGCTCAGCAGGGCTGAGAGGCTGAACACGTCAGCCGACCACGGCCGGGGCGGTGGTGGTCGGGCCGGCCGCCGTCGGGGTCGAGGTCGCGAGGGAAGCGCCATCCTCGACCGGCAGCAGCGCGATGATGTGGTCGCGGATCGCGTTCACGCCGCCGGTCCACGAGAGCAGCCAGCCCGGGGTATGCTCGACCACGTAGTTCAGGGCGTTGGCCAGTACCGCGTTGCCGACGTCGAAGCTCAGCGTCTTGTCCTTGGCGGCGCCAGCCACGGTGTTCACGCCGAAGCTGATCGCCTTCTCGACGAGCTGCTGGGTGATCAGGCCCTTCACGACGGCGCCGATCGACGCCGGCAGCCGGCGCAGGCCCCAGGTGATCGCCGCCATGACGACGGCCGTGACGATCTCGACCGCCGCCTGTGCGTAAGAGGCGATCCAGGTCCCGAGCGGGACGGTGACCACCGCAGTGTCGGTCGCGGGCTGGGCGACGGTGGCTGCGGCCTGGGCGAAGGCCGGGTGAACGCCGAGACTGACGACGGCGACGACGAGCGCCACGGCGGCGAGCGTCATGCCGGGCAAGCGCCGGGCAGCACAGATCAGCGCGGCGATGAGCGCCGAGCCGAGCAGAAGCACCATCACGCCGTGGCCGGCGGCGCGGGACAGGTCGAACGGCTGGCCGAGATCGGCCAGGGCTGGAGAGCAGGCACAGGCGAGCGCCAGCGCCGCGAAAGCGATGCGGTTCATGTCGAGGTCTCGTTGTCGGGGGTGCTCGGCGGGCCCGGCCGGCTCGGGTCGAACTACCGCGGAATCCGCGGAGCTTGGGTCAGGCGCGCGGGCGGGCGGCGGCCTTCGCGGCCGGCTTGGCTCTCACCAGGGGCACCTTCTTGAGAATCAACACGGCTTGCTTCTCATCCGTGATAGGCGAAGCCAACACAGCGGCCACAGCCGGCGCAGGCGGCGACCAGGGCGTGTCCGGGACCTTGCGCCAGAAGGCGAATCGAGCGGCCAGCTTCGTGTCGTACGCGTTCTTCCGGTAGCCGGGGCCGTTGTAGCCCATCGCAAACGCGGCCCAGCGGTGATCGCGGAGCTCGTCGTCGAGGTGATTGGCTCGGATGAAGGCTACCGCGGCGGCGAGCTGCGCCTCCTCGCTGTCGAGGAAGGCTGCCACCATCTCGGCCGCGCTCTCGAACCCGGCCGCAACGTGGTTGGAGCCCATTATCTGCCCGAGACCCCACGAGGTCGCCTCGAGCGCTACGCGGGGATCAATCGCCAGGGCCTGAACGATGCGCGGGTAGCTGTCGGACGGGTACGGCTTCGTGCCCCACTTCGGGTAGGCAATCCCGAGCCGCACGAGCTCGGTGCGCACGGCGCCCTGCGACAGCGCGTAGGCCCGGTGCGGCTCATAGAGCGCCTTCGGCCGGCCCTTGCTGTCGAAGCCGCCGCCGGACGTCTCGACGTCGAGGAAGGCATGGATCTCATCCTCCCCGACGCCAATGCCGTGTCCGAGACGCGGCAGGTCCTCATCGGCTAGCCGCTTCCCGGCGCCCTTGAACGCGCTCTCGCGCAACCGGCGCAGCGCCACCGCGCTTGCGGTGTCGGTCATGTCGTCCTCACGATGTCAGGGGTAGGAAGGCGCAGGAGGCCCGGGCGCTGACGCTCACGGCGCCCAGGCTCAGACAGGTTTCGGCGACCGTCAGCGCGACACGCTCACCATCTTGCCGAGCGGGACGATGGTCGCGGTGCCCTGAATTCTGCCGCCCTGATTGAGCCGATAGCCAAGATCGGCCACGCCTGGCGTGTTGGTCCCCACAGCGAAATCGATCGTGGCGCTTCCGCCCTGAGTGCTCGACTTCTGCGTGACGACCAGCGGGCCCGCCCCAGTGTTCGTCAGGAGGAACTCTTCATCGCGCACGAACCCGCCCACGCCCTGGATGACACCCTCAAGAACCAGATGGATCGAGGCAGAGCGGAACGGCGGCACCGTGACGTGGTAGGCGTAGGCGTAGTTCGTCGAGCTGGACGTATCGATCGCTACCGTGTCCGCCCGATTGAGGAAGCCATACTCGTCAGCGAACGCCGTGCGATTGTCCTGCAATGACACTGCCCCCGTGACGGTGTTTTGCCCGACGACGATGTTATTGGCGCCCGGATCCAGCTTGATCGGGAAGCCGGAGATCGAGCTGAAGTTGTTGCCGGTGATTACTGCGCCAGAGGCGCCGGGACCCGCAAACCACAGGCCGGTGGGGCACCCGGCGAACTCGTTCCCAACGATCGAGATATTGCCAAAAACTCCGGTGGTGCCGCCGGCGACCCGCTCAAACTTCATGCAGGCGGTGCCGCTGTTCTCGATCGAGTTGCCCGAGAACTGGAAATCCTGCGTCGCCGTGCCATCCGGCAGCTTCATGTGCCAGCCGATGTCGCCGCCCAGCCCCTTGAAGCCGAGCACCTTGAGGCCGCCGCCGCTTTCGTAAGAGACGAGATCGCCGGTTTTCGTGAAATTGTCGACCTTGACACCGAGCCACGTCCAGTCGCCGGCGTCCGAGTTGGCAATGTTGCGCGTGCGAATACCGATGTTCTTCGAGCCATCCACCGAGACGTTGTCGAGCTTGCCGGTGACGTTCGATTGGATGTCGATGCCTGTATCGAAGCCGATGATACGGGAGTCGCGCAGAACCGGCGATGAGCCCTGCTCGCCGGCGCCCATCTGAACGCCGACGCTGCCCAGCCCGTTGATGCCGACGAAGGTCAGCGGCAGGTTGTAGAGGCCCGAATAGTTTCCGG
>NZ_BBUX01000148.1:0-3575 GCF_000974725.1 Methylobacterium sp. ME121
GGCCGGAAAGCCGATTTTCTTGGACTCGGGCGACGACAGGCGTGTGACGCCCGATTCGGCCCCTGCCCTCCCACCCTAGCCGTCGAGGCTCAGGCTCATGCCGTCATAGGCCGGCACGATCCCCTCCGGGAGGCGCGCCGCCAGAGCGGCGTAGTCGAGATCGGTGTGCAGGTTGGTGAGCACCGCCCGGCGGGGTCTGACCGCCCGGATCAACGCGAGCGCGTCCGAGACGGAGAAGTGCGTCGGGTGCGGGGTGTCCCGCAGGGCGTCGATGATCAGCAGGTCGAGGCCGCGGAGCCGGGCGAGGCTCGCCTCCGGGATCAGGCTGACGTCGGGCATGTAGGCGGCCGCGCCGAACCGGAAGCCCAGGGCCGCCTCGTTGCCGTGCTCCACCGGGAGCGCTTCCACGGTGATCGCGCCCCCCTCCCCCTCCAGGGTCAGGTCGCGGCCGGCGGCGAGGTCGCGCAGGTCGAGGATCGGCGGGTAGGCACTTCCCGGGGGCGTCTTGAAGCAGTAGCCGAACCGGGCCGTGAGCAGCGACCGCGTCAGGGCGTCGGCGTAGACGGGGATGCGGGCCCGCATGGCGATCACCAGCGGGCGCAGGTCGTCGATCCCGTGGGTGTGGTCGGCGTGGGCGTGGGTGTAGAGCACCCCGTCGAGGCGTGTCACGCCGGCGTCGATGAGCTGCTCGCGCAGGTCCGGAGAGGTGTCGACCAGGAGCGTGGTCCGCCCCGTCCCCGACGCCCGCTCCACCAGGATCGAGCAGCGCCGCCGGCGGTTGCGCGGCTCCTCCGGGTCGCAGGCGCCCCAGCCGCTGCCGACCCGCGGCACGCCGCCGGACGAGCCGCAGCCGAGGATGCGCAGGGTCAGGCTCGCCATCCGGATCTCCCGCTCTGAACGCGTCACGCGGCGCCCGGAGTCGTTCCGGCAGCCTTGTCGAACAGCGTGAAAAAGTTCGCCGTGGTGATCCGGGCGAGATCCCCGGCGGGCAGCCCCAGGGTCTCGGCCAGCGACCGGGCGGTGTCGGCCGTGTAGGCCGGCTCGTTGGTCCGCCCCCGGTGGGGCTCGGGCGCCAGGAACGGCGCGTCGGTCTCCACCAGGATCCGGTCCCGCGGCACCGCCCGGGCGATGTCGCGCAGGTCGTGCGAGCGCCGGAAGGTGACGATGCCCGAGAAGGACACGTACAGCCCCAGCTCCACCCCGGCCTCCGCCAGCCGCCGCCCCGACGAGAAGCAGTGCAGCACCGCCCGGAACGGCGCCCGCCCCATCTCGTCGGCGAGCACCCGCTCCATGTGGTCGTCGGCGTCGCGGGCGTGGATCACCAGCGGCAGGCCGGAGAGCCGCGCCGCCGCGATGTGGGCGCGCAGGACCCGCTCCTGCACGGCCTCGGGGGCGGCGTCGGCATAGTGGTAGTCGAGGCCGGCCTCGCCGATCCCGACGCAGCGCGGGCTGGCCTGGGCGAGGCCCGCGATCGTCTCGGCGGCGACGTCCGGCTCCTCGGCGGCCCCGTGGGGATGGGTGCCGACCGTGTACCAGACCTCGGGATGGGCCTCGGCGATCGCCCGGTAGGTGTCGGCCTTGGCGACCCGCGTGGCGATCGTGAGCATGCCGGTCACGCCGGCGGTTCGGGCGCGGGCGATCACGCCCGGCAGGTCGGCGGAGAAATCCGGGAAGTCGAGGTGGCAGTGGCTGTCGATGAGCATCGGGTCTCGGGGCCGTCGGGCGGCAAGGTCCATCAAGCGGCAGGGGCCATCAAGCGGACGGCGTCTCGGGGCGCTCGAAGCGCGGGAAGATCGGCGCGGGGGCGGGGAGCGCCGTGCCGGGCACGAGGCGGCCCCCCTCCCCCACATCGGCGAGGCCGCGCCGGTCGGCCGGCACCGCCAGCAGGTCGAGGAGCTTGGCCGCCGCTCCCGGCACGAAGGGCTGGGTCAGGATGCCGAAGACGCGCAGGGATTCCAGCGTCGTGTAGAGCACCGCGTTCATCCGCGCCGGGTCGGACTTGCGCAGCTTCCACGGCTCCTGGGCGGCGAAGTAGCGGTTGGCCTCGGCCACCACGGCCCAGATCTCCGCCAGGACGGTGTGCAGCGCCAGATCGCCCATGAGGGTGCGGGCCCGCGCCGGCAGGGCATCGGCCTGGGCCAGCAGGGCCGTGTCGGCCGCGTCCAGGGCGCCGGGATCCGGCACCGCACCGTCGCAGTTCTTGGCGACCATCGAGAGCGAGCGCTGGGCGAGGTTGCCGAGATCGTTGGCGAGGTCGGCGTTGATCCGGCCGATGATCGCCTCGTGGCTGTAGCTGCCGTCGCCGCCGAACGGCACCTCCCGCAGCACGAAGTAGCGCACCGGGTCGACCCCGTAGGTGTCGGCGAGCTCGAACGGGTCGAGGACGTTGCCGAGCGACTTCGACATCTTCTCGCCCTTGGAGAGCAGGAAGCCGTGGCCGAAGACCCGCTTGGGCAGGGGCAGCCCGGCCGACATCAGGAAGGCCGGCCAGTAGACCGCGTGGAACCGGACGATGTCCTTGCCGATCACGTGCAGGTCCATCGGCCAGAATTTCTCTCTCGGGTTCGACGCGTCGGGGAAGCCGGTGACCGTCAGGTAGTTGGTGAGCGCGTCGACCCACACGTACATGACGTGGTTCGGATGGCCGGGCACCGGCACGCCCCAGTCGAAATTGGTGCGGCTGACCGAGAGGTCCTTGAGGCCGGAGCGCACGAAGCTCGCCACCTCGTTCCGCCGGGTTTCCGGCCCGATGAAGCCGGGCTGCTCGTCGTAGAGCTTCAGCAGCCTGTCCTGATAGGCGGACAGTCTGAAAAGGAAATTCTCCTCCTCCATCCACTCGACCGGCGTGTCGGTGGCGAGGCTGCGGCGGCTGCCATCCTCTAGGAGCCGGGTCTCTGACTCGTCATAGTAGGCCTCGTCGCGGACCGAGTACCAGCCGGCGTACTTGTCGCGGTAGATGTCGCCGTTGGCCTCCATCCGCCGCCAGATCTCCTGGGCGGCGGCGTAGTGGCCGGGCTCGGTGGTGCGGATGAAGCGGTCGTAGGCGCAGTCCATCCGGTCGGCCATGGCCTGAAACCGGGCGGCGGTGCCGTCCACGAAGGCGCGCGGGGTGGTGCCGGCCCGGGTCGCGGCCTGCTGGATCTTCAGCCCGTGCTCGTCGGTGCCGGTGGAGAACAGCACGTCGTAGCCGTCGAGCCGGTGGAAGCGCGCGATCGCGTCGGCGGCGATCACCTCGTAGGCGTGGCCGATATGGGGCGCGCCGTTGGGGTAGGAGATCGCGGTCGAGAGAGCGAAGGTCTTTCGGGGATGCGCCGGGGCGTTGGACGTCACGTCTGTGGTGTTCCGGATGAGCGCGGGAAGACGAGCGCGGGAAGCTGCCCGCGTTGTCGCGCGGCCGGCGCCGGGACGCAACCGTCGCCGCCCGCGGGGGCGGCGCCCGGCCGGGGCCGCCGAGAGAGCACCCGCCGGCTTGCGGACGCGCGTGATCGTCCCCGCGCGCCTGGGCGCCGGGGGCATGGCCCGGGAGACCGCACGAGGGACGCGGGACGCCGCGGGAACCCAGGTGTCGGCCAAGT
>NZ_BBUX01000147.1:0-3665 GCF_000974725.1 Methylobacterium sp. ME121
GCACGCCCGCTCCGAAAGGCTGCGTGCGTCATGACGGATATCGCTCGACGCACAGCATCCGCGGCTGAGAAGCCACCCGTACTCGAGAGGTACAACGATGTTCAGAGCGCTTGCACCCCTTCTCGCGACAACGGCGCTGATTGCTTCTCCAACTGCGTCGGCCGAGACGGCCTCAATGACATCCGTCGACACAACCTATCGTACGGTTGCGGTCGACGGCGTTACAATCTTCTATCGAGAAGCCGGCCCGAAGGACGCTCCGACAATCCTTCTGCTTCACGGCTTTCCATCATCTTCGGCCATGTTCGAGACGCTGATCCCTCGTCTCGCAGACCGCTTCCATCTGGTGGCACCCGATTATCCGGGCTTCGGCCTGAGCGAGGCGCCACCGCCGGAGCGATATGCCTACACGTTCGACCATGTCGCCGGCACGATCGACCAGTTTGCGGAAAAGATCGGCCTGAACCGGTACAGCCTCTTCCTTCAGGATTATGGCGGCCCCATAGGCATGAGGCTGGCTCTTGCACATCCCGAACGTGTGCAGGCGCTGATCATCCAGAATGCTGTCTCTCATGAGGATGGGCTTGGACCGCTCTGGGCAACCCGTCGGGCATTCTGGCACGACCGCGCCTCCCATGAGGACGCGGTGATCGATAGCTTCCTCTCCCTGGAGACGACGAAGCAGCGTCATCTCGGAACCAGCCCGCATCCAAAGCGATACGACCCGCATCTGTGGCTCGACGAGTTCGCCCATCTGTCCCGGCCAGGTCAACGACAGATCCAGTCCGATCTGTTTTATGACTATCGTACCAACGTCGCCTCCTATCCGATGTGGCAGACTTGGCTCCGGCAGAAGCGGCCTCCAACCCTCGTCGTCTGGGGGCGATACGATCCGTCCTTCGCGATCGGCGGTGCCGAAGCCTACAGGAAAGACCTTCCGGACGCAGAAATCCACATTCTCGATGCGGGACACTTCGCGCTTGATGAGCGCGTCGACGAGATTGCAGCGTTAGTCCGAAACTTCATGGCCAAGCAAAACCTCGATTGAAATGGCGAGGCTTGACTGCAAGGCCGTCATCGCAGTTTCGATTTGATAATGAGCATTGCGCGAGCGACTCTCTTTTCGTGATTCCCAGGTCTTGCGTCTGTTTGCATTGCGCGAGAGAATTACCCAGAAGGTGGGTGGCCTTATCGATGTCTGTTGCGGACACTCGCAGTTCTGTCACTCCGTCGATCTGTCGTCTCCGCTGCCGGTCGCAGTGATATGTACTCTATTCGATGTGTCCGAAGCAGACGAGTCGCAGCTTCCACGTAGCCGATGAGGTATCCATAAAGCCTGTATCTCGATGAGGCTTCCATCTGAGACTAGCTGGTCACGCACCTGAGCCGAAACACCAGCGCGTTCGGGATCGTTCAGTCCAAAATAGCAGCAATCGACGTGCACGCTGCGGTCGCGTATTCCTTGCGAGCTGCGGTCGATATATTCGGAACAGCTACACTTCGTTCGCGACGCCGAGTGAGTGTTCTCAATTCCAAAGCTACGGAGTTTCAAGATGAAAGTCCTGATCGCGGCCTCGGCTTTGACAGGGCATGTCAATCCGCTGCTGGCCATCGGAAACCTCCTGCGCGCCCGCGGCGACGACGTGCTGTTCACAACGGCCGAGACGTTTCGGACCCGGATCGAGGCAGCAGGTCTGCGTTTCGTCCCGTGCAATGATGGTGGAGCCGCCGCCTACCTCGACGTCAGCCTGCCGCCGGGACCGGAACGCTGGCGGCATGAATTCGAGCGGCGCTTCATCGACGGCATGCCTGGCCAAGCAGCCGGCTTGCGGAGGCTGATCGCAGATCATCGGCCTGATATCGTGATCGCCGGCAGCCTTTTCCTTGGCGTGCTGCCCTTGCTCCTCGACAGGCAACCCCGGCCGCCGATCGCCGTCCTGAACGTCAGCTTCCTCTTCCTCGATCGGCCTGATCACGCGCCGGTGGGGGCCGGCCTGCCGCCGGCAGGAGACGAAGCCGAGCGGATGCGCTACTCCGCCTTGAAGGCGGGGACGGATGCCGCCTTCGTCAATCCCGTGCGCGCCCACACGGACGGCCTGCTCGCCGGACTCGGGCTTCCGCCCCTGCCGGCTTCCCTGCCTCACTCGATCGTCGTGCTGCCGGATCTCTTCCTCCAGCCGACGGTCCCCGCCTTCGAGTACGACTTCGGTGCGCTCCCGTCCGGCCTACGCTTCGTCGGCCTCTTGCCCAACCCGCACGCCGACATACCGGTGCCGACTTGGTGGCCCGAGCTCGACGCGTGGCGCGAGGAGGGCGGCCACGTCGTGCTGGTCACGCAGGGCACACTCGCCAATGCGGACTTCGGGGCTCTGGTCGAGCCGACACTGACCGCGCTCGCCGACCGGGACGACCTGCTCGTTGTCGCGACCACTGGCGGGCGGCCCTTGGACGTCTTGCGGGGACCGCTTCCCGCCAATGCCCGGGTCGCGAGCTTCCTGCCGTTCGACCTGCTGCTGCCGAAGGTAGACTTACTTGTGACCAACGGCGGCTATGGCAGTGTCTCGCAGGCGCTGGCCGTGGGCGTGCCGATCGTCTCGGCGGGGCGGACGGAGGACAAAGCCGAGGTCGGCGCGCGCATCGGCTGGTCGGGGGTTGGTATCGACCTCACGACGGACGCGCCTACCGTTGAGACCTTGCGCACGGCCGCCCTACGCGTGTTGAACGAACCGAGCTTCCGGGTCCGGGCCGGCGAGGTAGCCGAGGCGTTCGGAAGCCTTGACAGCGGCGACGAGATCCTCGCGGCGCTCGATGCCCTCGTCAAGGGTGGCGCTCTCGTGCCAGCATCGCCGAAACGGGTTCTTTGCAGATGAGACCTGCATGACCGGGCAATCGGCGTGTCCAGCAGGGCAAAGTCCACGCTCACTGCATCTGTAAGCCGTGTCTTATACCTTCTTGGCGCTGCACTACCAGGCGATCTGGCTGCGGGCCTAAGGCAAACTGCAGTCCGAAGTTGCGGCGCTGGGGGATCGCCGCAGCCGCTACGGGACGACGGCACGGCTGCTGATGCCTGAGCTTCTGGACCGCCTGAGTACGCGCTCGGAAACGCTGCCGCTCATCCGCTATGACTTCTTCCAAGAGCTGAGCGACCTGCGGCGCACGGTGAAGGCCGTGCGCCTGTCGCGGCGGATCAGCCGGACCACTCCTTCAGTAACGTGGTCGAGGTGGAGATGTATCCCGGCCCCAGCGGACCTTCCGGTAGCGACCATGTCTGTTTCAAAGCCCCGCCCGCTCTCAAGCAGACCGCCCGCTTTCCACCCTACCCGGTTGTAGGCCCCGCCCTCACCGGCAGCCTGGAAGAAGGCCTTCCCAGAGCGCACATCGGATCCCAAGGGCCACGGAGGCACTGCGCCGCTCCATATCGTGCCCTTATGCGAATGGGCCGCCGCCGCAGCCTTCACGGTGAGCGTCCGCTATGGAGGCGCGTCGGCGGCTCGTTAGATGGCCGGAATGGGCGCAAAGCTGAACGACCGGTTCTGCGTGCGCTGGCGCTCTCACGTGACGTAGTCTAACTGAAAGCGACTGAGCCGCATTTGTTGTTTAGTCCAGAGAAGTGGACCTTCGTTGCGGCTCGTCCAATCGTCTCAAAATGCTCTTTCCGCGGACTT
>NZ_BBUX01000146.1:0-3678 GCF_000974725.1 Methylobacterium sp. ME121
GGCCGATCACGTATATTCTCAGACGGAGCCTCACATCGACCAAGTGCCCGACGCTTCACAGCGCCAAGACACCCGTCGGTGAGCTCAAAAGAGAAACAACAGATCGGCACAAGTCTACTCACGCCAGGTCCTAAGACCCAGCCGCAAGGACAAACGCCGCCCGCGTCTCCCTTCCTCATTCCAACTTGTCAAAGATCAGTAATCACTCTCGTAATTACTGGCTGAGGAGAAGTCAAGTATCTCGGCTTTCGCCAGATCTACTTTTCTTATCCTCGGAAAGTCCGTCCGACCCGCCCGGTTTTTCTTCCGGACCGCGTCGGGAGGCGCCGTATAAGCTGCCCCAGACTTCCGTGTCAACCGCCCATTGTCCCGGCGAGGGAACCGAACCGGCCGTGCCGGATCTCGGCGCCCCCCCCTCGACGGAGCGCAGCGCGGAACGGCCCGGAGGCCCCTCGGTGCGGCGCTGGACGATGGACGCTCCCTCAGTCGCCGGGCCCGGAGCGAGCCTGGGCCCGCGCCCGACAGCGTCGCGACCCCGGAGGGTCGATGCTGGCCGGTGATGCTGAAGGAAGGTCCGGCCGACGGCGTACCGTCGTGGCCGGTGGAGCGGATTTAGGCGCGGGCGCCGCGATGCGCAAGGGGCCGCACGCAGGACGGCCAAGCCCGTGACGCACGGCTCCGGGATCGCGGCCGCTGCGCGCTTCCCGCTCGGACTCCGCCCACAGACAGCGCGGTGCGGCGCCGATCTGGGCAGGCGGAGGAGCGGCTGCACCGACTTTGGTCTTCCGCATCCCGGGGCGAGCGCGGATCATCCGCCGTCGACACCCGTCCGGCGCGGGCGCCCCGCCGGCGCGCCCGGCCGCGCGTCCCCGCCGCAGAGGAATCGCCATGCCGCGCCACCACGAGATCCCCGCCATCCCCGAGAACATGGTGCTCGGCACCTTCGACGCCGCGCGGCCGCCCGTGCTGACCGTGGCCTCCGGCGACACCGTCACCCTGCACGCGCATCCCGCCGGGGGCCGGGCGACGCTCCACCCCGACCCCGCGCGGGTCCCGGCGGACCTGCTGCACGCCCTCGACACCCTGCCGCGCGGTCTGGGGCCGCACTTCATGACGGGGCCGGTCCACGTCGAGGGCGCCGAGCCCGGTGACATGCTGCAGGTCGACATCCTCGACCTCGAGTTCCGGCTGGACTGGGGCTTCGTGTCGATCCTGCCGCTGCTCGGCACCCTGCCGGACGAGTTCACCGAGTACGAGACCGTCCACGCCGACATCGACGCGGCGCGCGGGACCTGCCGGCTGCCCTGGGGGACGGAGCTGCCCCTCGCCCCGTTCTTCGGCATCCTGGGGACCGCCCCGCCGGCCGCCTGGGGCCCCGTGGGCTCCGCGGTGCCGCGCGCCTTCGGCGGCAACATGGACAACAAGGAGCTGACGGTCGGCACGACCCTGTACCTGCCGGTCTTCAACGCCGGCGGCGGCTTCTACGCGGGCGACGGCCACGGGGTGCAGGGCGACGGGGAGGTCTGCATCACCGCCCTGGAGACGGGGCTCACCGGGACCGTCCGGCTGACGGTGCGGAAGGACCTCCGGGACGCGTGGCCCTTCGCCGAGACCCCGACCGACCTGATGTCGATCGGCCTCCACGAGAGCCTGGACGAGGCGATGCGGCAGGCGGTGCGCGGGATGATCCGCCTCGTCTGCGACCGGACGTCCCTCACCCGCAACCAGGCCTACATGCTGTGCTCCCTGGCCGGGAACCTGCGGATCACCCAGACCGTGGACGGCAACAAGGGCGTCCACATGATGCTCCCGAAGGCCGCGCTCGCCACCGCCTGAGCGCGGCGCGCCGGCCGCCCGGGAACAGCACGCGGCTTTTACGGTCTTAACCTAGGTCAATACCGTATTTCTCGGCGGTTTAAACACGGAATTAGCATCCTTCCGGCTATCCAGGCGGGGTTTTCCCGCCGCGCGCTGCCCGGCACTCCCGCGAGGCCCTGGCATGCGCCCGGATCCCCTGCCCGCCCGCCCGCCGCTCCGGGACGCGGGGTTCCCGATCCCGCCCGGGCAGGGCGCGGCGCGCGACCCCCTGGTTCCCTATCTCGACGCGGCCCGGCAGGGCCTCCTGATGATCGACCGGGCCGGGACGGTCGTGGCGGCGAGCGTGCCGGCGCGGCGGCTCCTGGAGAGCCTGACGGTCGCGCCGAGGATCGGTGCCGCCGCGCTGCCGCTGCTGCGGGCCCTGCGGGACGGGAGCGCCCCGGCGCGGCACGCGACCCTGCGGGCCCTGCGCGGCGCGCTGGCCCGGCGGCAGCCCGCCCTGTTCGAGGTGCGGCGCCGGGCACACACGGTCCAGGTCGAGCTCCACCCTCTCGCGGAGGGCGGCTGGGTCGTCACCCTGGAGGACGTCAGCACCCGGAAGGCCACCGAGGCCCGGGCCGACGCGATGGCGCGGCTCGACCCGCTCACCGGCCTGCCGAACCGCCTGCTCCTGCGCGAGCGCCTCGCCGCAGCGCTGGAGCGGCTCGCGCGCCCGGGCGAGGGCTTCGCCCTGCTGCTCATCGACCTCGACCGGTTCAAGCCGGTCAACGACACCCTCGGCCACCCGATCGGGGACGCGCTGCTGGCGACGGTCGCCGACCGCCTGCGCTCGACGGTGCAGGCCACCGACACGGTGGCGCGGATCGGCGGCGACGAGTTCGTCATCCTGCAGGCCGGGATCCGCGACGCGGCCGGCACGCAGGCGCTCGCCCGCCGCGTCGTCGACCTGATCGGCCGGACCTACATGGTGGAGGGCCATCTCCTGACGATCGGCGCCAGCGTCGGCGTGGCGCTCGCCCCCGCGGACGGGACCGACGCCGACCGGCTCCTGAAGAACGCCGACCTCGCCCTCTACCGGGCCAAGCTCGACGGCCGCGGCACCTACCGGTTCTTCGAGCCGGAGATGGATGCCCGCATGCAGGCGCGCCGGAAGCTCGAGCTCGACATGCGCCAGGCGCTGGCCCGGCGGGAATTCCAGCTGCACTACCAGCCGCAGATGCAGCTCGCGAGCGGCACGCTGATCGGCTGCGAGGCCCTGATCCGGTGGCGCCATCCCGACCGCGGCCTGGTCTCGCCCCTCGACTTCATCCCGCTGGCCGAGGAGATCGGCCTCATCGTCCCGATCGGCGAGTGGGTCGTCCGGCAGGCCTGCCGCGACGCCGTGACCTGGCCGGACCCCATGTCGGTGGCGGTCAACGTCTCGCCCGCGCAGTTCAAGAGCGACCGCCTCGTGGAGACGATCATCTCGGCCCTGGCGGGTTCGGGGCTGCCGGCGCGGCGGCTCGAGGTCGAGATCACCGAGGGCGTGCTGCTGCAGGAGAACGACCGGACGCTCCAGACCCTGCACCGGCTGCGGGAGCTCGGCGTTCGCGTTTCCATGGACGATTTCGGCACCGGCTACTCGTCGCTCAGCTACCTGCGCTCGTTCCCCTTCGACAAGATCAAGATCGACCGGTCCTTCGTGAAGGATCTGACCAGCAAGCCCGACGGCGAGGCGATCATCCGGGCCATCGCGGGGCTGGGGAGGAGCCTCGGCATGACCACGGTCGCTGAGGGCGTCGAGACGTCCGAACAGATGCAGCGCATCCGCTTCGAGGGCTGCACCGACGTGCAGGGCTACCTGATCAGCAAGCCCGTTCC
>NZ_BBUX01000145.1:0-3798 GCF_000974725.1 Methylobacterium sp. ME121
GGGGCCCGGTGAGAGGATGGTCGAAAACGTACGCTAAGCGTCGCGGCCTTGCTGGTGGAGGCGCAGCGGCCTGAACCGTTCGCGGGGCTTGTCGATTTCGGCCCAGAGATAGTCGCCGGTGAGGCCGACATGCTCCCAACCCAGCGGGGCGACGTGGGCGAGCAGGTCGTCGGGCACCGCGACGCCGCTGCCGCGCAGATGGCGGATGGCGCGATCGAGATAGACGGTGTTCCACAGCGTGACGGCTGCGGTCACGAGGGTCAGGCCGGAGGCGCGATGGCGCTGGTTCTCGAAGGTGCGGTCGCGCAACTCGCCGAGGCGGTTGAAGAAGATGGCGCGGGCGAGCGCGTTGCGGGCCTCGCCCTTGTTGAGGATGCTGCCGGTCCGGCGTCGCTGGCCGGGATCATCGAACCAGTCGAGCATGAACAGGGTGCGCTCGACCCGCCCGATCTCGCGCAGCGCACGCGCCACGGGGTTCTGGCGCGGATAGCCCGCGAGCTTGCGCAGCATGACCGAGGCGCTGACGGTGCCGGCCCGGATCGAGGCGGCGAGCCGGAGCGTCTCGTCCCAGTCCGCCTCAATGGCGCGGACGTTGACCGGCCCGGCGACGAGCGGGCGCAGCGTCGGCCACGGGTCGAGCGGCGACAGGCTGTACAGCCGGCGCTCGTTGAGATCGCGGATGCGCGGCGCGAAGCGGAAGCCGAGCAGGTGGCACAGGCCGAAGACATGATCGACCGCACCCGCGGTGTCGGTCGCATGCTCGCGGATGACCAGGTCGCTCTCATGATCGAGCAGCCCGTCGAGGACATGGGCGGCCTCGCCGGCATTGGCGGCGATGACCTTGGTGTGGAACGGCGTGAAGCGGTCGGTGACGTGGGTGTAGAACAGCACCCCGGGTTCGGTGCCGTAGCGGGCGTTGCGATCGGCGCGCGCCTCGCCCTGTCCACCGGCGCAGAAGAACTGCCCGTCCGACGACGACATGTCGCCCGGGCCCCAGACCGCGGCGAGCGGGTGCGCGGTGTGGCAATCGACGATTGCCGCCAGCGCCGACAGGTAGGTCTCGTCGCGCACATGCCATTCCGCCGTCCAGCGCAGGCGCGGCAGCGTCAGCCCGCGCGAGCTTTCCGCCATGCGCCCGAGGCCCAGGTTGGTCGCGTCGGCGAGGATCGCGCCCATCAGCGCCGACGGGTCGGAAGCGGGTACGCCGCTGCGGGCATGGACGAAGCAGTCGGCGAACCCCGACCAGGCGGCGACCTCCACCAGCAGGTCGGTGATGCGGACACGCGGCAGCATCGCGTAGAGCCGGCTCTTCAGCGCCTCGGCCTCGTCGGACGGGGAGCGCCGGATGGGTGAGATCAGCAGCTGCCCGCGCTCGATCGTCACGTCGACCAGCCCACCGGCTGCGGCGGCGCGCTCCACCTCGGTCATGCGCCGGGCCAGGAGCGTGCGGCGCTCCTCATGCCATCGGGCAAACCCAGGCGCCGCGGCGAGGCGCAGGTCGCCATCGGCGCGCATCGTCTCGAACGCGGGCACCGGCAGCAGATAATCGTCGAGCGTGCGATAGGCCCGGCTGCCGTCCACCCAGATGCTGCCCGAGGCCAGCCGCTCGCGTAGGTGGACGATCACCGCGATCTCGTAGGCGCGCCGGTCGATTGTCCCCTCGACCGGCTGCACGACCTTGCGCCACCGCGGCCTGATGAAGCTGGTCGGCACCCGCTTCGGCAGGACCGATCGACCGTCGCGGTGCATCGTCCGCAGCGCCTCGATCGCACCGAGCAGCGGATCGCCCGACCGCGCCGTGCGGAAGTTGAAGGCAGTGAGGAAGGTGGGGGCGAACCGCCGCACGGCGGGATAGCGCTCGACCACGTCCTCCAGGCCGTCATCGGTCGAGCGCGTCAGATCCTCGGCGACGCGGATGCTGCTTTCAAGCCGGTCCCACCCCACCCTGTCGTCGATCGTGCGGAAGGGGTCGTGCCCGGTCGCGCGGGCATCGACCAGCAGTCGGCCGAGCCGGGCATGGAAGCGGGCCGTTTCCTTCAACATCCGCGCCTGCCCGAGCAGCCGGTCGGAGCGGGTGCGGTCGGCACGGCGGAACAGCGCGCCCACCATCTTCTCGACCATGACCAGGGCGGCGTCGGTCAGCGCCGCCTCCATCTCGATCATGGAGGCGACCAGCATGGCGAGCCGGCGCGGGCGTTCCAGGCGGCGCAGATGCTGGGCGGTGACGAGGCCGGCGGTGCGCGCGATGACGGCGTAGCGGGCGGCATGGATGCGGCGTGCCCCGTCCGCCGCGATCCCGATGGCGCGCACCGCGTCGAGCCGTTCGACGATCCCCTTCAGGTTGGCGGCCGACGGCGCCTCCGGCCACTCCCGTATCCAGCCGAGCCGGGTGCGGCCGTCGTCGTCCGAGGCGATCAGGCGATCGAGCGCCGCTTCCTGCTCGGCCGGGCAGTTTTGGATCAGCCCGGCATGGGCGGCCTTGCGCGCCCGGGTCCGTACGATGAGCGCCAGCCGTTCCAGCGTCGATGCGGCCGGCAGCACGATCCGGCCCAGCCTCAGCCGATCGACCATGCCGGCGACGATCGTCTCGCCCCGGTCGGTCGAGGCGGCGATCTCCGACCCCACCGCCAGCATCGATCGCACGTCCGCCCCCTCGAAGGCGCGCAGGCCGAGCCAGGCTTCGATCTCGGCGCGATGCTCGCGCAGCGTCGTCGGGCGGGCGGCATAGCTGGCGAAGTCGGTGGCATTGCATCCGATCTGACCGGCGAGCAGGTCCAGCATCGCGTCGGGCACCGCCTCACCCGCCACCAGTGCGCGTCCGGGATGACGGAGATAGCAGAGCTGCACCGCATGGCCGATCCGGTTCGGACCTCGCCGACGCCGTACCACCTGCACGAGATCGTCCGGACCGAGGGTGTAGAGTCGTTCGATCGTCGCGTGATCGGCAGGCGGGTCGAAGATCGCGGCGCGCTGCGCCGGTGACAAGATAGTCTTGGCCGGCATCCGCTTCCCATCCGTCACGAAACAGAAATGCGGGCCTGTTCACGGAGCGTAGACTACAAGACGAGTTGTGTGACATTATGCTGACCGATCGGCGGGCAATGCCGCTCCGTCACGCAGACGGACGTATGAATGACGACCGTGATCGGCTACGCCCGGGTGTCGAAGGCCGACGGCAGCCAAGTGCACGACCTGCAGCGCGACGCACTCGTCGCGGCCGGCGTCGATCCCGGGCACATCTACGAGGATGCCGCCTCCGGTCGGCGCGACGATCGTCCCGGGCTCGAGGCCTGCCTCAAGGCGCTACGGACCGGCGACACGCTGGCGGTGTGGAAGCTCGACCGGCTCGGCCGCGACCTGCGCCACCTCGTCAACCTGGTCGGGGATCTCACGAAGCGCAACGTCGGGCTGAAGGTGCTGTCGGGCGAAGGCGCCTCGATCGACACCACCACGGCCAACGGCCGGCTGGTGTTCGCCATCTTCGCCGGCTTGGCCGAGTTCGAGCGCGAGTTGATCTCCGAGCGCACGAAGGCCGGGCTGGCCGCGGCTCGCGCTCGCGGCCGCAGGGGCGGTCGCCCCTTCAAGATGACGCCCGCCAAGCTGCGCCTGGCTCAGGCCGCGATGGGAAACCCCGAAACCTGCGTCGCCGACCTCTGCGTGGAACTCGGCATCACCCGGCAGACCCTCTACCGGCACGTCACGCCCAAGGGGGCGATCAGGCCAGACGGAGAAAAGCTCCTCGCCCGCACCGGTCGGCGGGCTTAGCGTACGTTTTCGACCATCCTCTCACCGGGCCCC
>NZ_BBUX01000144.1:0-3826 GCF_000974725.1 Methylobacterium sp. ME121
CGAGGCCCGCGCGCAGGCCGAGGCCCTCGCCGCGCGGCTCGACGGCGCGCCGCCGGCCCCCGACCGGGCCGAGGCCCGGCGCTGGCTGGAGCAGCTCGAGGCGGCCTGCCCGGCGCTGAATCAGCGCCTCTGGGGCGACAAGCCCGGACCGCACGGGCCGGCGGCCCGGGCGGCGTTCACGCATTTCGCCCGCTGGCTCGTGGCCCGCTCCGGCACCGGGACGCTCGTGGCCCTGTTCGACCGGCTGCGGCCCCGCCCCTCCGGCCGCTACGGCTCCCTGCCGGTCTCGCCCTGGGACCTGCCCACCGCCTGCGGGGTCCGGGCCGCCCTGACCGCCGCCCCCGAGGCGGAGTACGCGGAGGCCCTGGAGGCCGCCCTCCGGCTCGCCGCGGCGGAGCGGGAGCCGACCCTCGCCCGCTGGCTCGCGGCGGTCTTCGCGGACGACCGGCCCGGCGCCGACCACGCCCTCTGGGCCCGCGCGGTGCTGGCGCGCTGCGACCCGCCGGATCCCAAGGCCTACGGCACGTCCCACGCGGCCCTGCCGCTGATCGTCGACCTGCCGCCCGCGCTGGCGGCGCCCTGGTACGCCGCGCCGTATCACCGGGCGACGCTGGCGACCTGCGACGTGGCGGCCGACGAGGCCGCCGCGACCGCGATCGCCGCCGCCGAGGCGGCCGGCGAGGCGGCCACCCCGGCCCTCGTCTGGCTCCTGGAAGGGGCGGTCGGCCCCGAGCGCACGCTCATCGCCCGGGCGCTGCTGGAGACCCGTGCCGCCGACGCCCTCGACGCGCTCCTGCCCTTCGTCGGCACCAAGCTGGTCCGCGACGCCCTCGACGCCGCCGACGCGGCCTTCCCCGACTGGATGCTGCGGGCCTATCTGGGCGCACTCCACGGCAAGGGGGAGCCCGCCTACGGCCCCAGGGCCGTGACGCTCGCCGAGCGCCACGGGCACGAGACCGCCCGCGCCTGGGCGGCGGCCGAGGGCGGCCGGGGCGCGGGGCGCCTGGATCGGCTGCTCGCCGCCGGGAGCGCGCCGCAGGCGGCGCCGGAGGCCCTGCCGCCCGTGCTCCGGGACCCGCCCTGGCGGCGGCGCGGGGCCGCGCGCGCCCGGTCGGAACGGGCGGTGGCGCCGATCCCGACGCCCGTCGCGCACGGTTTCGACCCCGACGAGGCCCTCGACCGCAGCACCTTCTACTTCGAGGCCGGGACGCTGGTGGAGTCCATGACGGACCTCGCGGCGCGGATCCGCGCCACCGAGGCGGAGGCCCTCTACGACATGCCGATCCCGCCGCCGGCCGAGCCCGTCCCCGCCGCCGACGCGGAGCCCGGGGCGGCCCTGGCCTGGCTCGACCGCCGGCTCGACCTCACCCGCGAGCAGTTCACCGGCTTCTTCTACTTCAACTACGGGCCCTGGTTCCGGATGGTCGGGTGGCAGCCCGAGCCCCTGGCGCTGATGCTGTGGGAGAAGACCGGGCCGCAGCGCGCCCATTACGTGGCGTGGCGGCGCACCATCGCGGTGATGCTGTGCCGCTTCGGCGCGCGGGCCGTGCCCGGCCTCGTCCGCCTCGTCGCGGCGGATCCGGCGCAGCTCCTGCCGGAGGTCGAGCCCGTGGACGCCGCCGACCTCGCCCCGGTCGCCGCCCGGGCCTTCCACCGCACCCGCAAGCTCCGGCCGCGGCCGCGTGGCTGCGCGCCCATCCCCGCACCGCCGCGCTGCGGCTCCTGCCCGAGACCCTCGGGCCCGCCGGCCCGGACCGCGACGCCGCCGACGCGGCCCTGCGCTTCCTCGCCGCCGAGCCCGCGGGTCGCGCCGCCCTCGACGCCGCCGTCGCGGCCTACGCGGAGCGGGATCCCGGCGTGCCCGGGGCGGTGGCTGCCGGCGTCGACAGCGACCCGCTGGAGCAGGTGCCGTCCAAGCCGCCGAAGCTCCCCGACTGGGTGGTTCCGGCCGCCCTGCCCCGCCCGATCCTGCGCAGCGGCGGCGCCCTGCCCGACGCCGCCGTCACCGCCCTGTGCGAGATGCTCGCCTTCTCGGACCCGCTCGCGCCCTACGCCGGCGTCGCGCAGGTCCGCGCCGCCTGCACGCCGGAGAGCCTCGACGCCTTCGCGGTCGCGCTGTTCCAGTCGTGGATCGCGGCCGGCGCCAAGGCGACGGGGGAGTGGGCCCTGCAGGCGCTCGCCCTGATCGGCGGCGACCACGCCGCCCGCGACCTCACCCGGCAGATCCGCGCCTGGGGGCAGGCGGGCCTGAAGCCCCGCGGCAAGGCCGGCATCGCCGTGCTCGCGGGGATCGGCACCGACGTGGCGCTGATGAACCTCAGCGCCATCGCCGAGAAGAGCCCGCTGCTGCAGCTGCGGGAGGCCGCCCGCGCCGCCATCGTCGAGGCCGCCGAGGCGCGCGGCCTCGACGAGGTCGACCTCGCCGACCGGCTCTCCCCCGATCTCGGCCTCGACGCCCGGGGCGGGCTCGACCTGTCCTTCGGGGCGCGCCGGTTCCGGGTCGGCTTCGACGAGACCCTGAAGCCCGTTCTGCGCGACGCCGAGGGCCGGCGACTCGCTGCCCTGCCCCGTCCGACCAAGGCGGACGATCCCGAGGCGGCGAAGGCAGCGTCCCGGCACTGGGCGGCCCTGCGCAAGGACGCGGAGGCCGCGGCCGGCCTGCAGGTCACCCGGCTCGAGGCCATGCTGGCGTCCCAGCGCCGCGTCGCCCCCGGGGTGTTCTGGCCGTTCTTCGCCGCCCACCCGCTGATCCGCCACCTCGCCGGGCGCCTCGTCTGGGGCCTCTACCCGGACGGCGCGCCCGCGACGCCGCCGGGGCGCGTCTTCCGCCTCGCGGAGGATCTCTCGCCGACCGACGCCGCGGACGACGCCCTCGGCCTCGACGTCGCGGCGGCCGAGGGCGTGGTCGGCCTCGTCCATCCCCTGCACCTCGGCCCGGACGCCCTGGCGGCCTGGAGCGGCCTGTTCGCCGACTACGAGATCGCCCAGCCCTTCCCGCAGCTCGCCCGCGAGACCTTCGCGTTCACCGAGGCCGAGCGGGGCGGCGCCGAGACCCTGCGCTTCGACGGAATCCGGGTGGGCGGCCGCCGCCTGCGCGGCCTGCGGCCCCAGGGCTGGTCGACCGACACCGGTGGCGAGCACGTCCATGCGGTGCAGCGGCCGGTCGCGCTGCCCGACGGAACCCGCCTCGTCGCGGTCCTGCGCTTCGAGGACGGGTTCTGGCACCGGCCCGGCCCGGAGGGCGACGGGATCCAGACGCTGCGGAGCCTGACCCTGTCCGAGACCGGCTGGCGCGCCGCGGCGACCCACCGGTTCGGCGACCTCGATCCGGTGACCGCCAGCGAGGTCCTGCGCACGCCGAGCCTGCTCGCCGCCGCCGGCGACGCGTGAGAGGGAGACAGCCCATGGAACGCTACGAGCTGGTCGAGGGCAGCGCGGCCAAGTTCTGGGAGGTCGGCGTCTCCGGCCCGACGCTCACCGTCCGCTTCGGGCGCCTCGGCACCCAGGGCCAGAGCAAGGACAAGACCTGCGCCGACGCGGCCGCGGCCGTGAAGGAGAAGGACAAGCTCGTCCGCGAGAAGACCGCCAAGGGTTACGTCCGCGCCGACGGGGCGGCCCCCGCGCCGGCCCCCGCACCGGCCGCGGCCCGGAAGCCCGGTGCGGCGCGGGCGTCCGGACCGGCTGCCGAGACGGCTGCCGAGACGGTTGCCGAGACGGTTGCCGAGACGGTTGTCGAGACAGCCGCGGCGGGAGCCGTCGAGCCGGCCGTCGCGCCGCCGGCCGCGTCCTCGCCGGCCCCGGCCGCCCCGGCGGAGCCCGTCCAGCC
>NZ_BBUX01000143.1:0-3860 GCF_000974725.1 Methylobacterium sp. ME121
GGAACCGGCTTGTGCGCAACCCGTTTGTGCCCCGCTGCCGCGAGGGCAGTGACGGCAGGCGGGGGGCGCGGGAGCTGTGACGGCGGGGGTCGACAGGCATGAGCTCCGGCAGATCATCGCCGGGTTGAGCGAGGGCGTGATCCTGGTCGAGCCCGACCAGACCATCGCCTACGCCAACGCCGCCGCCCTGGCGATGCACGGCGCCCAGAGCCTCGACGAGCTCGGCCCCACCGTCGACGCCTACCGCGACCGCTTCTGCCTGCGCTACCGCAACCACATCGTGCCCAACCAGTACCCGATCGAGCGCGTCGTGGCCGGCGAGCGCTTCCACGACGTCGTGGTCGAGGTGCGGCGGGCCGACAGACCCGACGTGGACTTCGTCCACTCCCTGCGCAGCCTCGTGGCCACCGACCGCGACGGCAACCCGAGCTGCCTCGCCCTGATCCTCAAGGACGTCTCCGACCAGTTCGAGGCCGAGGAGCGGTTCGAGCGCACCTTCAACGCCAACCCGGCCCCGGCCGTGATCACGCGGCTGTCCGACCTGCGCCACGTCAAGGTCAACCACGGCTTCCTGGAGATGACCGGCCACACCCGCGACGCCGTCATCGGCCGCAGCGTCTACGAGGTCGACGTCCTGGCCGGCGCCCGCAACCGCGACCTCGCCGTCGCGCGCCTCAACGCCGGCGGCACGATCCCGCAGATGGAGGCCTGCCTCGACCTGCCCGACGGCGGCAGCCGCTTCGTGATCGTCGCCGGGCAGCCGATCGCGATGGGCGACGAGCCCTGCATGCTGTTCACCTTCGCCGACCTCGAGCTGCGCCGCAAAGCCGAGGCCGCGCTGCGCCAGAGCGAGGAGCGCTTCGCCACGGCGTTCCGGATGACGCCGGTGCCGACCGTGCTGGTGCGCGCCGACGACGGCCAGGTCACGGGCGTGAACGAGGCGTTCAGCCGGGTCTTCGGCCTGGGCGAGGACCGCGTCGTCGGCCGCTCGCTGGCGGAGGCCGGGCTGTGGGTCGCCGACAAGCAGCGCCTGCAGGTCGAGGCCGCGCTGGAGCGCCAGGGCTACGTGCTGGGCGTCGAGGTCTGCCTGCGCCACGAGAGCGGCGCGAACCTCGACTGCCTGGTCTCGGCCGAGCGGATCACGATCAACGAGACCGCCTTCGTGCTGCTGGTGCTGCAGGACATCACCGAGCGCAAGCACACCGAGCGGGAGCTGTTCGACGCGATCGAGACGGTGATGGCCGACACGTCGTGGTTCAGCCGCGGGCTGATCGAGAAGCTGGCCAACCTGCGCCGGCCGGGCCGGGAGGCGGGCGACGCGGCGGCGCCGAACCTGACGGTGCGCGAGCGCCAGATCCTCAACCTGATCTGCTCGGGGCTCAGCGACGACGCGATCGCGCGCAAGCTCGGCCTGTCGCGCAACACGGTGCGCAATCACGGCGCCGCGCTCTACCGCAAGATCGGCATCCACAAGCGCAGCGAGGCGGTCGTCTGGGGGCGCGAGAACGGTTTTCCCCTGAACATCTCTGACGGATAGATACCGCCATACTGGTACAGCCACACCATTGATCGGCCACGCCCGGCGCACATCTTCCGGTCGGCCAGGGTTTTCTCACGCAGGACGGGACGCCCATGACCGAAGACAGGAAGACACCCTCCGCCGAGCACCTCAAGGGCTCGGTGAAGGAGGCCATCGGCAAGCTGACCGGCGATGCCCGGGCGCAGACCGAGGGCCGGCGCCAGACGCGCGACGCGCCCGGATCGGACGTGCCCGGATCGGACGTGCCCGGATCGGACGTGCCCGGATCGGACGTGCCCGGATCGGACGTGCCCGGATCGGACGTGCCCGGATCGAAGGCCGGCGGATCCGGGCCCGCGGGCTCCGGCCCGCGCTGACGGACGTCACCCGGCGCCTCACGGTGAGGCGCCCCCACCACCAGCGCGATCGCGGAGGCGATCGCCGACGCGACGACGGAGGAGAACGACATGGTCGACACCGATCGGATCACGGGCGCGGCCCGGGAACTCGGCGGCAAGGTGCAGGGCGCGTTCGGCGACCTGACCGGCTCGCGGCGCGACGCGGTCGAGGGCCGCGTCCGCGCGGCCGCCGGACAGGCCGAGAGCCTCTACGGCCAGGCCAAGGACACCGTGCGCGACGCGGCCGACCACGTGGCCGACGCGGCCCGCGACCTCGGCGGCCGGGTCCGCGACGCCGTCGACGATCTCGGGGCCGACGACGTCGAGGCCCGCGCCCGCCGCGCCCAGGGCGCCGCGCACGATCAGTACGCCCGCGCCGAGCGCGGCGTCCGCCACGCCGCCGAGGAGGCCTACGACGTCGCCGAGGACGCCTACGCGCGCGGCAGCCGCGCCCTGCGCCGCGGCACCCGCGAGGTCGGCGAGCAGGTTGCCGCGTACCCGCTCCCCGCCCTGCTCATCGCCGGCATCGCGGGCTTCGGCCTCGGCCTGCTCGTCAGCGCCCGCCGCGCCTGAGCCGCGCCTGAGCCGTCAGCCCCACGAGTTTCGACCCACCACCCGGAGTGACAGCGTGACCACCATCCAGACCGTTGCAACGCCCCTCGCGCCGGACGCGCACGCCGACACGCGCGCCGTCCTGCTCAACCAAGTCTCCTGGGGCGCGATCTTCGCCGGCGCCGTGACCGCGCTGGTCACCCAGGTGATCGTCAACCTCGTCGGCGTCGGGGTCGGGCTGGCGTCGGTCGGCACGACCGCCGCCGACAACCCCTCCGCCTCGACCGTGTCGATGGGCGCGGGGCTCTGGTTCGTCGCCTCGGGCCTCGTGGCCTCGCTGGCCGGGGGCGTCATCGCCGGGCGGCTCTCGGGCAAGACCCTGCCGGGCGCGGCCGCCCTGCACGGGCTGGTCTCCTGGGCGGTGACGACGCTGGTCGTCCTCTACCTGCTGACCTCGGCCGCCAGCGGCCTGGTCGGCGGCACGCTCAGCACGGTGTCGGGCGCGCTGGGCGGGGCCGGCAGCCTGGTGGGCGGCACGGTGCAGACGGCGGCCCAGGCGGCGGCGCCGTCGCTGTCGAAGATCGCCAACCCGCTCGACGGCATCGAGGACAAGGTCCGGCAGCAGACCGCCGGGCAGGACCCGCAGGCGGCCAGGGACGCGGCGGTCGCGGCGGTGAAGGCGCTGTTCACCGGCGACCCGTCGCAGAAGCAGCAGGCCGAGGCGCGGGCGGCCGACGCCCTGGCCAAGGCGCAGAACATCCCGGTCGATCAGGCCCGCCAGCAGATCCAGGACTACGAGAAGCAGTACGACCAGGCGGTGGCCAGCGCCAAGCAGAAGGCGGAGGCGGCGGCGGTGACGGCCAAGTCGGCGGCCACGCAGGGCGCGTTCTACGCCGCGCTGGCGCTGATCCTGGGTGCGCTGGCGGCGTATGTCGGCGGCCGGCTGGGCGCGCCCAAGCCCGCGACCCTGCTGGGCGCCTACGAGACCCGGCGCGTCTGATCGCCGGCCCACCGTCGGCCGATCGTCCAGCGATCGCCCGGTGATCCCCTCGGCTCCCGCCCCGGCGGGGGCCGTCCACCCCGGCGGGCGCGGGCGCCCGGCCGGACCTCCCGAGCCACGACACGACCCCGAGAGAGAGGAGAGCACGCGATGAGCAGCACGACCGACAAGATCAAGGGCCTGGCCAACGAGGCGGTGGGCAACGTCAAGCAGGCGGCCGGCAAGGCGACGGGCAACGACAAGCTGGTGGCCGAGGGCAAGGCGCAGGAGCTGAAGGGCGAGGCGCAGAAGACCGTCGGCGACGTCAAGGACGGCGCCAAGAACCTCGCCGACAAGGTCACCGGCAAGCACTGATCCCGACACGGCGGCGCCGGCACGCCGGCGCCGCCCC
>NZ_BBUX01000142.1:0-4552 GCF_000974725.1 Methylobacterium sp. ME121
GGGCACGACCTCCCTGTTGCCCAGCAGGCCAAGGCACTCGGGATCAGCCGGGGCAGCGTCTACTACCTGCCACGTCCTGTAGCGGCGGCTGATCTCGTCGTGATGCGGCGGATGGACGAGTTGCATCTCGAACTCCCCTTCGCAGGCAGCCGGATGCTGCGGGATCTCCTCAACAAAGAGGGCATCGCGATCGGGCGTTGCCATGTCGCGACGCTGATGAAGCGCCTGCGCATCGAGGCGCTCTACCGCAAGCCAAACACCTCGAAACCGACGCCTGGGCACAAGATTTACCCGTATCTGCTGCGTGGCCTGACGATCGACCGGCCCAATCAGGTCTGGGCCATGGACATCACCTACGTGCCCATGGCGCGCGGGTTCGTCTACCTCGCCGCCATCATCGACTGGTTCAGTCGCCGGGTCCTGTCCTGGCGGCTATCGATCACCATGGAGGCTGACTTCTGCGTCGAGGTTCTGGAGGAAGCGCTCGCCCGGCACGGTAAGCCGGAGATCTTCAACAGCGACCAGGGTTCGCAGTTCACGAGCCACGCCTTCACCAGCGTGCTGCGGGAGGCAGGGATCGCCATCAGCATGGACGGCCGAGGCGCGTGGCGGGACAACGTCTTCGTCGAACGGCTGTGGCGGTCGGTCAAATACGAGGAGATCTACCTGCGGGCCTACGACACTGTCAGCACGGCGCGCGCCTCGATCGGCCGGTACCTCGCCTTCTACAATGAGCGCAGGCCCCATTCGAGCCTTGACCGGCGCACGCCCGATCAAGCCTACTATGAACGGCTGCCGCAGCCCGCGGCGGCCTGAAATCGGCAGAAGATCCACTCATCCAAGCCCTGGTCGCTGTTCAGACAAACCGAGCCACCTCTATTGTGTCGGAACGACCCATAGGCTTCACGAGAGCAGGTCGCACGCGATATCAGAGTGTTCCCTGGTGACATCATCGTTTATTCACACCCTGGCCCACAAGATTACGGGGTTTGATCACCCTCACAGCCATTGGTGGATCGACCTCCTGGCCGTGCTCGCCTTCGTCCTCGCGCTGGCTTGGACAGGGTGGCTGATTGTTCAGTTCTGCCTACGTCGGATGAGATTGCGGCGTCGCCAGCTGAACCGCTCGGCGGCCGTTCCGGCGCACGGTGCTCGGCCGAGATTGATATCGCGCACGCTGACCGTCGCGCGCGAGGGTGCGCCGACTCGGTGCCTCGAAAGCTTTATCGTACGTGCGACGCTGCGCTTCCAGCTGCGTCTCGTGCTGCTCGCCCTCCTGACGCTCCCTGCGGCGTGGCTTCTCCTGGAAATCCCCAAGCATATCATCAACCGCGCCATCACCGACGCGGACGGAGACGGCCATCCAGAGATGACCATCCTGGGCCTCACCATCGGACAGGTCGAGCTCCTGTTCGCGCTATGCGCGGGATACCTGGTCGTATTGTCGCTAAGCGGCCTCGCCAAGTACGCGGTGAACCGGGCGCGTGGTCGCGTCAACGAGCGCCTCGTGCGTCGATTACGCCTCGCGATCATCCGGCAGGCACGCAGGGAACGCTCTCCCGAGCGCCGGGCTGCGCTCGCGACCATCGCCGTCCAAGAGGTTGAGCCTATCGGCTATTTTGGGGCCAGCCTCGTGGCAGTGCCGCTCGTTCAAGGTGGCACACTCGTAACCAGCGTCGTCTTCCTGCTTCTTCAGAATACCGCCCTGGCGCTGGCCGCGCTGATAATGCTGCCGGTGCAACTCACGTTACTGCCCCGCCTGCAACGCCGCGTAAATGCCAAGGTGCGCGAGCGGGTCCACGCGACGCGGGCTCTCGGAGGGCTCCTGACTGCGGCAGGTGCCAGCCACGCAGCGCCCATAGATGGTGCCGCACGAAGGTTCGCCCTGTTGCGGCAGATGCAGATGGCGGAGAACCTGGAATGGGTGCGCATCGAGATCAATGACCTCAAGGGGCGTCTAAAGGGCCTGTATAACTACACGTCCAATCTCACCCCGTTCTTCTTCTTCTTAATCGGCGGGTACCTCGTTGTTCAGGAACGCCTGTCGCTGGGTGCGCTGGTCGCTGCGCTAGCGGCATACAAGGAAATCGCTCCAGCGATGCGGGAGCTGTTCGACTTCGCTCAGAACTGGTCCGACGCGAGCGCCCGCTTCGAAGAGGTCACGAAAACCCTCGAACATTCTCAGCCGGCTTATGGATTGAGGTGTGTCAGAACGCAGAGTCCGTCAATCCAGACGGCGTGAGCCCGCGCTCGGCCACTGACGCTCGCTTCTTATCCCGTCGCAGAGGCTCGCGCAGGCGAGCCGAAAACTACGGTCCATGCACGAGGCTCAGATAGCCTCATCGAGAGCCGCACTTGGTTTTAGATGTTTAGCCCCAGGACGTGGTGTGACGGATCGCATATGAATCGTTTGGGCTTTCGTCCAAGTCTGGCAGATGAACTTGTGAGGCGTGAGGTCGCGCAGGGTCTTGAGCTGGCGGTCGTAGCTGTAGGCGACCACGAACAGCTGCAGGTGCTGTCGCAGCTCGTCTTGGCCACCAGAAGGATCAAGTCGCGCCGCGGTCGAGCGAGTTCGACGGCGTTGATCGAGTTGTTCCTCTTGTATGGCTAAGCTAGACTCTAACCATCATAAGCTGGCTCCTGCGGTTGCGTTTTGACGGACGCCGCAGATCGGAGACGGCGTACCGCCGGGACATCAAGGTTAGAAGAAGATGCCGTTCGTGCGCTCATCCAGCTCTCGCATGCTCGCCGCGGTCGTGATTTTGGCGCTGCCGTCGGCAGCGCGCGCTCAGAGCGTCGCCGAGATGGCAGCCCGCATGGATGCCATGCAGAAGCAGATGCAGGCGATGCAGCGGGAGCTCGCGGCCCTGCGCGGCCAAGCCGGGACGCAGCGGGCGGAACTCGCCGGACAGGCGCGGCGGCAGCGTGCACAGGCCGCGGTGCAGGAGCGCATTCTCGCCAGAGAGAGCCGGCAACAGCGCGTCGCTCAGACCGGCGGCGCCAGGGTGGCAACCAGCGGGCCCATTCCGATCATCTTGGCCAACGATCTCGCCTGCAATGCCGGCAGCTACGCCCTCGGACCCGCGGTCTGCTTCACGCCCGGAGGCTTCGTTGAGCTCGCCGGTATCTTCCGCGACCCGAACCTCCTCTCGGACGTGGCCACCGATTTCAACGGCATCCCGTTCCGCAACGCTCTTCAGTCGCGCGAGAGCGAGTTCCGCTTCTCGGCCCGCCAGAGCCGCCTAAGCGGCCTGTTTACTGCAAAGGTCGACCCCACCCTGCAGATCAGCGGCTATTACGAGATCGACTTCTTGAGCGCGGGCGTCACCTCGAATTCGCGCGAGAGCAACAGCTACGTACCGCGCATCCGGCAGGCCTTCGCCGTCGTCGACAGCCTCGACACCGGCTGGCACGTGCTTGCGGGGCAGGCCTGGAGCCTGATTACCACGGACCTGTCCGGCATCACGCAGCTCAAGGAGCAAATCCCGCTGACGATCGACGCACAGTACGTCGTCGGCTTCAACTGGACCCGCAACCCGCAGGTCCGCGTGGTGAAGGACATCGCGCCCGGCGTCTGGGCCGGCCTCTCGCTGGAGTCGCCGCAGAGCGTGTGATCGGCCCCCACGAGGTGGTCCAGGGGTAAAGTTAGTGCACGGTGGGCCGCTCCGCTACGGGGAGCTTGGCCGGCGGAGCTGGTCGGGCGAGCGCAGCCGGCCAAGCGGAGAAGGCTGGCACGAACACCTCCGGGGCCGGCGGCCGGTATCCCAGCGATGCATGTGGTCGCACGCCGTTGTAGTGACGCCTCCAGCTTTCGATCACGATCTGCGCCTCCTTGAGTGTGTAAAAGATCTCTCCGTTGAGGAGTTCGTCACGCAGACGCGCGTTGAAGCTTTCGACGTAGCCATTCTCCCACGGTGAACCTGGCGTGATGTAGGCCGTCTTTGCTCCGACGCCGGTGATCCAAGCTTGTACGATCTTCGCAACGAACTCCGGGCCGTTATCCGAACGGACATGGCCAGGTACGCCACGCAGGATGAACAGATCCGAGAGCACGTCGATGACGTCGGTTGCCTTCAGCTTGCGGGCGACTCGGATCGCCAGGCATTCGTGCGTGAACTCGTCGACCACGTTGAGCATCCGGATCTTGCGTCCATCGTGCGTGCGGGCCTCGACGAAGTCGTACGACCACACGTGATTGGGGTGTTCCGGGCGAAGACGGACGCAGGAGCCGTCGTTGTCCCAGATCCGCCCCCGCTTGGGCTGTCTGGCTGGGACCTTCAGACCCTCACGCCGCCAAATGCGCTCGACGCGCTTGTCGTTAACGAACCACCCGGCCGCCTTCAGCAACGCGCTGATCTTGCGGTAGCCATAGCGTCCGTACTTCTCAGCTAACGCCACGAGATCGGCCGTCAGCGCCTCTTCATCATCGCGGCCCCGCGGTACCTTGCGCTGTGTCGAACGATGCTGTCCGAGCGCCCGACAGGCACGGCGCTCGGAGACGGTCATCGTCCGCATGATGTGCTCGACACAGGCGCGTCGGCGCGCAGGGCTC
>NZ_BBUX01000141.1:0-4552 GCF_000974725.1 Methylobacterium sp. ME121
TCCGCGGGTTCGTTCCTCGGAGACTTTCGTACGCCTGCCGGCGCCCGAAACTCTTCACGAAAGCCGACTGGCTGATTTCGGCACCGCGAGGCGCTAAACCGGACATCGCAGCATTCTTGCTACAGGCGTCTGTGACGCGCGTTTTGCCGACGTTTGAATAGCCGACACGGTTCTCCGACGCGGTTGCAATCGTTTTGGTCGACCGAGCATGCGTGGTCAGTGATCGTCGGGAAAACGTTCGTTTTTTGTACATAACGGTCGAAACAGCTGAATGACCGCTCCGGGTGGTTTCCTGCCTGTCCGCTTACGAGGACCGACGCAACCAAACCGGACCTGCAAACAGATCGTGCTGTTTGGCTGGTCGTGCGCTCGACCGTGCTGGATGAGTTAACGACCAACTTCTTTGTTCCGAATGATCTTAGTCGATGCAAAGGTGCCATCCGGTGCGTCGGCCATCATAGTCAACATCGCGCCAAACGGCCCAGCATGCTCGCTTTGTACGGAGAGGAACGCGCTCAACTCTTTCGGATCGCACTTTCGAGCCAGATGTGGAACGTTAGCCATTGAGGCGATCGCCCCAATATTGCAGGCCATACCCTTGGCTGCAGCCGCGAGGAACACGTTGAAGGGCTGCGGATCGAAGATCTCGATCAATACGGCTGGGCGGTCGAGGCGCTTGGCGTTGCAACACAGGATTGCTGCCACCGCCAAGATGACGCCGTAGCTCATGTTGCGGGTCAGGCCGAGCCAATTCCTTGTGTCGTCGGTGGCAACGCGACGGAGGGCGCTCATCGCTCGGAACGCCTCGCGCCGGCCGGGGCTGACAAATGCGTCGCACAGATGGTCGGCCGGTCGGCGCAGTGCATCCGGGCGCGTGTCGCGCCGCGCAGGTGCAATGAGTGCCATCGACCCGGTCATCGCGATGATCGCATTCACGCGCTCATCCATCCTCGGGTGTGTCGCCAGTCCGCCCTCGGCCGCGCCGTCGATCATCATCGCGTCTTGACCGGACGGAAGCCCAGCAATCGCGCTGTGGCCGTGCACCTTCCGCAAGGCCGAGATGAGGGCGGCCGGGTTTTGCGTAGCCTCCACGGCGACTGCGTCGGCGATAAACTCCCGGGATGAGGAGATCAGAAGCCGAACGAGCCGGCCCGCCTTCAGCGCCGACTGGGCGACGAAGCTGACGATCAGCACGAACACGAGGATCGGCGGAAACCACAACGTCAGGATCGGGAGACCCACGAGTTCCTTAAGCGGAGTGGTTTCCTTCATCCGCGGCGTAATCAACAGATCGAGCAGGCGCAGGCACACGTTGGCGGCCGCCATCAGGCGGATGTCGCCATTGCGGATGTGCGCGAGTTCGTGCGCGACCACTCCCGCCAGTTCGTCGTCGTCGAGACCATCGATGAGCCCACGGGTCACCACGACGACCGCGTCCTTGCGTCGGATGCCGCAGGCGAACGCATTCAGCGCACTTGAACGGATCACGCCGACATAAGGTACCGGCAATCCCATACTGAGCGCCAGCGGTTCGACGATGCGGCACAGGCGCGGCTCGTCCTGCTCGTCGACGAACGTGAACGCCATGACCCTGCGCACTGCGTGAACGTGCCAGAGCAGTAGCGCAACGAACAGGATGATGCCGGCGAGCGTCACCAGAACCAGGTAGCGGCTCGCGTAGCCGACCCAGGTGAAGACCGGCGCATGCTCTGGATCGAGGGCGGCAAGCGGCAAGTAGAGCGCTAGTACGGCTCCAACATGGAAAGCGGCGAGAAAGCCGGCGAACAGGACCAGCGAACGCCGGTCATTCGCGGCGATCCAGCCGAACAGGCCGTTGACGCGCAGCATATGGATCTCGCAGGCAAGTCAGAACTTGAAGGCGACAGGTTCGTCGATGAGGACGCGCTCGATGCCAAGGTCGAATGGCTTGCGCAGCTGCATCTTCCAGAGCCGCGCGATGAGGCTGCCGGGGAACTGACGCAGCGTCGCCCCATACTCGCCGACAGAGAGGTTGTAGAAGCGGCGCGACGCCGTGATGCGGTTCTCGGCGGCGACAAACTCGTCGCGCAGCGCCGTGAAGTGGCTCGATGCCTTCAACTCGGGATAGCGCTCGGCCGCCCCGATCAGGGCATTGATGGTCTGTGTTAGGTTCTTCTCAGCCTCAAGGCGTGCCTCGGGCTGGATCGCCGCGAGGGCGGCGGTGCGGGCCTGGATGACGCTGAGCAGGACATCGTGCTCGTGCTTGGCATAGCCTCTGACCGTCTCGACCAGCCCGGGGATCAGGTTCTGCCGGTGCTTGAGGTGCGCATCGATGTCGGCGAAAGCCGTCTCGCAACGCTGATCAAGCGCCACGAGCCGGTTCCGTGTCGCTACGACGATGTAGAACGGAGCGGCGGCCAGCGCGATGGCCAGCAGGACGAGACTGGTATCAATCATAAGGGCAAGCCTCTCCCCAACACACGTGCCAGGATAGAGGCGCCGGGTATAGAAACTGTTTATCTCACCGATAATTACTGTTCGGTATTAATTTAAATTCAATGGGCGACAGGCGATCCTGCTTCATGGATGCTGTTGAGGTGAGCCATGTCTGAATCCATCTTTTCACGGATATCGCGGATTTTATCGGCCTCTGTCGAGGACGCGATCGACAGGCTGGAAGCCGCAGGTGGCCCGGCTGTGATGCGCGAAGCCGTCCGTGAAGCGGAGCGGGCCATCGATCAGGCGAAGGCGGAACTCGAAAGCATCACGGTGCGTCGGCTGCAGGCAGCGCGCCAGCAACAGCTGCTCGCGAAACGCATCGAGGATCTGGGTGGTAAAGCCGCCTTCGCCGTCGATGAGGGCCGAGAGGATCTCGCCGAGGCGGCCCTGTCCCGGCAGATCGACTTTGAGACCCAAGCCAGGGCGCTCGATGATGTGCAGGCGCAGGTTCGGGTTGAGGAGGCAGAACTGGAGGCCGGCCTCGCGGCACTGGTGGCGCGCAAGGGGCAGATGGAGGAAGCGCTTGCCGCCTTCGAGGTCTCCAAAGGCGAGGCGGGGAATGGCTCCGGTTCCATGCGTCGTGAACACACGCCCGGTCAGCGGCTCGACGTTGCGGAGAAGGCGTTCGAGCGCGCCATGAAGGGTGTGGGCGGCGTCGGCTTCACACCGGCTGAAGCAGGGACGATCCACCGGGTTGCGGAGATCGACGCATTGCAGAAGAGCGCGGCCGTCGCCCAGCGGCTGGCTGCGCTCAAGGCAGGGCGGGCAGCCTGATGATCCGCAAGCCGACCGAAGTCTGGGGACGCGAGAGCGCAGTCGTCACCGGGGCACGATCCGCGGCCGTCGCCGGTGCTGCGGCGGCCAGAGCTGGCACGTACTATATGCGCGGCCTGATCTGCTGGAGTTTTGCCCTGCTTTGGGGCTTCGCGGCGCTAGCCGGCGGCCTCCTCGCTGGCAGCCTGCCGACGTTGCTCGGCGTCGGCGCCATGGCAGCCTTCATGGCTTGGTCCGGCAAACGGTTGTTCGCTAAAGCGCGGGGCTAACGTCCCGTCCTCGCTGAAATGTTTAAGTCCCGCTTACGCACCACAGCTGCACGCATCGCACAGCTATCGGAGGCAGACAGATGGTTCGGACCCTCCTGTTCCTTGCCGCCCTAACGTTCACGCTCGTAGGTCCTCTGGTGTACGCAGGACCACAGCTCGCGAGCGATCTGCAAGTCGGCGGACGCTGGGTACTGGTCGACGACCTGGCGATCAAGGAGTCGAAATGCACGCGCTGGTACTATCTCGTGTCGACGTGCCACATCGAGTACGTTGCTCGACGTGATCCAAGCCGCGTCGGCGGGACGCTCAACTATCTCGTGTTTGGCAGTTGGTCCGGTGAACGTGCACGCCTGCTGCGCGCGACCATGGATCCTAGTCGGATCGGGACCACGCTCGGGATAGAGCACATGCAGCAGCGGATCATCTCGTTTGGCGCTTTTGTGTTGATGCTGACCGCCTTCCTGCTGACGATCATCCGATCCGGCTTTTCAATCTCGCGGACAAGCAAGCCTCCTGTAGCCGACCTGAAGGTTGAGGAGCCTGCGCTGGCCACTGGCGTCCGAGCCTTTGGCCGAAGGCAGGACGGACGTGCCAAACTAACGTGATTGCAAGCCCCTGCGACAAGCTGAGGAGAGCAGGCTCGGGTGAAGCCTCTTGGGTCCGAACCGTAGATCCGACGGTTTGAAGGTGGAGTCAGCCACGACTCGTCGTGCTGAAGTGGGTCGCTATAGGGATCCTACTGGTTGGTCGGCCCATAAAATTGCAGAGCGTAAGGCCTGAGTCGATCTAACATTGACGCACCACGAAGGATGCTCCCGCCACCTGATCGCTCGAAATCTGCTATTCTGCATTCGAGCAATCGCAGTCATCCGCGGCCATAGATTCCGAAGTCCGCTTTTAGCCGGATGAAGCACGAGCCTGGGTGACCGGTTTGGGTCGGCAGCGGATCCTTAAGGGCCGATCCGCACGTCCCCGAAGGTCTCACGGACGCGATCCAGAATGCCCACGTCTTCCGTCTCGACCTCACACTG
>NZ_BBUX01000140.1:0-4795 GCF_000974725.1 Methylobacterium sp. ME121
GGACCTGATGCTGGCCGAGCTGGAGGCGTTCGTCCCCGCGGTGCTGGCGGCCGCGCGCGCGGCCCTGGAGGCGGCGGTGACCGACCTCGACTTCGTGCGCCTCGACGCGGCGGCCTTCGCCCAGGCGCCGAAGATCTCGATCGACTACGCGGTCATGGAGCGGACCGCCCGGGCCGGCGTGCTGCCGGTGTCGTTTTCGTGGTCGGATGTCGGCACCTGGGACGCGGTCTGGCAGGTGCTGGACCACGACGAGGCCGGCAACGCCGTGCGCGGCCGGGTGTCGCTGATCGGCACGAAGAACAGCCTCGTGCACAGCCAGGGCGAGGGCCTGACCGCGGTGGTGGGCCTGGAGGACGTGGTGGTGGTCTCGACCCCCGACGCGGTGCTGGTGGCCTCCAAGGCGCATTCGGGCCAGGTGAAGGAGCTGGTCGGCGCGCTGCGGGCCCGCGGGGAGCCGGAGGCGGACGCGCATCTGCGGATGTACCGGCCCTGGGGCTGGTACCAGCGGATCGACATCGGCGAGCGCTTCCAGGTGAAGCGGATCCAGGTGGTGCCGGGCGGGCGGCTGTCGCTGCAGAAGCACCACCACCGGGCGGAGCACTGGGTGGTGGTGCGCGGCACCGCCGAGGTGACGATCGACGAGCGGGTGGTGCTGGTCCACGAGAACGAGGCGGTCTACCTGCCGATCGGGTCGATGCACCGGCTGGCCAACCCGGGCAAGATCCCGCTGGAGCTGATCGAGGTCCAAGTCGGCTCCTACACCGGCGAGGACGACATCATCCGCGTCGAGGACATCTACGGACGCAGCCGTTGAATTGGCTGGACCCATTTTTCAGCACCTTACCATCCCCGCAGCTAACGGGTTCCTACGTTGGATGCCGAATCAAGTTACTGCCTCGAGAACCACCGCTGATTCGGCCATTTCGAATCCTGAGTCCTCCGCGCCTGAATAATTCATCGAAGCTTTCGACGGCACAGGATCATCGGCCGGACTTATGGAAGGGCGGCGCTCGTGCATAGCCCATTATAGTGTAGTGAGAACAAACTTACTTGGGCCAAGCGCGACACGAGCCAGCGACCGACGTGGGCCAGGGCCTCCGCGCCCGGAGGCTGGCATGCGACGATAGTCCCGTCATCGGCTGTAAAGCCGGCCAAGTGGCGCGGCGCTCGCTGAAGTTCTATGCGCCGGATGGTCGACGCCTCCCCAAAGAAAGCTGGCCATACGACCGGGCTCAATCACGACTTTGACTATTAGGACTCACCCTAACCGGATGCTGCTCCAAGAATCAGGGACACAACCGCATGGCTCGAGTTCGGCAGATGAGGTCGCAGGCAAGCGTGATGAAAGCAAGTCCGAGGTCGGCGCATTGCCCGTAGCGGATAGGCAGGCGGCGGAAGCAGGCCAGTCAGGCCAGCTTGCGCTCGACAGTCCAGCGGTAGTGGACGAGCCCCTTGCTGCTCTAAATGCCGCGCCGGGCGATCCGGGGCGTGATGCAGCGAGCCCGGCACTCGCGCCCGCAGCGGCAAAGATCGTGGCGCTTGTCGGCGTGCAGCCTGTCTGGTCTGCGCCGCGGGCGACCCCGCCGACCTGTGCGCACGCCCGGCACCGCATCGAGTTTGCTACCGCGCCTGTGCCAGCCTGACCCAGCCGCAACCAATGCCACAGCCATATATGACAACGACGGATCGATTTTTGCTTCATTGCGCCATCATACGGTCGCGGCGATCGGCTGATAGATAAGGCACCAAACGACCCGCCATATGGCCACCGATCGGATCACCTCATTGTACGTGGCGGAAGCCCTCGACGGTTCTAGTGCAAAGACGCCGACGAACGCACCACACGCTTGTTTGCTAACGTGCTGCTAGCGTTTGGAAAATCACCTTGGATTGGGTACGTTTTGTCGGCTTCAGAGCACTAGCTGCTAGCGCCTTCTCCAAATGCCTATCAACCGGTCCGGCCGTGCCCTTTGACACCGTGAATAGGGGAGTCCAAGAGGATGCACAGAGGCAGCAATCCGTACTCGGCGCCACGGATGAATGCGACGAGCTCAAAGTGGATAATGTTCTCTGTCTCGGACATCTCTTGTCTAAAGATCCCTGTCTCGCGAATATTTTCTTCAAATGAGCTGGGATTTAATCTAACTAACGCACGGGTATACTAATCATGTCGGGAGATGTTTCGTTGCCGGCCGGGCCCCGCGTTTTGCTTAATCTCGTGCGGCTATTACCAAGTGAGAAGGGCGCGGGTGGGGCTGGACGGTTGGCGCTAGCGCTACTTGCGCATCTCCCACATCGAGTTCAACTGCGTGTTGTAATCCCAACTCATTGGCGCAATCTTATTAACGTTTTTCCTAACATCACATTCGACGTGGTAAGTGACGACAGCAATTCGAGTTTGCGACGCCTTCTAGACTGGTGCGATTGTTATATTGATCCGCTTAACGGGCTGCGGCCAGCAACGATTGATCCGAGGGTCGCGGTAATCAGCTTCGTGCTCGATCTTCAGCACCTGCGAATGCCGTGGCTCTTCACCGAAAAGGAGATGAGCGGTCGAATCGCGGAATACGGTTATGCAATCGATCGATCAGATTGGCTGGTAGCGATATCAGATTACGAGCGCAATAATTTTGCCGATTTTTACGGCGTGGATCGCGTTTCGGTAGTGCACTTGGCTGGCTTTATGGCTGAAGACTGTGGGCTGACTGGAGATGAGATTCGACAAAGGCGCTCTCTTGGAGAGCAGAAGCCGCCCTATCTTATCTACCCGGCAGTTCCATGGCTCCACAAAAACCACGAAATTCTGATTCAGGCGATCGCAATTTTACGGCGGCGTGGCCTTGATGTGCCGCTCGTACTCACGAACACATCTGGACGATCTGCAGAGAAGGAGCGGCTGGGTCTCGCTGCAGTGACGATGGGCGTTGAAGATTTAATCGATCTGCGTGGTTTTCTAGATGAGTCGTCATTATTTTCTTTAGTAATCGAAAGCCGCGGCATGGTGTTTCCAAGCCTTTACGAGGGCTTCGGCATTCCGCTGGTCGATGCTATGGCACTTGGCGTGCCCATTCTGGCAAATCCAGTCGCCGCGGTGCCGGAGATTTGCGGTAACGCTGCTGCTTATATGTCGAACGCTAGCAACGCACTGACTCTAGCAGATGACATTGCTGCATTTTGGGGCGATGGCGGCACGCGAAGTCAGCTTGCCGAAAGAGGCCTCGTCAGGGCAAATGATTTCTCGTCTAAAAAAATGGTTGCAAGTCTCGCTGAGGCAATTGAGGCTGCGCTGGCCGCTAAACTGAAGCACCCTCTTCCCAAACCAGCCCAGTTCAATCAACCGCGCTACGTTCAATTAGCAGTTTTTGTGGCATACACGGGCCTAACCGAGGTCGATCTTGCTGTTCTGCGTGCATTTGAGGACATCAGAGAGCTACATGCACGTGCTTTCGGCGTGGCGGCTGATGTGACAGTCGGTATCGACATCTCCTTGATCAATGACCCCGAGCTGTGTCGAGTATTTCGATCTGCTGCCAAGCTAATCTGCTTTGACGGACATTCGCGTGCGAGCTTCGACGCAGCTGTAGCTGATTTCAGCGGACGCTATGATCAAGCAGAATTTCAGCTAGTTACAAAATTCCGAGATGGTCGGCTGGGCAATTACGACGCGGAATCTGTCCAAGCTGCAGTGATGGCGATGGGGCTGTTTGCCGGCGCCGACTGTGCCGAGCCCGATGTTCACATCGAGGACTGTATACAGAAGGATGCCTTAGATGAAGCAGAAGGCGTTCTCGAGTACCATCGACGTAGGCATAATGGCCTGGCTGTTTCCGACGTGTTGCTTAGACGGATTTCCGCGCGTGGAAATCGGAATGGCACTGCAGCGTTTCTTTCGGATTTCTGTACGCGTTACGCGCGGTTGCGCGTTCCAATCAGAAAAAGGCGGGGCTAGATGTACTACCCGTAATTCAGGCGGTTAGTGTTGTTTTCGGCCCGCTCATTGCTCGCATCCAAAAATTTAAGGGAATCTTAGCTCATGAATATCTCGGAAAAAACGGAGAGGGAGCTTTTAGGTGTAGCCGCCGAGGGTGCAGGAGCAGAATTTGATTCAAAGTGGTATCGAGAGCGATATGCCGATGTGGCCGCAACGGGTCAAGATCCAGCCGAACACTATGTAAGCCATGGGCAGGCCGAAGGTCGCTTTCGTAATGCTGGAGAAGCGGTTCGTGCTGCGATGCAGGCCGGAATCGAGCCGACTTGGTATATAAGCCGCTATCCAGACGTAGCGGCAGCGGGGCAGGATCCGGCGGAGCATTATGCTCTATATGGCCGCCACGAGGGGCGCTTTCCTAACGCGAAGGCGGCTGCTCAGTTTGCTGCGGAGAACGGAGTCAACCCTGCTTGGTATGCAAACACCTACACGGACGTGGTAGCTGCGAATTTTGAGCCTGAAGAGCATTACGGCCTTTATGGCCATGCCGAGGGCCGCATCCCGAATCCGTATGCCGCTCTCCAGTCTCCGCTGCGGCAAGAAGTCGACTGTAAGTGGTACGTTGAACGTTACGCTGACGTCGCTGAAACAGGTGCGGACCCCGCTGAGCACTATGTAGTTCACGGTCACGTGACAGGATATTTTCCAAATGCTGGCGCTGAAGAATTTTACATCTTTAATTTGCGACGAGCCTACATGGCGCAAGTTGATCCCGCATGGTATCTTGCAAACTATGCTGATGTTGCTGCTGCCGGCGTAGATCCTGCTGAGCACTTTGCCCTTCATGGTCAGGCACAAGGTCGTTTT
>NZ_BBUX01000139.1:0-4961 GCF_000974725.1 Methylobacterium sp. ME121
CCTTCCGGCCCTGAGCCCCCCTCCCGCGCCCGCCGCACCGGCGGCGGGCGCCCCCCCGGGGGCGCCCTCAGGCGCGCGTGCCGGGCGCCCTGGTCAGGCGGCAGCCGGTGATGCGCCACTGCCCGTCCGCGTCGCGGGCGAGGCTGTACTCGGCCGTCCAGTCGACGCCGTACTCGTCCTGGATCGCCACCGACTGGACCACGCCCGCCGCGTCCGTGTCCCGCGCCTCGCCGAACACGAAGCTGCGGTGACGGTAGACCGGACGGTACTGGTTCCGGACCATGCCGATGAACAGGTCGGCATTCGGGAACAGCTCCCGGATCCCCGGCGCGGCCTGCTCGTAGGCGGTCTGCGCGTCGTCGCGGCCGAGCGCCTGCGCCTGCTTGGCGATGACCGCCCGGGCCGCCGCGCGCCCCGCCTCGTCGGCCGCCGCCGGCCCCGCGAGGCCCAGGACGAGGAGCAGGACGGACCAGGCGCGCATCGCTGTCACTCCGGCAGAGTCGGACCGAGATCCGTCATCGTCCCATGAAGATGGTCTCCGCCGCGCCCACGACAATGTCGGCCGCGGTGCCGACGATGATCGCCGCGCCGTCGCCGGTCACCGGGCCGCGCGGAAGCGCGTCCCGGCGGGCAAGCGCGGCCGTTCGGGAAGCGCGCACGGGTTGGGCAGACATCGCGCCCTGGTTGTGCAAGTCGCTGGAAAGATGGGCATTTTCGCACCCGTCGGGCGCCGCGGGTTTGACCCTCCGCCGCGGTTTTGCGAGCCTCCGCGGGCCGACTCGGTTCCGGCGGGGAACCGACCGGGCGGAGCGCGGGACGATGATGCGAAGCCACGCGGACGACAGCGCCGAGGCCCGTCCGGCGCCGGCCATGAGCGTCGGGGTGTTCATCCCGATCGGCAACAACGGCTGGCTGCTGTCGGAGAACGCCCCGCAGTACCGCCCGAGCTTCGCGCTCAACAAGGCGATCACCCTGAAGGCGGAGGGCTACGGGCTCGACTTCGCCCTGTCGATGATCAAGCTCCGCGGCTTCGGCGGCAAGACCGAGTTCTGGGACCACAACCTCGAATCCTTCACCCTGATGGCGGGGCTCGCCGCCGTCACCACCCGGATCCGGCTGTTCGCCACCGCGGCGACCCTGTGCCTGCCCCCCGCCATCGTGGCCCGCATGGCGGCGACCATCGACTCGATCTCCGACGGGCGCTTCGGCCTGAACCTCGTCACCGGCTGGCAGAAGCCGGAATACGACCAGATGGGCCTGTGGCCGGGCGACGCGCATTTTGCCAATCGCTACGATTACCTGGCCGAGTACGCGCAGATCCTGCGCGACCTGTGGGAGACGGGCGCCAGCGACCGCAAGGGCGCGTATTTCCAGATGAACGATTGCCGGCTGAGCCCCCGGCCGCAGGCGCCGGTGAAGATCATCTGCGCCGGCCAGAGCGGCGCCGGGCTGGCCTTCACGGCCCAGTACGCCGACTACAATTTCTGCCTGGGCAAGGGGCTCAACACGCCGACCGCCTTCGCGCCCGTGGTCGAGAAGCTCGCCGAGGCCAGCGCGCGGACCGGGCGACGGGTGACCGCCTTCGCGCTGTTCATGATCATCGCCGACGAGACCGACGACGCCGCCATGGCGACCTGGGCGCACTACAGGGCGGGCGCGGATGCCGAGGCGATCGCGTGGCTCGGCGCGCAGGGCGCGGCCGACACCAAGTCGGGCAGCGACACCAACGTGCGCCAGCTCGCCGACCCGGCCTCGGCGGTGAACCTCAACATGGGCACCCTGGTGGGCAGCTACGCCAGCGTGGCCGCGATGCTCGACGCCGTCATGACCATCGACGGGGTGGAGGGCGTGCTGCTGGTCTTCGACGATTTCCTCAAGGGCCTCGACGCCTTCGGGACCCGGATCCAGCCCCTGATGCGGTCGCGCCGGCACGTGACGGCGGCAGCTCTGCCCGAGGTCGCCTGATGGACCGCCCGACGACCTATCCGATGGACCAGCCCGCCGGCTTCCGCGACGCCCAGGGTCGGCACGGCGGCGTCGTCCTGCCGGCCCGCCCGGAGCCGATCGCCCTCGATCCCGCGACCACGTTCCTCATCGTCGTGGACGTCCAGAACGCCTACGCGAGCCCGGGCGGCTACCTCGACCGGGCCGGCTTCGACGTCTCGGGCACCGGCCCGGTGATCGCCCGGATCGCCCGGGCGGTGGCGGCGGCGCGCGCCGCCGGCATCCCGGTCCTGTGGTTCCAGAACGGCTGGGACCCCGCCTATGTCGAGGCCGGCGGCCCGGGCTCGCCGAACTGGCACAAATCCAACGCCCTCAAGACCATGCGTCGGAATCCTGAAGCGAACACGCAGCTCCTCGCCAAGGGATCCTGGGACTACGCGCTGGTGGATGCCCTGACGCCGGAGCCCGGCGACATCGTGATGGGCAAGCCCCGCTACAGCGGCTTCTACAACACGCCCCTCGACAGCACCCTGCGGGCCCGGGGCGTGACCACGCTGGTCTTCACCGGCATCGCCACCAACGTCTGCGTCGAGTCGACCCTGCGGGACGGGTTCCACCGGGAGTATTTCGGGATCGTGCTGGCCGACGCCACGCACCAGGCCGGACCGGAGAGCCTGCACCGCGCGGCGCTCGCCAATATCGAGACCTTCTTCGGCTGGGTCTCGGACGTCGCCGCCTTCGAGTCCGCCCTCGGGGTGCCCTCGCGCGCCCCGGTCGGCGCCGATCTGGCCGGATAAGTGCATCGCCCGCCCGGCCGGTGACCGGCAGGGTGCGCGAGGACCGCCGCGACGCGGCCCTCCGCGCGGCCTGCCCGGCCCGGCCGTCAGGTCGAGCGCGGGAGGCGCGGGGAATGCCCAAGCAGGTCGTGATACCGCCGGGAACCGGCAAGCCGCTGGCCCCCTACGTGCCGGGCACGCTGGCCGACGGGGTCCTGTACGTCTCGGGCACGCTGCCGCTGGACGCGGAGGCCAACGTGGTCCATGTCGGCGACGCGGCGGCCCAGACCCGCCACGTGCTGGAGACCATCAAGGGCGTGGTCGAGGCCGCGGGCGGCACGATGGACGACGTCACCTTCAACCACGTCTTCCTGGCGGACTGGGCCGACTACGCGGCGATCAACGCCGTCTACGCCGAGTATTTCCCGGGCGAGAAGCCCGCGCGCTACTGCATCCAGTGCGGCCTCGTGAAGCCCGAGGCCCGCGTGGAGATCGCCGCGATCGCCCATATCGGCCGCTGATGGGCCCGCTCCACCACGCTGTGGCGGGCCCGGCGGGCGGTCGGCCGGTGCTGCTCTCGCCGGGGCTCGGCGGCGCGGCGGGCTACTTCGCGCCGCAGATGGCGGCCCTGACCGCGCGGTTCCGGGTCGTCACCTACGACCATCGCGGCACCGGGCGCTCGCCCGGCCGGCTCGCGCCGGACCACGACGTCCCCGCCATGGCGCGGGACGCGCGCGCGGTGCTGGACGCGGCCGGGATCGAGTGGGCCGACGTGGTCGGCCACGCGCTGGGCGGTCTGATCGCCCTCCAGATGGCTTTGGACGCGCCCGACCGGGTCGGGCGGGTCGTGGTGATCAACGGCTGGGACGCCCTGGACCCGGCCACGCGCCGCTGCTTCGCGGCCCGCCGGGCGATCCTGGCCGGGGGCGGACCGGAGGCCTTCGTGCGGGCGCAGGCGATCTTCCTGTACCCGGCGGCGTGGCTCTCCGCGCAGGCCGAGCGGGTCGAGGCCGACGAGGCGCAGGCCCTGGCGCATTTTCCCGGCGCCGAGACCGTGCTGACGCGCATCGCCGCCCTGGAGGGCTTCGCCATCGCCGACCGCCTCGGAGCGATCGGCCACGAGACCCTGGTGATGGCCGCCCGGGACGACGTGCTGGTGCCCTACACCCGGTCCGAGCGGCTGGCGGCGGCGCTGCCCAACGCCCAGCTCGCCCTCGCCCCGGAGGGCGGCCACGCCCACAGCGTCACCCGGCCCGAGGCCTTCAACCGGGCGCTCCTGGACTTCCTGGACCGGGACTGAGAGCCCGCTACGCCCGCAGCGCGATCATCGGCAGCACCACCGCGTCGAGGGCGGCGGCCAGCACCGGGAGCAGGGCCGGCCAGCGCAGGGTCGCCGCGGTGCCGATCTGCCCCCGGGCGAAGGCCAGGATCAGCATCGGCACCAGCGGCAGCAGATCCCGGACCTGCAACCCGCCGTGGCCGGCCGCCGGGGCGAGGGCCTGCGCCAGCACCGTCAGCCAGAGGCCGAGCAGCGCGCCCCCCGAGAGCCACAGCCGCTCCGCGAGCGGGGGAAGGGGCCCCCGCCGCAGCGCGAAGGGCGGCACCAGCAGCGCGGCGGCCCAGAGCGCGTAGAGGATCCCGGGCAGCGGGACGGGCAGGGACCCGAATCCGTCCCCCGCGCCGGCGGGGTGCGGCAGTCCGAGGCTCGCGGCCGGGAGGGCCGGCAGCAGGGCGAACACGGCGAGCGGCAGCCGGTCCCGGCAGGCGCGGGCCAGCCGCCCCGGAGGTGGGAACGGCACCAGCAGCATCCCCGCGAGCGGCGCGCAGGCCGGCCGCGCCAGCACCACCAGGCCGATCGCCAGCGCCGCTCCGGCGCGGCGCGCCGATCTGCGCCGGCCCGTCATCGGCCGGGGGCTGAGCAGCGCGGCCGCGAGCGCCGCCAGCGCCAGGACGGGCCCGTCCGGGCCGGAGGCGGCCGCGAGCGAGGCCGGGCAGCACAGCAGCGCGAACAGCGCGGCCCGTCCCCGGGTCGCCAGGGCCAGGGCGGCGAGCCCCAGGCTCAGGAACGCCGCGATGCGGGCGAAGGCGAGGGCGAGGGCGGCCGGCTCGCCGGGCAGGCCGATCCAGGCCAGCGCGAGGCAGGCCGGGAGGCCGAGGCCCAGGAAGGCGCGGGCCCAGGAAGGCGCGGGCCCGGAACCGGCCGCCGCCGGTGACCGGCAGGTTCACGGCCGCATCCCGGGG
>NZ_BBUX01000138.1:0-5086 GCF_000974725.1 Methylobacterium sp. ME121
CCCACACCTGGACCGCGTCGCTCCGGATCGGCGGAGCCCGGAGAAACTCAGCCGCGATGCGCCGGTCGATGCGGGGCCTGCCGCCGGGAAGCGGTAGCGGCGCGCCCGCGGGCCGCCCGGACGCGTGCGATGTCGGCCATCCCGACCGGCCGCGGCGGAGCCTCCCCGGTGAACGGCATCCGGCTGCGGACATCGCCGTAATAGTCCGACCCTCCCATCCCGAATCCGCCGGCGACGACGGGACCGTCGAGGAGCGGCTCTCCGGCCAAAGCTCCGGCACTGACGAGGACGAGGAGAGGGACCGCGAGGAGGATGCGCATGGTCGCATGCGTACACGGACCTGCGTCAGCTTTGCGGCGGCGCCGGTCACGATGGCGTGCGCGGGGCCGGCAGCGCCGCCGTCAGATGTCCGCGTCGATGCCGCGACAGCGCGTCGGATGCGCCCGCGACTTCTGCCAGCCGGTCCGCCCCTGCGCGAAGCCGACCTCCAGGAAGTGGACCAGCGGGTTGACGCCCGCCGCGCGGACATCCGGATTCGCGTCGAGATACCCGTCGGTGCTGAAATGCCCGCTCGGATCACGGCCCTCGCGCCAGCCGAGATCGAGGTAGTGTCGCGCCAGACCGTGGGGGTACTGGCACGTGTCGGCGTACCAGCTCCTGTAATACTCCTCATCGAAACCCGGGAGCGGAGTCTCCAGGTAGCGCTCCAGCCCATATCGATCCCGGATGTGGCCGGTGATGCGTGCGGCCACCGCCGCGTAATCGCGCAGATGCGTCCCGTCGATGAAAGCCTCATCCTCCGCCAGCCCGAACCTGGCCCCGCGCAGCGACGCGAACGGATCGAAGAACGAGACGCCCCGGCGCACGCACACGTCGCGGAGGAGATCGGAATACACCTCGACCGCTGCGGGGTCGCGCTCGGAGGCCTTCGAGACCGGCGTGGGCGGCAGCGCCGACACCAGCGTGTCGAGGGTCCAGGCCTGGAAGCGATCGACCATGCGATCCGCGTGGCTGGAGAAGTCCTCGGTCGCCGATCTCGCGAGCGCCGACGGCGAGCGGATGTCGTTGGTCCCGACGATCAGAATCGCGAGGAAGGCCGGCAAGGGCGCGCGCAGCAGGTCGAGGGCGCGGCGATAGGAACCCGCCGTCGAACCCGCGAGACCGACATTCAGGACGGGACGGGAAACGACCGGTCGCGGCAAGTGAGCCGCGTGCGAATCGCCGGCGAGCACGATGCAACCACTCGGTGCAGCGTCGAAGACGGCCTGGATGTGGCCGATCTTGTGACGTCGGAGGGCGTTGCTGCGGAGCGCCCTCACGGCCTCGATAAAGCCCATACGAATCTTGAACACCGCCCCCGCGTACCGCACCGTAGGAGGCTCAGTTTTCCCAAGTCCAGTCATTCTCGCGCACAACGCCGCTTTTTGACGCCGGCGGTGTTGCCGGGTGACAGAGGCCGTGACGCCGGCCGGATCATGAATGCTGGCCGGCGGCGGAACCGATTTCACCCGCGCGCTGTTGTGGAGCCCTCCGCGATCGTGCAATGGAGCCGCCCCTGCCGGCGCCGCCGACCGCCACGCATCGGCCTCGTGCTCTCGTTCTTGTTCGATCACATGGTCCGCGGCTACTTATCATTCACGCCTTTCAAGTTGAGAGACCTTCATCCGGCGCCGGTGGCGCGGCGGCACGTCTTTTTCATCCACGGGTTCGACGCCCGCAGCGGCATTCGCTTCCCCGCCTTCTTCAAGCGGGAACTCCACCGTCACACGGCCCGGTTCGGGGCGATGCCGCGCGCCGTCTCGGAGATCCGGACCGACCCCGATGGTCTGAGCCGGAGCTGGGAGGTCGGCGCGCCGGCAGACGGGGACGGCGCGGCCGTCCGCTGCGAGACCCTGGTCTGGAGCGATATCGTCCATTCGGATCTCGCGCGCCCCGCGTCGCGCAAGCTCGCGCTGCTGGCCCGGAGCGCCGTAGCGGGGCTCACGCAGGGATTGTTCTTCAAGACGTCCCGGTTCGGATGGCCCTACACCCTGCTGAGCGCCTTCCCGTTCTTCGTCGCCTTCGTCGCCCCGGCGCTGCTGATCGCGCTCGGCACCGCGATCTTCGCCGCCGTCAGCCCGCCGGCGGTGGCGGACACGGTCTGCGTGGCGCTGTTTCTAGCCGCCGCCGCGCTCGCGCTCCTGTACGGCGCCAAGAAGGCGCTGGGCCGCCTGTTCTTCTGGCACATCCTGAGCATCCGCATCTTCTTCTGGCAGCATGCGACGGGCCGGCGACCGGATTACGTGGACCGGATCGCGGTCTTCCGGGACCGTGTTCTGGCCGAAATGGCGCACTGGCGTGCGAACCCCGCGGACGCGCCCGACGAGGTCCTGATCGTGGGCCATTCCCTGGGCGCCGCCATGGCGGTCGAGGTCGCCGCGCAGGTCCTCGCGCGCCTCGGGACCGACGATCGAGCGCATCCGCGGCTGTCCCTGGTCACGCTGGGCTCGGGGTTGCCCTTCGTCGCGCTTCAGCACGAGGCCCACACGTTGCGCCGAGACATCGCGACGCTCGTCTTCAGCGACCGCATCGTCTGGTGCGACTACCAGGCGCCCCAGGACTGGCTCAACTGCTACGGTTTCAATCCGATCTTCGATCTCGGATTCGGACGACCGGCGTTCCTCGCCTGCAACCCGCTTATCCGCTCCGCAGGAGTCAAGGACAGGATACCGGAGGACGACTACAAGCGTCTGCGCCTCAAGCCTTTCCACATGCACTTCCAGTTCCTGAAAGCCAATTTCAGGCCGGGTGAGTACGATTTCTTCGAGATGATCCTCGGCCGGCAATCGCTGCTCGACCGCGCCCTGAGGCCGATCTGCCGCCGCGCTGCCGAGCCCAAGACCGGTGCGTGACCCTGCCCGCGGTTGAAGGGCCTCCCCGCCCCGGTGGAAGGTCCGGACACGATCCGACGGTCCGAGCCGCCGGATATCAGACGGCCACATTCGCGTCGTCAGCCTCCGCCGGAGCGCCGCGGCGTCACGGGTGCAGGAGCGGACCGGAGCGAGGGATGGGTGTGAGCGTGTTACCGGATTTCGTTTCGCCGAGGAGCGCTCTCGTCGGGGTGCTGCTGGCGGTGCTTGCCGCGCCGGTGGCGGGTGAGGCCGGCTGGATGGGGCCGGAGGCGCAGCCGCTGTTCGTCAACGAGGCCAATCCGGCCGGCTACAACTACGCGCCGAGCGTCATCACCGAGAACGGGACCACCGACATCTGGTGGTGCGGCCAGGGCAAGACCGACGTCATCTTCCACCGTTCCTACACGCCGCAAACCGGCTTCTCGCCGGCGCGGATCGTGTTCCAGCCGACGCCCGGCTCCTGGAACCGGCAGTACGTCTGTGATCCCAGCGTGATCCGTGGCCGCTTCGTCAACCCGGCGGACGGACAGAGCTACGCCTACGCGATGTATTACTCGGGAGCCGACAACCTGCCCGGACACAACAACCAGACGGGCCTCGCCTTCTCGAACGACAAGGTGACGTGGGTCGACTACCCGGAACCGGTCATCAAGCCGATCAACCCGGTCGTCGCGCAGGGCAATTACGGCACCGGCCAGCCCGCGACCTTCTCGGACGGCCGGTCCGGCGTCTTCGTCTTCACGACGGATCTCACCGGGCCGCAGGGCGTGCGGGGCTTCGGGGACCTCTACGTCCGGCACACGGCCGACGGCGTGCATTTCGGGGCGCCGGCGCGGGTCCCCAACGTCGCGACCGACGGCTCGACCATCAACCCGAACTCGGATTTCGCCTACGACCCCAAGGCGGGCGAGGTCTACGTCATCACCGGGCTGCCGGGTCGCGTGTGTCAGCAGGTGGCCTGCAAGGACCCGGGGCGCAATCCGGACCGGGAAACCTACCAGATGGGTCTGTTCAAGATGCCCCTGAAGGCGGCGCTGAGCGGCGCGCCGGCCACTTGGACGCCCTTGGGCTACCTGAACTCCGACGTCACCGGTTTCTACCTGAACCACAGCCCCGGCTTCCAGCGCGACGGAGCCGGCTCGCTGACGCCGTTCCTGCCGGACGTCACGGTGTTCTTCTCGGGCGGCGACCCCTACCCCGGCACGTGGCGGATCACCGAGGCGCGGCGGCCCAGCGGCGCCGACCGCCTTCCCCTGCGGCGCGCCTTCGGGCCCGGCGGCCACTGGGTGACGACCGGCTATATCGGGCCGGGCTACACGGTCGAGCGCAGCGTCGGCACCGCGTTGACGCTTCCGGCCCCTGGGACCGCGATGCTGATGAGCTGCGCGGCGGGGCAGAACCACTTCCTCAGCCGGGACCCGCGGTGCGAGGGCCAGACGCCCCTCGGCCAGACCGGCTACGTCTACGAGTCGCACAGGCCGGGCAGCCACCCGATCTACCGCTGCATCGCCGGCGGCCAAGATCATTTCGTGTCGACCGCAGCGGACTGCGAGGGACACACGTCCGAAGGTTTGCTCGGCTACGCCCTCGACTGAGGATGCGTCGCGTGGCGCGGCGACTCAATCGACTGTTTGGCCCGTGCAGCAATGGGCGGAAGCGCCTGCGCGAATCTCCGTTGGCAGCTGAGCCGCCGCAACCCTGACCGATGCCGACGGGCCAAGTTTGTGCCCGTCGCTCGTACACTTTCCGGTAAGGCTACCGATCCGCCGAAAATACTCGCGCAGTTAATTCGGACTTAACCCTAACCGGTATTCTTAGGCATCCCCGAGAATCGGGTTGCTCCGGTTGGAAAGATAGCGATCCATGTCCTCCATCACCCTGTCGGCCGCGACGCGCCAGAATCTGCTCTCGCTGCAGGACACCGCCCAGCTGATGGCGACCACGCAGAACCGCCTCGCCACCGGCAAGACGGTCAACTCCGCCCTCGACAACCCGACCAACTTCTTCACCTCTCAGGCCCTCGACGGCCGCTCCTCGAGCCTGAACACGCTCCTCGACGGCATCTCCAACGGCATCCAGTCGATCCAGGCCGCCAACCAGGGCATCACCTCGATCCAGAAGCTCGTGGACCAGGCCAAGTCGATCGCCAACCAGGCGCTCTCGACCCAGCTCTCCACCACCGGCACCGCCGCCAA
>NZ_BBUX01000137.1:0-5347 GCF_000974725.1 Methylobacterium sp. ME121
CGCGAGCCTGGCGCCGGTCCCGAGCGCGGCAACCGCGACGCGGCCGGTCCCGCGCGCGGCGATCGCGGTCCGGCCGCGGAACGGGGTGGCCGCGCCGGCGCCCGCGACCGCGGCGCCGTCCGCGGCGCTGTCGGCCGCCTCGATACCCGTCAGCGGACCGAGTTCCGCAGCTCGATCACGCGCCTGGGCGTCTCGCCGCTCCGGGACGTGGCCTTCGGTCTGGCGGTGGGCACGGCGATCCCGCGCTCGATCACCCTCCACCGGCTGCCGCCGGCGATCATCGAGCTGGTGCCGGAATACGAAGGTTACGACTTCATCCTCGTGCGGGACGATATCGTGATCATCGATCCCGACACCTACGAGATCGTGGACGTGATCCCGGCCTGAGCGGGCGGTCACAGGAAGATCGGTGCGCCGGGCGGATCCTCTGCCCGGTGCCCTCTACCGCCCGCCGTCCAGGAGCTTCGACACCACGCGCGCCGTGTAGTCGACCATCGGCACGATCCGCGCGTAGTTGAGCCGGGTCGGACCGATCACGCCGACGACGCCGACGATCTTCTGCGAACCGTCGCGGAACGGCGCCGCGATCAGCGAGGAGCCCGACAGCGAGAACAGCTTGTTCTCCGAGCCGATGAAGATCCGCACGCCCTCGCCGCCCTCGGCGCGGGACAGGAGATCGATCACGTCCTTCTGGGTCTCCAGATCGTTGAACAGCAGGCGGATGCGCTCGAGGTCCTCGACCGCGCGCAGGTCGTCGAGCAGGTTGGCCTGCCCGCGCACGATCAGCTGGCGCGCCTCCGACGGGCCGACCGGCGTGGCGAGCCCGGCATCGACGAGGCGCTCGGTGATCGCGTCGAGCTCCCGCTTCATCGCCTTGCGACCGGCCTCGATCTCGGCGCGGAGCGTGCCGAGCGTGCGGCCCTGCAGGCGCGCGTTCAGGAAGTTCGTCGCCTCCTGGAGCGCGCCGGCCGGCAGGCCCGGCGGCAGGTCCACGAGGCGGTTCTCCACCGAGCCGTCGTCCGAGACGAGGATGACGAGGGCCCGGGCCGGATCGAGGCGCACGAACTCGATGTGCTTCAGGTTGACGTTCGCCTTCGTGGTCAGGACGACCCCGGCGCCCCGGGAGACCCCGGACAGCATGGTCGAGGCCTCGGCCAGGGCCGAGTCGAACGTGTGGCCCGAGGCGGCGGCGCGCATCTGCGCCTCGATCCGCGCCTGCTCGTCCTGGCTGACGTCGCCGAGCTCGAGCATCGCGTCGACGAAGAAGCGCAGGCCCAATTCCGTGGGCAGGCGGCCGGCGGACGTGTGCGGGGCGAAGATCAGGCCGGAATGCTCCAGATCCGCCATGACGTTGCGGATCGAGGCCGGCGACAGCGCCATCGGGAGGATGCGCGCCAGGTTCCGGGACCCGACCGGCTCGCCGGTGGTGAGATAGCTCTCGACGATCTGCCGGAAGATCTCCCGGGCACGCTCGTTGAGGGCGGCGAGCGCCTGCATGGACTGGCCGTTCGGGAAGTTGGGACTGGGGTGTGTCACGAGGTCATCCTGTGGTCCGATCATGTCCAACCGTCCCGCGCGGATCAATCCGCACGGCGATGCTTGCCCGTGGTTGCGCGGCGGCCTAAGAGCGCGGCCCTCGACACTCTCGACAGAAGGGGCCCGCGATGCGGCCTTCCAAGCGTGCCGCCGACGAGTTGCGGCCCGTGAGCCTGGAGCGCGCGGTCTCGCGCTACGCCGAGGGCTCGTGCCTCGTAAGTTTCGGCAACACCCGGGTGCTCTGCACCGCGTCCCTGGAAGAGCGCGCGCCGCCGTGGCTGCGCGGTTCCGGCAAGGGCTGGGTCACGGCCGAGTACGCCATGCTCCCGCGTGCGACGCACGAACGCACCCGCCGCGAGGTCGGTTCCGGGAAACCGTCGGGCCGGACCCAGGAGATCCAGCGGCTGATCGGCCGGTCGCTGCGCGCCGTCACCAACCTGCCGGCCATGGGCGAGCGCCAGATCACGATCGACTGCGACGTGATCCAGGCCGACGGCGGCACACGGACGGCCGCGATCACGGGCGCCTGGGTGGCGCTGCACGATTGCTTCGCCTGGATGCGGACGCGCTCGATCATCTCCGTCGATCCGCTGCGCGACCACGTCGCCGCCGTCTCGTGCGGCCTGTACAAGGGCACGCCGGTTCTCGACCTCGACTACGCCGAGGATTCGGCGGCCGAGACCGACGCCAACTTCGTGCTCACGGGCCGGGGCGGCATCGTCGAGGTGCAGGGCACCGCCGAGATGGAGCCCTTCACGCAGGAACAGCTCCTCGAACTCCTCGGACTCGCCCGCGCCGGCACGGAGCGGCTGGTCGCCCTGCAGAAGGAGGCCATCGCGTGAGCCGCCGTCTGACCGGGAAGGTGGTGATCGCCACGCACAATGCCGGCAAACTCACCGAGATGCGCGAGCTGCTCGCGCCGTTCGGGATCGAGGCGGTGTCGGCGGGCGAACTCGGCCTGCCCGAGCCCGACGAGACCGGCACCCTGTTCGCCGAGAACGCGGCCATCAAGGCGCAAGCTGCGGCCGAGGCCACCGGACTGCCGGCCTTCGCCGACGATTCCGGCCTGTGCGTCGACGCCCTCGACGGGGCGCCGGGCATCTTCTCGGCCCGCTGGGCCGGCCCGACCAAGGACTTCGCCGGCGCGATGGCGCGGATCTTCGCCGAACTCGACCGGCGCGGCGCGGCCGACCGCCGGGCGCACTTCGTGTCCGCCCTGGTGCTGGCCTGGCCGGACGGACACACCGAGCTGTTCGAGGGACGGGTGTTCGGCGACCTCGTCGCCGCGAAGGGCTCCGCGGGCTTCGGCTACGACCCGATCTTCCGGCCGGACGGCCACGACCGCACCTTCGGCGAGATGACCGCTGAGGAGAAGCACGGCGTCGACTGGCAGAAGGGGCGGGGCCTGTCCCACCGCGCCCGCGCCTTCGTCGAGCTGAGCCGCGCCTGCCTCGCGCCCGGCGCCTGATTTGCCAAACGGGGCGCGGGCGCTCACATCCCCGCCATCATGTCATCGACCGGCCCGGACCATCCGACCCGCGACGCGGGCTTCGGGATCTACCTGCACTGGCCCTTCTGCGCCGCGAAGTGCCCGTACTGCGACTTCAACAGTCACGTCCGCCGCGCGGGCGTGGACGAGCCCCGCTTCCTCGCCGCCTTCCGCGCCGAGATCGCCCACAATGCCGCCCGCACGCCGGGCCGCACCGTCACCAGCATCTTCCTCGGCGGCGGCACGCCCTCGCTGATGCAGCCCGCGACCGTGGCCGGCCTGCTCGACGCGGTCGCGGCCCACTGGGCGGTCGCGCCGGACGCGGAAGTGACCCTCGAGGCCAACCCGTCGAGTGTCGAGGCCGGCCGCTTCCACGGCTACCGCGCGGCCGGGGTCAACCGTGTGTCGCTCGGCATCCAGGCCCTCGACGATGCCTCGCTGCGGACCCTGGGGCGCCTGCACGACACGGCACAGGCCCTGGACGCGATCGCCCTGGCGCAGTCGGCCTTCGCGCGGACCTCCTTCGACCTGATCTACGCGCGGCCCGGCCAGACGCCGGCGCTGTGGCGGGCGGAGCTCGCCGAGGCGCTCGCGCGGGCCGCGGAGCACCTCTCGCTCTACCAGCTCACCATCGAGCCCGGGACACCGTTCCACGGGCTCGCCGCCGCCGGCAAGCTGGTGACGCCGGACGACGAGGTCGGCCGCGCCCTCTACGACGTCACCCAGGATCTCTGCGCGAAGGCCGGCCTTCCGGCGTACGAGATCTCGAACCACGCGCGGCCCGGCGCCGAATCGCGGCACAACCTGCTCTACTGGCGCTACGGCGAGTACGCCGGCATCGGTCCGGGCGCCCACGGGCGGCTCGTGACGCCCGGGGGCCGGCTCGGAACCGTGACGGAGCGATCGCCCGAGGCGTGGCTCGCCCGGGTCGAGGCCGAGGGCCACGGGATCGTCGAGACCGAGATCCTCACCGCAGCCGATCAGGCCGACGAGTTCCTGGTGATGGGCCTGCGCCTGCGCGAGGGGATCGATCCCGACACCTACGCGGCCCTCAAGGGACGGCCGCTGAACGGCAACCGGATCGGCATGCTGATCGGGGACGGCCTGCTGGAGCGGCTGCCCGGCGGCCGCATCGCCGCCACGGCGCGGGGCGCGCCGGTGCTGAACGCGCTGGTCGCCGAACTCGCCGCCTGATCAGATCGCGGGCTTCGCGAGGACCCGGGGCGCGGGGCTGACGGGCATCGCGGCGTTGTTGCGGATCTCGTAGACCGCGAGGGACCGGTCGCTCTGACCGTCCGGCCGGAACCGGAACGTCCCGTCGACGCCGGCGAAGCCCAGGCTGTTGGTCAGGGTGGCCTCGGCGAAGCGCTGCGAGCCGTACCGCCGCGACAGGGCCGCCGCGAGCAGCACCGCGTCGTAGGCGAGGGAGGCCACCCGGGGCGGGACGGCGCCGAACCGCGCCTGGTAGCGCGCGCTGAAATTTGAGAAGCCGACGCGGTCCGGCGAGGCGAAGCGGCCGCCCTGCAGGGCGGGCAGCGCGAAGAGCGACGGCTCGTTCCAGAGGGCGGTGCCGAGGGGGCGCACCCGGGCCGGCGAGAAGCCCGCCTTCGTCAGCGCGGCCGCCACGGTCGGCATCGCGTCGGCGGTCTCCGGGATGAACAGCGCGTCGGCGGTGGCGCCGGGCCCGGCGATCACCCGCGCGAGCCGCTCCACCGCCGGGACGGGCGCGCCCGCCGGGTAGCGCTCCACGGCGGCGACCCGCGCGCCCTTCCGGGCGACGACCTCCCGGAACTCCGCCTCGACCGCGTTGCCGTAGGCCGTCTCCGGGATCAGCGCCGCGAAGGACCGCTTCCCGCCGGCGACCGCGTCCTCGATGACGCGGTCCACCTCCGGCTGCGGCAGGAAGCTCAGCAGGTAGACGCCCGGGTTCGCCACGGTCGCGTCCGTGGAGAAGCCGATCACCGGCTTGCCGGCGGTCCTGGCGACGGCGGCGGCGGCCTGGACGCTGCCGGCGAAGAGCGGGCCGAGGACGATCTCGGCGCCCTGGCGCAGCGCTTCCTGGGTCGCCTCCCGGGCGCCGTCCGGACTGCCCCGGTCGTCCTCGACGAGGAGCGTCAGGTCGGGCTGCTGGGCCTCGTCGTAGGCGAGCTGCGCCGCGTCGCGCATGGCGGCACCCACCGTCGAACCCTGGCCGGTCAGCGGCAGCACCAGGGCCACCTTCACCGAACCCGCGCCGATGCGCCCGCCGCCGCCAGCGGCCGGCATCGGCGCCGGCGTGGGCGCGGGGCCCGGCGCGCCCGGCACGGCGGCCGGCGGGGTCAG
>NZ_BBUX01000136.1:0-5737 GCF_000974725.1 Methylobacterium sp. ME121
ACGAGCGTGATCTGCGTGATCGCGGCGGCCATCGCCTCGAGGGTGATGTCGTCGCGGCAGAGCCGGATCCGCAGGGACACCGGGCCGGGTCGCCCGGAGGCCGGGTCGAGATCGGGGGCGGCGGCGATCCACTGCCAGGCGTAGAGGCAGCGGGCCCCCCCCGCCGCCCGGCCGACCGCGAGTCCGTAGGGCCCGTAGGCGTTGGCGGCGGGCCGGGTCACGACCTGCATCGCCGTTCCGGGGAAGGCCGCGGCGAGCTCGGCGCGGATGCCGGTCTCGGTCGGCCGGCCGCCGGCGAGGCTCGCCTCCCCGGTCGCGCTGCCGCGGGGCATGCGCAGCAGGATGCCGTTCTCGCCCCCCGCGCCGCGGGGCGCGGGGCTCAGCGACACGGCCTGCTCGAAGGCGTCGGCGCCGTCGTGCTCCCGCAGTCGCACCGGCCGGCCCGCCCAGTCCGGCAGGACGGCCATCGGCGTGGCGGGACGGCCGGGATCGGCCGAGGCCGGCAGCCGCCCGTCCGCGATCGCGTCCAGGCTGGCGTAGCGCGGGGTTCCGGCGACGGAGCGCGCCGCGTCCCGGGCCGTGCAGGCGCCGAGGAGGAGGGCGGTCAGCGCCAGGGCGCGGAGGGGGCGGACAGGGAACGTCACGGCGTCGTCTCTCGCACGGTCTGGTTACGTATCGCTTGCCGCGCGCCGAGGGCGCCCGTGGTCGCCGGCGCCTCCCGGTCCGCGGGGCCGCCCGGCTCCGTGCCGGCCCGCGCGGCCTGCTCGTCGGCCCAGAGGGTCCCCCGCGGCGCCGGGCTGTCGGCGGCGCTCGGCTGGCTCGCCTGCTCGCCGCCGTTCCAGGCCGGCAGGAGCGCGAAGCCGTAGCGCTCGTAGGGCATCGGCCCGACGCCCGGCACGCGGCGGGCGACCGTGGGCGCGCGGCCGCGCGGCCGCGCCGACCAGCGCGCCTCGGTGACCGGGCTCCCGGTCGGCGCGGCGCGCAGGTCGTTCTCCATGAGCACCGCCACCGGGAAGTCGCTGCGCCGGATCGCCGGCGGCGCCGGCGTCCGGTCGGCGGCGATCTCGTCGGGCGGCGGCACGCGGCCGCGCGCGGCCGGGCCGGTCACCGCGGCGAGTTCGAGATAGCCGGCGCTCGCCGCGGGCTCGGCCCTGGCCGTCCGGGACTCCGGCGCCTCGCAGGGCATCGGCCGGGCCGCGGCGCTCTGGAACAGCAGGTCGACCACCCGCGGGAACAGCCCGTCGTAGCGGTTCACGACCTCCAGGAAGGTGCGCTCCTGGCGCGTCCGGCGCAGCGACAGGGCGTAGCCGTAGACCGTCGCCTCCTTGGGGTACCAAGCCACGGCGCGCCGGAACCAGCCCAGGGCCGTGTCGAACTGGCAGCGGTTGTAGGCGTACCAGCCGAGGGCCTGCGCGCCCTCGCCCGAGGCCGTCGCCAGGGTGACCTCGGCGTAGCGCCTGAGCCGTTCCGGCTCGATGGCGGGCGGGTCCGCCCGGGTCAGATCCGTCTCCAGCAGGTCGATGAACAGGAGGCTGTTGTTCACGAGCGGCGCCCGCCACGCGTAGGCGACGTCCTCCGCGTCGCGCCGCCGGCCGAGGAGACGGAGGGTGTGGGCGAGGCCGTGCGCCACCATGGCGTCGCCGCCCCGCGCGACGGCGCGCTTGAACCACGCGAGGGCCGTCGGCAGGTCGCGCCGCTTGAACGCCAGCCACGCGACGAGGGCGGCCTGGTCGGGATCGGGCGCGGCCTCCGCGTAGGCCTCGAACGCCGCGAGGTCGTGGGCCGAGACCGCTTGCCCGGCCTCGTCGTGGAGCACGGCGCCGATCCGGCCGCGGATGAGGTCGACGCGGATCGCGTCCAGGTCCCGGGCCTCGCCGAGGGCGGCCAGCCGGTCGACATCGGCCATCGGCAGGATCTGCATCGCCCGCAGCAGGCTGACCCGCCGCTCCTCGGGCCCGAACTGGCCGCCGGTGAGCGCGCCGCGCAGCAGGTCGTAGGCCTTCTCGGGCCGCTCGGTCCGGCCGTAGGCCTCGGCGACGGCCCAGACCACCTCGGCGTCGGCCGCGGCGATGTCGGCGGCGCGGCCGGCGGCGAGGGTCGCGAGGTCGGGCCAGCGGCCCGCCCTGGCGAGGGACAGGCAGGATTCGCGCAGCGCGCGCGCGGACAGGGCGGACTGCAGCGCCGGGGAGGGCGTCCAACCCGGCTCGGCCCGGGCGCGGCCGGCGAGCGCGGCGGCGAGATCCGCGTCGCGGCCGGCGCCGAGCAGGTCCCAGAGGCCGTCCTCGTCCTCGCCGCCGGCGCGCGCGGTCCAGAGATCGGCCGGCGGCTGCCAGCCGGGATGGCGCCGCCGCAGCCGCTCCGTCTCGGCCTCCACCCGCGCGCGCTGGTGCTGGCTCGCGTAGTAGCGCAGGGCGGTCTCGTCCGGCCTGGCGGCGGGCCCGGCGGTCGCGCCGGCGGCGGCGGCCGGAGCGGCGGCCAGCAGGGCGGCGAGGATCAGCGCGGTGCGCATGCCGGGTACCGCGCGTTCAGGGCCGCCAGGGCCAGCAGCTGCAGGGTAACGGGGTAGTAGTTCTCGCTCTCGGCGCGGACGCGCGTCAGGGCCGCCGGGAACGGCGCACCGCGGCTCGCGCAGGCGGCCAGCGCCGGGATGGCGGCGTAGCCGGTCTCGGTCAGCCGCGCGGCGACCCGTCCGGTCCCGGTCTCGACCAGCGCCAGCCCGGCCTCGGGCTTCTGCCACAGGGCGAGGAACGGCGCGTAGAGATCCGGCTCGGTGATGCCCGCCATGGCGAGGTAGAGCGGGATCCGCAGCGCGTTGTAGCCGAACTCCGCCGGGAACCCGTCGGCGGGGCGGGGCGCGGCCCCGGACAGCGAGATCCACTCCACGGGCAGCCGCTGCGACCCGAAGCGGGCGGCCGCGATCAGCCGGCGCCCGCTGCGCGCGAGCGCCCGCCAGTCGAACTCGGGCGCGAGCAGGCCGACCCGGTCGAGGGCCGGGAAGACCCAGTAGGAGAGGTTCACCACCGGGCCGTCCGCCCGATCCTCGGCCGAGAACCCCGCCACCGCCGGCAGGATCAGCGGACCCTGCGGCGCGCGCGGCAGGAGCAGCTTGCGCCCGAGCTCGACGGCGATCCGGCGGCCGGCGACCTGATGCTCGGGCTCGTGCCACGCCTCGGCGGCCTCGGTGAGCGCCCAGGCGACGAGCAGGTCGCCGTCCGAGGCGTCGTTCATGTCGGCCACGGCGGGGCGCTTGTCCGGCTCCCACCGCCACGCGATCAGCTGGTCGTCGCGGACCATCAGGTTCGCCCGGGTCCAGGTCCAGATCCGCTCGAAGGTCTCGCGGTCGCCCGCCGCCACCGCGAGCAGCATCCCGTAGCCCTGGCCCTCGCTGTGGCTGATGCCGCCGTTGGCGGTGTCGACCACGCGTCCCTGCTCGCTGACGAACCGGGCCTTGTAGGCCCGCCACGCCTCGGCGTTCCGGAGGGTGCCGGCGAGGGGCGGGGCCGAGGCCGTCGCGGCGAGCGCCGGGCGGGCGGCCAGGAGGGTCAGGACGCAGAGGCCGGCGAGGCCGCGCAGGAGGACGCTTATCAGGACGCTCATTCCGGTCTCCGACCGAGGTTGCGCACGAGCAGGTGGGTCGAGCCGGCGAGGCCGCCGGCCAGGAGCAGGCCGGCGAGGCCGAAGAGGCCGGCGTGAAGCGAGAGCCAGCCCGCCGCGACGCGGCGGAGGTTGCCCGGGGCCGGGGCCAGGGTCGCCACGTAGCGGGGCTCGGCCGCCGCCTCGACCGCCACGCCGCCGTCGACGGACGAGAGCGCGGCGAGACGCCCCGCGGGCCGCGTCCAGACCCGCGGATGGACGAGGCAGGCCACCGCCTCGCGCAGGCCCGCCGAACTCGGCGCCGTCACCAGGGTCACCAGATCGTCCGGGGCGGGCCCGGTCACGCCCTGGGCCAGGAGAGCGGCGGCGTCCGTCAGGACGGGGGCGGACGGCCGCGCGCCTGACCGCGTCGCGGCTTCGGCCACGGCGTCGGGCGCGGGGCGCACCAGGGCGCTGCAGGCGGCGAGGCCGTCGGTCCGCAGCACGCGCCGCCGCAGCGCCGGCCCGCTCTCGCGCGCCGGCACGGCGTCCCGCCCGGCCCAGGCGTCGAACACGGCCCGGGGATCGAGGCCGGCGGCGGCCAGCACGGTGCCGTCGAGGGCCGGGGCGGGCGAGACCACCACGGCCGGCCCGGAGATCCCGGCCCGGCCGGCCGCGAACGCGAAGGGCAGCACCCGCCCGGCGGCGAGGCCGAGCCGCGCCGCGAGGGTCGCGGCCGCCGCCATCGTGTCCCGATCGGGATTGGGCACCACGAGGGTCGGGCGCCGGCCGGCCGTCGCGTACGGGAAGGCCTCGGCGACGGTCTCGGCGAGCTCGGGCTGGCGGCCGATCCGCGCGAGCGGCGGGAGGGTCAGGCGGCTCGTGGCGGCCAGGAACAGCCGCTCGGTCGGCACCGCCGCCTCGTCCGGGCAGGCCCGGTCGTCCCCGCGCGGCAGCTCCGCGCGGACCGCGATCCGGTTCTGGCCGGGCCGGAGCAGCCGCAGCGGGAGGACCACCGCGCGCCGGGTCATCGCCTCGCCGCCCGGCCGGCCCAGCGGCGTGCTCGCCGCGGCGGCGCCGTTGATCGCCACGACGATCTGGGCGCCGGGGGCGAGACCGGCCGGATAGGCGGCGTCGAGGTCGAGGATCAGCTTGTCGTAATCGGCCGGCATGAAATCGTGCGGCAGCGCGAGGTCGAAGGCGATCCGGTGGGTGCGCGCGGCGACGTGGGCGTCCGGGATGCCGAGATCCGCGAAGGTCAGGGTCTCGCCCCCGGAGACCGCGCGGCCGCCCGCATCGGCCAGGGCCCGGCGGCCCTGCGGCGTCCCCGGCCGGTCGGCGCGCGCGAGATCCTCGAGCTGCCCCAGGGCCGCGGTCACGTCGGCGTCCTCCGGCCCGGTGACGACCAGGACCGGGCGACGCTCCGCGTTCCGCGGCAGCAGGGCGAGGCGCGGCCCGGTCACGGGGCCGAGCGGCGCCAGATCCAGGCTCGCGGCCAGTTCGGAGACGCGCCCGACCGCGAGCGCCAGCCCGTCGCCGGCCTCGACGGCCGGCGCGAACTCCGCCGCGGGCTGCCGGAAGCCCCCGAGGAGAACCGCGGCCTGCAGGGCGGCGAGCGCCCGCTCCACGGCGCGCGGGCTGAGCTTCCCGCCGGTCTGGAGCAGCCGGATCGGAACCGCTCCGTCGGGGCCGCCGCCGATCGCCGCCAGATCGGCCGGCGCCTGCGGGCCGTCCGTGACCGCGAGGAGGCCGGTCGTCTCGGGGTCGATCTGCGTCCACAGCTCGTAGGTCGCCGGGACCGCGCAGTCGACGCGGTGGCGCTGCGCCACGGCGATGTCGATCCGGTTGAAGCCCCGGGCCAGCGTCCCCGCGGGCAGGTCGAAGGCGAGGCTGCGGAGACCGCGGCTGCCGTCGATCGCGCCGCTGCCGAGGGCGGCGCCGTTGACGCTGAGCGTCAGCCGCGCGGTGTCGGGTAGGATCGAGACCGCGGCCATGTAGCCGACCTGGAAGCGCCCGCCCGCCCGCGCCTCGGCCTCGGTGGCGTAGAAGGCGAAGCTCAGGCGGCCGTTCTCGCCCCAGAGCCGCATGGGTTCGGCGATCGACGGCAGCCGCCGGAGGGTCGGACCGCGCTCGGCGACGACCGGGTCCGCCGCGCCGGCCGCGG
>NZ_BBUX01000135.1:0-6078 GCF_000974725.1 Methylobacterium sp. ME121
GGATAGAGCGCGGCGGTGCCTTCTGCACCACCCCCACCTCCAACTCCTCCCCGCAAGGGGGAGGAGAGATGCCCGCAGCGACGGATGTGAGCGGAGCGGACGCCGTGGACTTCAATCTCTCCCAGTCCCAGACCCACTGGCTGACCCGCGTCCGCGCCTTCATCGAAGACGCGATCCTGCCGGCCGCCGCCGCGGTGGCGGCCGAGCGCGCGGAGAGCCGCGAACCCTCGCCCACCATGGAGCGGCTGAAGGAGAAGGCCCGGGCCGAGGGCCTGTGGAACCTGTTCCTGCCGCCCTCCCCCGAGCACGACACCGACGCCTATCGCGGCGCCGGCCTGACCAACCTCGACTACGCGCTGTGCGCCGAAGAGATGGGCCGGGTCGGGATCGCCTCGGAGGTGTTCAACTGCGCGGCGCCCGACACCGGCAACATGGAGGTGCTGCACCGCTACGGCACCGCGGCCCAGAAAGACCGGTGGCTCAAGCCCCTGATGGCCGGCGAGATCCGCTCGGCCTTCCTGATGACCGAGCCGGAGGTCGCCTCCTCGGACGCCACCAACATCGCGACGGCGATCCGCCGCGACGGCGACCACTACGTCGTCGACGGCCGCAAGTGGTGGTCGACCGGCGTCGGCGACCCGCGCTGCAGGATCGCGATCCTGATGGGCAAGACCGACCCGGAGGCCCCCCGCCACCGGCAGCAATCGCAGATCCTCGTGCCCATGGACACGCCGGGCGTGCGCGTCGAGCGCCTGCTCCCGGTCTTCGGCTACGAGGACGCGCCCAAGGGCCACGGCGAGGTGGTGCTGGAGAAGGTCCGCGTCCCGGCCGGGAACCTCATCCTCGGCGAGGGGCGCGGCTTCGAGATCGCGCAAGGCAGGCTCGGGCCGGGCCGCATCCACCACTGCATGCGCACCGTCGGGGCCGCCGAGGTGGCGCTGGAGGCCATGGCGCGGCGGCTCGTGTCCCGGGTCGCCTTCGGCAAGCGGATCAGCGAGCAGTCGGTCTGGGAGCAGCGGGTCGCCGAGGCGCGGATCGACATCGAGATGACCCGCCTCCTCTGCCTGAAGGCCGCCGACATGATGGACAAGGTCGGCAACAAGGGCGCCAAGCTCGAGATCGCCATGATCAAGGTCGCGGCGCCCCGGGTGGCGCTGAAGGTGATCGACGACGCCATCCAGGCCCATGGCGGGGCCGGCGTCTCGGAGGATTTCGGGCTCGCGAAGATGTACGCCCATATCCGCACCCTGCGGCTCGCCGACGGGCCCGACGAGGTCCACAACCGCGCGATCGCCCGGCTGGAATTCGGGCGCTACACCAATGCCCGGCCAGGGGCCCCGGAGGCGGAGCGGGCATGAGCGACGCCGAAATCTTCTCCGGCGTGAAGCCGGTCGAGCCGCGCCACCGGATCGACGAGGCGAAGCTCGCCGCCTGGATGGACGCGCACGTCCGGGGCTTCGCCGGCCCGCTCACCGTGCAGCAGTTCCGCGGCGGCCAGTCGAACCCGACCTATCGGCTCGACACGCCGGGTCAGGCCTACGTGCTGCGCCGAAAGCCGTTCGGCGCGCTCCTCCCCTCCGCCCATGCCGTGGACCGCGAGTTCCGGGTGATCGGCGCCCTCTACGGCGAGGGGTTTCCGGTGCCGCGCCCCTTCGCGCTGTGCGAGGACCCGGAGGTGATCGGTGCGGCCTTCTACGTGATGGAGGCGGTCGACGGCGCCGTGCACTGGGACGGCGCCCTGCCGGGCCTCGATCCCCACGCCCGCCACCGCCACTACGCGGGCATGATCGCCACGCTGGCGCGCCTCCACGCCATCGACCCGGAGGCGGCGGGGCTCGGCGATTACGGCCGGCCCGGCAACTACTTCGCCCGGCAGGTCGACCGCTGGACCCGCCAGTACCGCGCCGCCGAGGACGGGCGGCTGGAGGATGTCGAGCGCCTGATCGCGTGGCTGCCCCGCACCGTGCCGGAGCAGCAGGGCGCCTGCGTGGTCCACGGCGATTACCGCCTCGACAACCTGATCTTCTCCCGGGACGGCGGCGTCAGCGCGGTGCTCGACTGGGAGCTGTCGACGCTCGGCGATCCGCTGGCCGATTTCAGCTACCTGCTGATGCAGTGGGAACTCCCGGCCGACGGGCGCAGCGGGCTGGGCGGGCTCGACCTGCCGGCGCTCGGCATCCCCACCCGAGACGAGGCGGTGGCGCTCTACTGCCGGGCGGCGGACCGCGAGAACCTGCCCGATCTCGACTGGTACTTCGCATACAACCTGTTCCGGCTGGTCGGCATCCTGCAGGGGGTGGCCGCCCGCGCCAAGGCCGGCAACGCCGCGAGCGAGCACGCCGCCGCCATGGCGGCGCGGGTGCCGAAGCTCGCCGCCGCGGCCTGGGGCTTCGCCGAGCGGGCGGGGGCCTGAGCATGGAGCTCGCCGGCCGCGTCGTCGCCGTCACGGGGGCCGCCCGGGGCATCGGCCGGGCGCTCGCCGCGTCGGCCCGGGCCCGGGGCGCGACCATCGTGGCCCTCGACCGGGACGGGGCCGGGGCGGAGGCCGTGGCGGCCGAACTCGGCGGGCGGGCCTTCGCGCTCGACGTGGGCGACGCCGAGGCCGTCAATGCGGTCCTGGCGCGCATCAAGGCCGAGATCGGTCCCATCGGCCTGTACTGTTCCAACGCCGGCATCCTGGAGCGCGACCCCGATCCGGATCTGGCCACCTCCGCCGACCCGGAGAGCTGGGCGCGTGCCTTCGCGGTGAACGTGATGGGCCACGTCCACGCGGCGCGGGTGCTGGTCCCGCTCTGGCGCGCCCGGGGCGGCGGCGCGTTCCTCGGCACGGTCTCGGCGGCGGGGCTGCTCAGCCAGATCGGCAGCGCCACCTACGGTTCCACCAAGCACGCGGCGCTCGCCTTCCTGGAGCATATCGCCATCGCCCATGCCGAGGACGGGATCCGGGTCGCCGCCCTGTGCCCGCAGGGCGTCGACACCGCCATGCTGGGGGAAGCCAGCGCCGCGTCGCGCGACGGCGTGCTGACGCCAGAGGTCGTCGCCGAGGCGGCCCTCGACGGGCTGGCGTCGGGGCGCTTCCTGATCCTGCCGCACCCGCAGGTGGCGGATTACGCCCGCCGCCGGGCCGAGGACCCCGAGCGCTGGCTCGCCGGCATGGCGCGCCTGCGCCGGTCGATGCGGGCGGGGGCGTGAGGATGGGCGGCTCCGGGCTATCCCACCGATGGCCGGATGAGGCGCGGGTCCGCTCTCCCGCACGGGAGAGGGGACGCGTCGCGACCATCACGATCCGCGAACCAAGAATGGAAGCCGTTCGCCGCTTCACGCAGCGCAGAGTCTCGCCATGTCCCTGTTCGACCTGACCGGCAAGGTCGCCCTCATCACCGGCTCGTCCCGGGGCATCGGGCGGGCGATCGCCCTGCGGATGGCCGAGCACGGCGCCCGCGTGGTGATCTCCTCGCGCAAGCGCGAGGCCTGCGCGGCGGTGGTCGCCGCGATCGAGGCCGCCCACGGCGCCGGCCGGGCCGTGGCGATCCCCGCCAGCATCTCGGTGAAGGCCGAGCTGGAACACCTCGTCGCCCAGACCGAGAGCCGGCTCGGGCCGGTCGACGTTCTGGTCTGCAACGCCGCCAGCAATCCCTATTACGGGCCGCTGGCCGGCATCTCCGACGCGCAGTTCCGAAAGATCCTCGAGAACAACGTCCTGTCGAACCACTGGCTGATCCAGATGGTCGCCCCCGGCATGGTGGCGCGGCGGGACGGGGCGATCGTCATCGTCTCCTCGATCGGGGCGCTCAAGGGTTCGCCCGTGATCGGCGCCTACAACGTCTCGAAGGCCGCCGACCTCCAGCTCGCCCGCAACTACGCGGTGGAGTACGGGCCCGCCAACGTGCGGGTGAACTGCCTCTGCCCGGGCCTGATCCGCACCGATTTCGCCCGCGCCCTGTGGGAGGATCCCGCCATGCTGGCCGCCACCACGGATGCCGCCCCCCTGCGCCGGATCGGCGAGCCCGACGAGATCGCCGGCGCCGCCGTGTTCCTGGCCTCGGCGGCCGGCCGGTTCGTGACCGGCCAGGCGCTCGTGATCGACGGCGGCGTGACCATCGCCCGATGAGCCCCGATCCCCGCATCCCCGCCGGCTGGCCGGCCCTGCCCTTCCGCGAGGCCGAGGCGCGGCTCACCGCCCCGGGTGCGCCCTTCGCCATCACGACCATCGCCATCCGGGGCGTGCCGACCCGGATCTGGGAGAAGGCCCCGCCGACGCTGGGCGACCTGTTCAAGATCGCGCGCGGCCACGGGGACAAGACCTTCGTGGTCTACCGCGACGAGCGGGTGACCTTCACGGGCTTCGCCCGCGCCGCCACCGCCCTGGCGCGGGCCTTGGTCGAGGCCGGCGTGCGCAAGGGCGACCGGGTCGCCATCGCGCAGCGCAACCTGCCCGAATGGCCGGTGAGCTATTTCGGCGCGCTGCTCGCCGGGGCCATCGCGACGCCGCTCAACGCGTGGTGGACCGGGCCCGAACTCGCCTACGGCCTGCAGCATTCGGGCGCGCGGGTGCTGATCGCCGACGGCGAGCGCTTCGACCGCATCGCCCCGCACCTGCCCGAATGCCCGGCCCTGGAGCGGGTCCTCACCGCGCGGACGGCGCCGGACCCCCGGGCGACGCCGCTCGCCGACATCCTCGGGCCAGTCCGGGACTGGGGCGCCCTGCCCGACCTGCCCCTGCCCGACATCGCCCTCGACCCGGAGGACGACGCGACCCTGTTCTACACCTCGGGCACGACCGGCAGGCCCAAGGGCGCGGTCGGCACGCACCGGGCGGCCGCCACCACGGTGATGGCCTACCCCTACTCGGCGGCGCGCAGCGCCCTGCGCCGGGGCGAGGCGCCGCCGAAGCCCGACCCGGCCGCGCCGCAGCGGGCGGCGCTGCTGGTGATCCCGCTGTTCCACGTCACCGGCTGCCACGCGAGCCTCGGGGCGGCCCTCTACGGCGGCCACCGGCTGGTGATGATGCACCGCTGGGACGCGAACGCGGCCCTCGACCTGATCGAGGCCGAGGGCTGCACCAGCGCGGGCGGCGTCCCGACCATCGCGTGGCAGCTCGCCACCGCGGCCCGGGAGGCCGGCCGGCCCCTGCCGACCCTCGAGGGCGTCACCTACGGCGGCGCTCCAGCGGCCGGCGACCTCGTGCGGGCGCTGGGCGAGGCCCTGCCGCGGGTCGTCCCGGGCACCGGCTGGGGCATGACCGAGACCTCGGCGACCTTCACCCACCACCAGGGCGAGGATTACCTCGCCCACCCGGAATCCTGCGGCCCGCCCCTGCCGGTCTGCGAGGTGCGGATCGTCGATCCCCTCGGGGAGCCGCTGCCGCCGGGCAGCATCGGCGAGCTCTGCGCGAAGGGCCCCAACGTGGTCCGCGGCTACTGGGACGACCCGGCGGCCACCGCGGAGGTGCTCTCCGAGGGCTGGCTGCGCACCGGCGACCTCGCCCGCGCCGACGACGAGGGCTTCCTGACCATCGTCGACCGGATCAAGGACATGCTGATCCGCGGCGGCGAGAACATCTACTGCTGCGAGGTCGAGAACGCCCTCTACGCGCATCCGGACGTGATCGACGCCGTGGTGCTGCCGGTGCCCCACCCGACGCTGGGCGAGGAGCCGGGCGCCATCGTGGTGCTGGCCGAGGGCGCCGAGACCGGCCCGGAGGCGATCCGCGCCTTCGCGGCCGAGCGGCTCGCGGCGTTCAAGGTGCCGGTGCGGATCGAGATCTGGGACGGGCTCCTGCCCCGCAACCCCGCCGGGAAGATCCTGCGGGCGCCCCTGCGGGCGGTGTTCGCGGCCGGTTCAGGTCAGAACGGCTCGCCCTCGTCGTCCGGGCGATAGACCCGCAGGGTGCGGCCGTCGGGGAACTGCACCGTCCGGCGGTGGACGACGACGTAGCCGGCGGCCTGGGCGCTGCTGAGGCGGTCGAGGCGGTCGTCGGTGTAGCCCGACGCGTAACCCGGCGCGTAGCCGTAGCCGTAGCCCGGCCCGTAATTGTAGGCCCGGTAGCGGGCGTAGCCTTCCGGGGGCGGCGGCGCG
>NZ_BBUX01000134.1:0-6160 GCF_000974725.1 Methylobacterium sp. ME121
ATCTGAGCGGGATCACGGGCCTCCGCCGCGGGCGGAGCGCATCTCGGATCGGAGATAACGGGACCATGCTCGGCGACTACTCCCTCGGCGACCTCGGCGCGATCTTCGCCATGCAGGGCTTCGCCGGCCTGATCCTGTTCTCCGTCTACCTGCTGATGGCGCTCGGCCTCGCGATCATCTTCGGCCAGATGGGCGTGATCAACATGGCCCACGGGGAGTTCATGATCCTCGGCGCCTACGTCACCTATCTCTGCTCGACCTTCTTCCAGACCTACCTGCCGGCGCTCTTCCCGATCTACTTCTTCATCGCGATGGGCCTGGCGTTCTTCGCCTCCGGGGCGCTCGGAATGCTGGTGGAATGGGGCCTGATCCGGTTCCTCTACAAGCGCCCGCTCGACACGCTGCTGGCCACCTGGGGCCTGTCGCTGATCCTCCAGCAGGCCTACCGGTCGATCTTCGGTGCCCGCGAGGTCGGCGTCGAGCTGCCGTCCTGGCTGATCGGCTCGGTGCAGGTCACCGACACGATCGAGATCCCGATCAACGGCCTGTTCGTCATGGCCGTCACGATCCTGATCACCGTCAGCGTCGCGCTGCTGATCTTCCGCTCGCGCTTCGGCCAGCAGGTCCGCGCGGTCATGTCGAACCGCGCCATGGCGGGGGCCGTCGGCATCGATACCGAGAAGGTCGACCGCTACACGTTCGGCCTCGGCTGCGGCATCGCGGGGATCGCGGGCTCCGCGTTCACGATGATCGGGTCGACCGGGCCGACCTCCGGCCAGCTCTACATCGTCGACACCTTCCTGATCGTCGTGTTCGGCGGCGCCGCGAGCCTCCTCGGCACTATCGCGTCGGCCTTCTCGATCTCCCAGACGCAGTCGACCCTGGAGTTCTTCCTCTCCGGCTCGATGGCCAAGGTGATCACCCTGCTCGCGGTGGTCGGCATCCTGATGCTGAGGCCCCAGGGCCTCTTCACCCTCAAGGTCCGGCGCTGAGGATTTTTCGACCATGACGAATCCGGTCCAGACCCTCACCAAATCCGTCACCGTCAACGACAACCCGTTCATGAAGCCGGTGGAGTGGCTGAGCCTGCTCCTGCTCGCCGGGGTGATCCTGGTCGTCCTGCCGCTGGTGCTCGACGGCTTCCGCCTCAACCTCGTCGGCAAGTACCTGACCTACGCGTTCGTCGCCCTCGGGCTGGTGATCTGCTGGGGCTACGCGGGAATCCTGTCGCTCGGTCAGGGCGTGTTCTTCGGCCTCGGCGGCTACTGCATGGCGATGTACTTGAAGCTCGAAGCGTCGAGCATCGAGAACACGAAGATCCAGTCCACGCCCGGCATCCCGGACTTCATGGACTGGAACCAGATCACGGCCCTCCCCTGGTTCTGGCAGCCGTTCAAGAGCCTGCCGCTGACGCTGATCCTGGCGGTCGCCGTCCCGGTCCTGTTCGCGATGCTGATCTCCTTCGCGATGTTCAAGCGCCGGGTCGGCGGCACCTACTTCGCGATCATCACCCAGGCGATCGCCGCGATCCTGACCATCCTGATCGTCGGCCAGCAGGGCTATACCGGCGGCATCAACGGCATCACCGACCTGCGCACCCTCCACGGCTGGGACATCCGCACCGACCACGCGAAGGTCATCCTGTACTTCGTCAATGGCGGCCTGCTGATCGCCTGCATCCTGGCGGCGCAGTACGTGAAGAAGTCGAAGCTCGGCCGCATCCTCGTCGCCATGCGCGACAAGGAGGACCGGGTCCGCTTCTCGGGTTACTCGGTCGCTGGATTCAAGGTCTTCGCCTTCTGCTTCGCCGCCGGACTGGCGGCCATCGGCGGCGCGATGTTCACCCTCCAGGTCGGGTTCATGTCGCCCTCCTTCGTGGGCATCGTCCCCTCGATCGAGATGGTGATCTACGCCGCGGTCGGCGGGCGCCTGTCGCTGTTCGGCGCGGTCTGGGGCACGCTGCTCGTCAACTGGGCCAAGACCAGCTTCTCCGAGAGTTTTCCGGATCTCTGGCTGTTCGGCCTCGGCGCCCTGTTCATCGCGGTGGTGCTGGCCTTCCCGAACGGCCTCGCCGGCATCTGGCGCGAGCATATCGAGCCCCGCCTCACCCGCCGGGTGAAGGGCCTGCGCGCCCCGCCGCCCGCCATCGTCCCGCCCCACGGCGCCCCGGCCGAGTGAGTCTCCGATGAACGCCGCGATCCTCTCCTCCCCCGTGGTCGGCGCCGAGGCGGCCCCGCCCGACTACCTCCTCGCCGTCGAGGCGCTCACGGTCTCGTTCGACGGGTTCAAGGCGGTGAACGACGTGTCGTTCTACGTCGATCCGGACGAGATCCGGGTGATCATCGGGCCGAACGGCGCCGGCAAGACCACGGTCCTCGACCTGATCTGCGGGCGCACCCGGGCCAGCGCCGGCTCGATCAAGTACAAGGGCCAGGAGCTGACCAAGCTCTCCGAGAGCGCCATCGTGCAGGCCGGCGTCGGCCGCAAGTTCCAGACGCCGTCGATCTACGACGACCTGACGGTGTTCGAGAACCTGGAGATCTCGTTCCCCCGCGGCCGCTCGGTCTTCGGCGCCCTCACGTTCAAGCGGGACGCGGAGGTCCGCGACCGCATCCACGCCATCGCCGAGACGATCTTCCTGAAGGACCAGCTCCGGGAGCGGGCCGAGTTCCTGAGCCACGGCCAGAAGCAGTGGCTGGAGATCGGCATGCTGCTGATCCAGGACCCGGAACTGCTGATGCTCGACGAGCCGGTGGCCGGGATGAGCGTCGGCGAGCGGATCAAGACCGCCGAGCTGCTCAACCAGATCATCAAGGGCCGCTCGGTGCTGGTGATCGAGCACGACATGAAGTTCGTCGAGGACATCGCCCACCGGGTGACCGTCCTGCACCAGGGCAAGGTGCTCTCCGAGGGTTCGATGGAGCGGGTCAAGAACGACCCGAAGGTCATCGAAGTTTATTTGGGACATTGACGATGGCGTCTCTTCAGACCGCGCATCCGCCCCTGGTCCAGGCGCCCCCGCTCGCCATGATCCCATCCGCTACGCCGGCCCTTGCCGTCGACGACCTGCACGCCGCCTACGGCCAGAGCGAGGTCCTGCACGGGCTGACCTTCTCGGTGGCGCCCGGCGAGATCGTCGCCGTGATGGGCCGTAACGGCATGGGCAAGACCACGCTGATGAAGACCCTGATGGGCCTCGTGCCGGTCAAGGCCGGGTCGATCCAGGTCGAGGGCGCGGATGTCGCCGGGCTCAAGAGCCATGCCCGGGTCGCCAAGGGCCTCGCCTACGTGCCGCAGGGCCGCATGATCTTCTCGACCATGACGGTCCAGGAGAACATCGAGACCGGCCTGACGGTCACCGGCACCCGCAAGGTCCCGCAGGACCTGTACGACATGTTCCCGGTCCTGCTGGAGATGAAGGGACGGCGCGGCGGCAACCTCTCGGGCGGCCAGCAGCAGCAGCTCGCCATCGCCCGGGCGCTGGCGAGCCGGCCGAAGGTCCTGCTCCTCGACGAGCCCACCGAGGGCATCCAGCCCTCGATCATCCGGGAGATGGGCCGGACGCTTAAGAAGATCCGCGACGCGCGCGGCCTCTCCATCGTGGTGTCGGAGCAGGTCCTCAGCTTCGCCCTCGACGTCGCCGACCGGGTGATCGTGCTGGAGAACGGGTCCATCGTCCACGAAGCCCCGCGCGACGGGATCGACGAGGCAGCCGTCGCCCGGTTCCTGTCGGTCTAGGGGCACCCGCATGGCGGATTACGAGATCTTCGAACTCGGCGACTTCGTGCTCCAGTGCGGCAAGACGCTGCGCGCGGCCAAGCTCGCCTTCAAGACCTTCGGGACGCTGAGCCCGGCCAAGGACAACGCCATCGTCTACCCGACCTGGTACTCGGGCCAGCACACCGAGAACGAGTGGTTGATTGGCCCCGGCAAGGCGCTCGACCCGGACAAGTACTTCATCATCATCCCGAACATGTTCGGCAACGGGCTCTCGTCCTCGCCGAGCAACACGCCGGCGCCCTGGAACGGGCCGCGCTTCCCCAACGTCACCGCCTACGACAACGTCCGCGCCCAGCACCGCCTCGTCACCGAGCATTTCGGCATCGAGAAACTCGTGCTCGTCACCGGCTGGTCGATGGGCGCGCTCCAGACCTACCACTGGGCGTCGATGTACCCCGACATGGTGCCGAAGATCCTGCCGTTTCAGGGCTCGGCCAAGTGCTCCCGGCACAATTACGTCTTCCTGGAGGGCGCCAAGGCGGCGCTCCAGGCCGACGCCGCCTGGGCGGAGGGCTGGTACGCGAGCCCGCCGACCCGGGGCCTGCGCGCCTTCGGCCGGGTCTATGCCGGCTGGGGCCTGTCGCAGACCTTCTACCGGCTCGAGGCCGACATCACCCACATGGGCTACGCCTCGCTGGAGGACTTCCTGATCGGGTTCTGGGAAGGCCTGTTCTACGAGCGCGACGCCAACAACCTGCTCGCCATGCTGTGGACGTGGCAGCACGGCGACATCAGCGCCAACGACACCTTCAAGGGCGACTTCAAGGCCGCGCTCGGCGCCATCCGCGCCAGGGCGATCCTGATGCCCGCCTCGACCGACCTGTATTTCCCGCCCGAGGACAACGCCATCGAGGCGGCCGCCATGCCGAACGCGGAGCTGCGCGTGATCGACACGTGGTGGGGCCACTTCGCGGGCGGGCCCGGCACCAGCCCGGACGACATCAAGGTCCTCGACGACGCACTCAACGAGCTGCTCGCGAGCGGGTGAGAGACGCGCAGCGGCGCGCGGACGGGGCCTGCCCCGGAGAGTCAGGGAGCTGGAGACACGAGATGCCCGAGACGCTGATCAAGGTCGATCTCACGCAATCGGCCTACGACAACGACATGGTGCACAACCGCTGGCACCCCGACATCCCGATGGTCGCCTACGTGAAGCCGGGGGCGGACTTCATCGTCGAGACCTACGACTGGACCGGCGGTTTCATCAAGAACAACGATTCCGCCGACGATGTGCGCGACATCGACCTGTCGATCGTGCACTTCCTCTCGGGTCCGATCGGCGTCGAGGGCGCCGAGCCCGGCGACCTGCTGGTGGTCGACCTCCTCGACATCGGCGCCAAGCCCGAGAGCCAGTGGGGCTTCAACGGCTTCTTCTCCAAGAAGAACGGCGGCGGCTTCCTGACCGAGCACTTCCCGCAGGCCCAGAAGTCGATCTGGGACTTCGAGGGGATGTTCACCAAGTCCCGCCACGTCCCGGGCGTGCGCTTCCCCGGCCTGATCCATCCCGGCCTGATCGGCTGCCTGCCCGATCCGAAGATGCTGGAGACCTGGAACACCCGCGAGAAGGCGCTCTACGACACCGATCCGGAGCGCGTGCCGGCGCTCGCCACCCTCCCCTTCGGCCCGACCGCCCATATGGGCCGCCTGAAGGGCGACGCGAAGGACGCGGCCGCCGCCACCGGTGCCCGCACGGTCCCGCCGCGCGAGCACGGCGGCAATTGCGACATCAAGGACCTGTCGCGCGGCTCGAAGATCTACTTCCCGGTCTACGTCCCCGGCGCCGGCCTCTCCATGGGCGACCTGCACTTCAGCCAGGGCGACGGCGAGATCACCTTCTGCGGCGCCATCGAGATGGCCGGCTGGGTGCATCTGAAGGTCGAGCTGATCAAGGACGGCATGGCCAAGTACGGGATCAAGAACCCGATCTTCAAGCCGTCGCCGATCACGCCGAAATACGACGATCACCTGATCTTCGAGGGCATCTCGGTCGACGAGAGCGGCGGCCAGCACTACCTCGACGTCCACATCGCCTACCGGCAGGCCTGCCTGAACGCGATCGAGTACCTGAAGAAGTTCGGCTACTCGGGCGCGCAGGCCTACTCGATCCTCGGCACCGCGCCGGTCCAGGGGCACATCTCGGGCGTCGTCGACATCCCGAATGCCTGCGCGACACTCTGGATACCGACCAAGATCTTCGAGTTCGACATCAATCCCGGCGCCGACGGACCGACCAAGTTCCTCGACGGCTCGATCCAGATGCCGCTCTCGCCGGATCTTTGATGCTTCGTTTCCCGGCCGGTCGCGGCTGACGCGACAGGCCCCCTCTCCCGGGCGGGAGAGGGTTGGGGTGAGGGATGCGACCTCTCCGGACAGGTCTCGC
>NZ_BBUX01000133.1:0-6249 GCF_000974725.1 Methylobacterium sp. ME121
GGCGTCGGCGAGGGCGGCGGCGCGGGCGGCGCTCTCCTGCTCGCTCAGGGTGCGCAGGACGACGCCCGAGGCGGCGCGCTGCGCCGGACGCGGCGGCGGCGCCGTCGGTGCGGGGGCCGCCGGGCGCGGTGCGGGCGCAGGCTCACGGGCGGGGGCGGCCGGTGCCGCACCGATGACGCGGCGCTTCACCGTCTCGACCACGACCTGCTTGGAGCGGCCATGGGAGAAGCTCTGACGCACGGTGCCCGCCTCGATCGGCCGCTTGAGGGAGAGCGGCTTCGGGGAAGTCCGATTCAGAGTCTTGTCGCCCGGGTTGTTCGTATCGCTCATTCAGCCTGAACCCTGAGGGTTTCCATCGTCCCGTGAACCGACACCCGGTGGCGCCGGTCAAAATAGTCCTGCGTCGTCAACGTGAGGCTTCGTCGATCCCGCCGATTCGGGCTGGATCGGGCTCCCCGGTCGCCGCGGCGGCGCCCTCGAAGGAGCGTAGCCGACGCCAACGCGACAGGCAGCCGGCGGCTCCGGCTCCTGCGACGAGCGCAGCGTGTATCACATGATCCCGACCTAAGGCCATGTCCAATTCGTCCTCGGACAGGTCATCGATGATCGGGATCCTTGACATGGCGTCACCGTGGCGCCTGTGCAAGGCCGACGCGATCTTCCGCCGGCCGTCCGGACTCGCCTCGGCGGCGTGAATCACCGCGATGGCGCCGGGCTGGCCGCCGATCGCCGCCTCGACCTTCGAGAAGCCCGCGACCACGCAGCCCGCCTTGTTGGCCATGGCGATGGCCTGCCGGAGGTCCTCCCGGAGACCCGCGACGATCCGGTCCGGCAGGTCGGGGGCGGCCGGTGTCGGCCCCTTGAACGCCCGGGCGAACAGGTTCTTGCGCACCGCGGTGGCGACCGCCTCACGGCGGGCGCTGACCCAGGCGCCGCGGCCCGGCAGCTTGGCACGCAGGTCGGGCACGACGCTGCCGTCCGGCCCGCGCACGAACCGGATCATCGCGTCCGGCGCCTGCGCGACGCGCGTGACGATGCAGGTCCGCTCGGGCAAGCGGCGGCCGGGGCCGGCATCGAGCCCCCCGGCCTCCAGCCCGTCCTCGGGCGGGGTCGTGTCGACCGCGACCATCGCGCCTCCGCCGGCTCTCGGCTCAGGCCTCGGCCTGCGCGGGGGCGGTCTCTTCGCCCTCGGCCGCCTCGGCACCCTCCTCGGCCCCTTCCTCGGTCTCCGGCTCCGGCAGAGCCTCGATCCAGCCGGCCTTCAGGCGGGCGGCCATGATCAGGGCCTCGGCCTCGGCGCGGGACAGGTCGAACCCGTCGAGGTAGCCGGCGTGGCGCACGGCGTCGGGACCGCGGCCCTCGGTGTAGCCGACGAGGTCGTCGGTGGCGCAGCCCGCCAAGTCCTCGACGGTCTTCACGTCGTTCTCGCCGAGTGCGACCATCATGGGCGTGGTGATGCCCTCGATCTCGCGCAGCTCGTCGGACACGCCGAGCTCGGTGCGGCGGGCGTCGTGCGCCTGCTCGATCCGGGCGAGGTGGTCCTGGGCGCGGGCCTGGATCTCGGTGCCGGTCTCCTCGTCGAGCCCCTGGATGCCGGAGAGCTCCTGGATGTCGACGTAGGCGATCTCCTCGACGTTGCGGAAGCCTTCCGCCGCGAGCAGCTGGCCGACCGTCTCGTCGACGTCGAGCGCCTCCATGAACACCTGGGTCCGCTCGGCGAACTCCTTCTGGCGGCGCTCCGATTCCTCGGCCTCGGTGAGGATGTCGATGTCCCAGCCGGTGAGCTGCGAGGCGAGGCGCACGTTCTGGCCGCGGCGGCCGATCGCCAGCGACAGCTGGTCGTCCGGCACCACCACCTCGATGCGGTCGGCCTCCTCGTCGAGCACCACCTTCACCACCTCGGCGGGCTGGAGGGCGTTGACGATGAAGGTCGCCTCATCCTCCGACCACGGGATGATGTCGATCTTCTCGCCCTGGAGCTCGCCGACGACGGCCTGCACCCGGGATCCGCGCATGCCCACGCAGGCGCCGACCGGGTCGATGCTGCCGTCGCGGGAGATCACCGCGATCTTGGCGCGCGAGCCCGGATCGCGGGCCACCGCCTTCACCTCGACGATGCCGTCGTAGATCTCCGGCACTTCCTGACCGAACAGCTTGGCCATGAACTGCGGGTGCGAGCGCGACAGGAAGATCTGCGGCCCGCGCACTTCCGAGCGCACGTCGAACAGGTAGGAGCGGATGCGGTCGCCCGGCCGGAAGGTCTCGCGCGGGATCATCTCGTCCCGTCGTACGATGCCCTCGCCGCGGCCGAGATCGACGATGACGTTGCCGTACTCGACGCGCTTCACGATGCCGTTGAGGATCTCGCCGATGCGGTCCTTGTACTCGTCGAACTGGCGGGCGCGCTCGGCGTCGCGGACCTTCTGGACGATGACCTGCTTGGCCGACTGGGCGGCGACGCGGCCGAAATCGAAGGGCGGCAGGGTGTCGGAGATCACGTCGCCGACCAGCGCGCCCGGGTTGTAGCGGCGGGCCTGGTCGAGGGTGATCTCGCGGGCGTCGTTCTCCACCTGATCGACGACCAGGAGGTGGCGCGAGAGGCGGAGCGCCCCGGTCTTCGGGTCGATCTCGGCGTGAACGTCGGTCTCGGCGCCGTAGCGGGAGCGGGCGGCCTTGGCGATCGCCTCCTCCATCGCGTCGATCACGATGGAGCGGTCGATCACCTTCTCGCGGGCGACCGCGTCGGCGATCTGGAGGAGTTCGAGCCTGTTGGCGCTGACGACGGCCATCGGTGTCGGTCCTTCTCTTCCGTCAAATCTTCGGGCCGGCCGCCGGGCAGCCGACGCGGGGGTCTCAGTGCAGGGAGTCGCGGTCCTTGAGCCGGGACGCCTTGGTCACGACCGGCTTCTTGGGGCCGGTCCGGGCCTGTTTCTGGGGCTTGGCCGCGGGGCTGGCCTTCCGGGGCCCCTTCGGCTGGAAGGGCACCCGCGCCGGCGACGACACGCTCTCCGCGGCGACCTCTTCGTCCTCGGCCTCTTCGGCCTCATCGGCCTCGTCCGCGGCGGGCGGCCCGCCGCGGCGGAGCGATTCGCGGATCAGCTCGTCGGTGAGGACGAGATGGGCCTCGGCGAGGTCCTTCAGCGGCAGGTCGATGCGGCTCGGCAGCCCTTCCTTCACGTCGGGCAGGTCGATCGGGACGGTCGTCCCCGTCGGATCGGGTGCGCCCAGGATGCCGCGGAACCGCTTGCGCCCGTCCAGCGGCGGGCTCAGCTCGACCTTCGCCTCGTAGCCCGCCCAGCGGGCGAAGTCCGAGACCCGGACCAGCGGCCGGTCGATGCCGGGCGAGGACACTTCGAGGTTGTAGGCGCCGCCCACCGGATCGTCGACGTCGAGGATCGGCGAGATCGCGCGGCTCACCGCCTCACAATCGTCGATCGTGAAGGTGCCGTCCGGCCGCTCCGCCATGATCTGCACGGTGCACCCGTTGACGTTGGACATCCTCACCCGGACCAGCCGGAAGCCGAGGCCCGCGAGCGGCCCCTCGATCGCCTGCGCGACGCGCGCGGCGACCCCGGCCTCGCGGACGAGGCGCTTCTCGGACAGATCCGCTTCAATCTCGGACGACATGGATGTTCAGCGCGCAACCTTCGCGGCGTCCTGCCTGGCCGCCCGCGGCGTGGGGCCTCGTGCGGCGAGAGGGTGTGCGGCGAAAAAAAAGAGCGGACCCGGTGGGGCCCACTCCCGAACCGCAGCCTCTCGACTGCCATCAGAACTGTTGAGAGCTAGATAGCGGTCCCGCGCCCGGAGCGCAAGGTGGATCCGCCGCGCCGCGCGCGCCCGCTCGTCCCGATCTCGGCCTCGTCCCGCGGTGCCGGAGCGTCGCGGGGGCCTCGAAGGAGCCCTCCTTCGAGGCCCACCGCGCTCGCACCCCGGGATGAGGGGTTCGGTCGGAGATCGCCTTTGCTCAGCCGCTGCGTGGCACCCGCCCCTCCAGCGGATAGGCCGGATCGTTGTAGCCCGGCGTCGTCGGATGCCCCGCGGCCACGAACCCGTCGACCAGCGCCTCGTCCTCCGGGGTGAAGGCGTAGTCGAGGGCGCCGAGATATTCCTGCCACTGCGCCTCCGTGCGCGGCCCGGCGATCACGCCCGTGACGAGGCGGTTGTTCAGCACCCAGGCGGTGGCGAACTGGCCGGCCGTGATGCCGCGGGCCTCGGCGTGCTCCCTCAGGGTCCGGGCGATGCGCAGGGATTCCGGGCGCCACTCGGTCTGCATCATCCGAGCATCCTGGCGGCCGGCGCGCGACTCGGCCGGCGGCGGCGCGTCGGGGTCGTACTTGCCGGTGAGTACGCCGCGGGCGAGCGGCGAGTACGGCACGACGCCGAGCCCGAAATGCGCGCAGGCCGGCAGGTGCTCGGTCTCGGGCATCCGGTTGAAGGCGTTGTAGTAGGGCTGGCTCACCACCGGCCGGTCGATCCCGGCCTCGTCGCAGAGCCGGCAGATCTCGGCGACCCGCCAGGACCGGTGATTCGAGACGCCGAAATGGCGGATCTTGCCCGCCCGCACGAGGTCGGCGATCGCCCGGACCGTCTCGGCGAGCGGCGTGTCGTGGTCCTCCTTGTGGAGGTAGTAGACGTCGATGACATCCGTGCCGAGGCGGCGCAGGCTGTCCTCGGCGGCCCTCATCACGTGGACCCGCGAGAGGCCGCGGTCGTTGACGCCCGGCCCGGTCGGGTTGGCGACCTTGGTGGCCAGGACCCAGGCGTCGCGCTCGGCCTTGATCGCCCGGCCGGTGATCTCCTCCGACCGGCCCTCCGTGTAGACGTTGGCCGTGTCGATGAAGTTGATCCCGGCCTCCCGGGCGCTGGCGACGACGCGGCCGGCCGTGGCCTCGTCGGTGGGGCCGCCGAACATCATCGTGCCGAGGCAGATCGGCGAGACCTTGAGGCCGGAGCGGCCGAGCGTGCGGTACTGCATGGGATCCTTCCAACCTCCGTCGTCCCGCTATCTCGCCGCGGGAACGGCGCGGTCAACCACAACACAGGTCAACGCCGCCCTGTAACCTGCGCCTGCCCGCGGCGAACCGACCCGTGACGGCACCGATGGCCCGGGCAGCCGTTCCCGCCGGTGGCCCGGGCCATCGGCGCGGCGCCGTCGTCCACCGCGAAGCTTCCGTTCGGACCCATGATCGATCGCTTGGCCGCTCCCCTCGGCATCCCGCTCCCCTGGCTCGACCGGGCCGGCCGTCTCTCCTGGCTGAAGCTCGCGGTGTTCGCGGGCTGCGTCGCGCCCGCGCTCTACCTCGCGGCCGCCTACCGGCTCGACGCCCTCGGGGCGAAACCGATCACCGCCCTGATCCACGCCACCGGCGAGTGGGCCGTGCGCTTCCTGCTCTTCTCGCTGGCGATCTCGCCGCTGCGGCGCCTCGCGGACTGGCCGAAGGTCATCGTCGTGCGGCGCATGCTCGGCGTCACCGTCATGGCCTACGCGGTGGCCCACCTCACCCTCTACGCCGTCGACCAGAATCTGATCCTCACCAAGGTGATCTCGGAGATCGCACTCCGGCTATACCTGACGATCGGCTTCGTAGCCCTGGTCGGCTTGATCGCCTTGGGGTTGACCTCCACGGACGCGGCGATCCGCAATCTCGGCCCGAACTGGAACCGCCTGCACCGCCTCACCTACACGATCGCCGTGGCGGCCCTTGTCCACTACTTCCTGCAGTCGAAGATCGATGTCACCGACCCGGTCTTCTCGGCCGGCCTGTTCCTGCTGCTGATGGGCTGGCGGGTGATGCGGCGTTTCCAGTGGCCGGAGCGGCCCTGGTCGCTCCTCCTCCTGGCGATCGTCGCCGGGCTCGCGACGGCCGGGCTGGAGGCCGCGTGGTACGGCCTCGCCAGCGGTGTGCCGGCCAACCTCGTCCTCGCCGCCAACCTGGACTTCTCCGGGCCGATCCGGCCGGCCTGGTGGGTGCTGGCCGTCGGCCTGTCGCTCCCGCTCGTGGCGCTCGTGCGCGGCCCGAAGGCCCCGGCACCGGGCAGGCGACCGGCCCAGGCGGCCCGCCGGGAGCCCGTCCGGGAGCCCGTCCGGGAGCCCTTGTCGCCGTCGGCCTGATGCCGCAGAACCCGCTCCCGGTCCTCCGCCGCCGGCGGCCCCGGGCCCAGCGGAGCTTTCGAGACGCCATGCGCGGCACGCCTCTCCTGATCGCGGGCTTGCTCGCGCCGACCCTCGCCTTCGCGACGCCCGCGAAG
>NZ_BBUX01000132.1:0-6275 GCF_000974725.1 Methylobacterium sp. ME121
GGGCGGCCGGATCGCGGCCCGGCGCCGCCTCAGTAGCCCTTCCAGAGGCCGGGAGTGGCCAGCTCGAGCAGGTGCCCGTCCGGGTCGCGGAAGTAGACGCTGACGCCGCCCCGCGGCCAGCGGGTACGGCCCTCGACGGCCACGCCGGCGGCCGCGAGATGATCCTCCCAGGACGCGAGGGCGTCCGCGTCGATCGAGAACGCGATATGGGCCGGGCCGCGGCCGTCATGGGGCGGGATGAGACCGCCCGGCGTCTCGATCGGCTGCAGGGACCCGCCTTCCGGGAAGAGCAGGAGGACGCCGCGGCCGCCGACGTCGAAGGCGCGCATGCGGAAGTCGGTGAAGAGGCAGCGCAATCCCATCGTGTCGCGGTAGAAGGCCTCGGCGCGGTCGAGGTCCGCGACGTACAGCGCCGTCTCCAAGATGGCGTTGAGCTGGGGCACGGCGATCTCCCGGCGGCGACTCGGTCACGGCCCGCCGGCGACCGCGCCGGCGATCACCATCAGCAGGGCCTCGAGGTCGATCCGCCCCGAGATCCGCGCGTAGCCCGGCTCCGACAGGTCGACCTGCGGCGCGGGATCCTCCGCCTCGGCCTGGCGCGTCAGCTCCGCCAGGATGGCGTCCCGCAAGGCGTCGTCGAGCTTCATGGGTCCGGCTCCCGCTCATCGCCGCGCCCGGCCCGCGGGCCCCGATCCGGTCCGGATCGGCCCCGCGCCGGGCGACGGCTGTACCGGAGCCAACCGGCCGGTCCCGGCCTCGGTTCGCCGCCCGGCCGGGCTCAGACGGTCGACGGCCGCGGCGTGCCCTGGTCCGGACGCGGGGCGCGGCCCGGCACCAGCGACAGGGCGGCCGAGAGCAGGGCGAAGATCACCAGGGGCAGAAGGCTCAAGGTGAAGCTGCCGGTCCCGTCCTTGATCGCGCCGATCAGGTAGGGCCCGAGGAAGCCGCCGAGATTGCCGACCGCGTTGATGGCCGCGATGCTCGCCGCCGCCGTGGCGGGCGGCATCTGCTCGGTCGCGAGCGCCCAGAACGGGCCCTTGAGCATGTAGACGCCCATGGCGGCGATCGTCAGCGCCGCCACGACCGGGCCGAGCCCCGAGAGGACCGTGCCGCCCGCGAGCCCCAGCGCGAGGATCAGGAACGAGAGCGCGAGGTGCCAGCGCCGCTCGGCGGTCCGGTCGCTGTGCCGGCCCCAGAGGACCATCGCGAGGGACGCGAACCCGTACGGGATGCTGTTCAGGAGCCCGGTCTCGACGTTGCCGAGGCCGAAGCTCTTGACGATCTGCGGCGTCCAGAACGACAGCCCGTAGCTGCTCGCCGTCGAGCCGAAGTAGATGGCGGCGAAGAGGGCGAGCCGCCGGTCGCGCAGGATGTCCCAGAGCGGCGGCTTCGCGGGCTGGCCGCGGCGGGTGTTGCGCGCCGCCTCGGCCCGGAGCTGCCGCTCCAGCCAGTCCCGCTCGGCCGCCGGCAGCCACGCCGCGTCCCGCGGTCCGTCCGGCAGGAACCACAGCACCGCCACGGCCAGGAACACCGCCGGCAGGCCCTCGAGGATGAACAGCCACTGCCAGCCGGCGAGGCCGAGCCCCGTCACGTTGAGCAGCGCGCCGGAGATCGGCGAGCCGAGGAACGACGAGATCGGGATCGAGATCATGAAGATCCCGATGATCCGCGCCCGGTAGGCGGAGGGGAACCAGTAGGTGAGGTAGAGGATGACGCCGGGGAAGAAGCCGGCCTCGGCGAGCCCCAGCAGGAAGCGCAGGCCGATGAACGACCACGGCCCCTGCACCAGCGCCATGGCGGCGGAGATCAGCCCCCAGGTCGCCATGATCCGGGCGATCCACAGCCGCGCCCCGAAGCGCTCCAGCATCAGGTTGCTGGGGATCTCCATCAGGAAGTAGCCGAGGAAGAAGATGCCGGCGCCCCAGCCGAACACGGTCGCCGACAGGCCGACATCGTGGTTCATCTGGATCGCCGCGAAGCCGACATTCACGCGGTCCAGGAAGGAGACGAAGTAGGCGAGGATCAGGAACGGCACGAGCCGCCAGCCGATCCTGCGCATCGCCGAGCGTTCCAGGGCGGCCTCGTCCAAGGAGCCTGTCATCGGGCCTATCCTCGCGGCGTGTCTCGGGGTCAGGCCGGCCCCCGCGGGGGTCCGGGTCGATCCAGGTCACGTCTCCGGGTCAGGGCCGGGCCCGCGCGGGGCGGGACGGCGCCGGGCGCCGCCGCGCGGGCGGGCGGCGGGCAGGCGCGGCGTCTCGGGCTTCCTCGCGGGCCGGTCATCTCTGGTCGTGACCTGTGCCGACCCTGCTTAACCCGCGGCCGCCGCGGCTGGGAAGCGCCGCCGGGCTTCAACGGCGCGGATCTGTCGAGGGGGCGGCGAAGCGACCCGGGGCAGCCCGGCATCCGCGGGCGCGGTGCCGCTGGACTGCTTCGCTGCGCCCGCAACGACGGGCGGCGCGGGCGTCTCTCGACCGCTCGCACCGCCTACAGACCTCGCCCTCAGGCCTTCTTGACGTTCCAGAACACCGGCACGCCGTCGAGGACACCGGTCAGGGACGGCTTGTACGAGGTCTGGTTGAAGTACTGCCCGAGGGGCAGGTAGGGCAGGTCGACGAAGGCCTGCTGCTGGAGCTCGCCCGCGAGCCGCTTGCGCGCGGCGGTGTCCGGGGCGTCCAGCCACTGGTCCCGCAGGGCCTCGATCTTCTCGCTGGTGGGCCAGCCGATCGCGGCGCTCTGGCCCGTCCCGCGCAGGAAGGCGCTGACCGCCGGATTCGCCTGGTCGAGCCCGGCCCAGAAGGTGCAGAAGGCGCTCCAGCCGCCCTGGGCGACCGGCTCCTTCTTGGCGCGCCGCTGCACCACCGACCCCCAGTCCATGACCTGGTAGTCGACGTTGAAGCCGGCGCGGGTGAGCATGTCGGCCGCCACGTCGGCGAGCGCCTTCAGGCTCGGGAAGTCCGAGGCGCCCATCAGCACCACCTTCTCGCCCTTGTAGCCCGCCGCCGCCAGCGCCGCCTTGGCGCCCGCGTAGTCGCGCTTGCGCGTCAGGACGTCGAGGCCGACATCGCTCGCCATGGGCAGGCCCGGGCAGAAGAAGCCGGTCGGCACGTGGATCAGCTTGGGATCGGTCCCGGTCACCGCCTGCATGAAGTCGGTCTGGTCGACGACCTTCAGCAGCACCTGCCGGATCGCCGGATTGTCGAAGGGCGGCTGGAGCTGGTTCATCCGCAGGCAGCCTATCAGGCCGGTCGGATCGGTGATCCGCGTCGTCAGGCCGCCGAGGGTCGGGACGAGATCGGCCGGCGGCTGCTCCCACCAGTCCATCTCGCCCGTCTGCATGGCCGAGGCGGCGGTGGCCTGATCGGGGATGACGTGCCACTCGACCCGGTCGACGAAGGCGCGCTTCGGGCCCGAGGTCCATTGCGGCTCGCCGCCCTCGCGGGGGACGTAGCCGGCAAAGCGCTCGTAGACCACCCGGGCGCCGACCACGCGCTCGTCCGCCTTGAAGCGGAACGGGCCGCTGCCGACCATCTCGGTCACCTGCGTGAACGGGTCGGTCCTGGCGAGACGCTCCGGCATGATGGCGCAGATCGAGGAGCCGACCTTGCCCAGCGCGTCCGGCAGGAGCGCGAAGGGCTTCTTCAGCCGGAACTGGATCGTCCGGTCGTCCGGGGCCGAGAGCTCGTCCGTGTAGGCCATGAGGGTCTGGCCCATCGCGTCGCGCTTGCCCCAGCGCGCGACGCTCGCGACGCAGTCGCGGGCCAGCACCGGGCTGCCGTCGTGGAAGGTCAGCCCGGGCCGCAGGGTGAGGCGCCACAGCTTGCCGTCGTTCTCCACCGTGTGGCCCGCCACCATCTGCGGCTGGGCGGCGTAGCCGGCATCGGTGCCGTAGAGCGTGTCGAAGACGGCGAGCCCGTGGTTCCGGGTGACGTAGGCGGTCGTCCAGATCGGATCGAGCACCGTCAGGTCGGCCTGCGGGATGAACTTGAGCGTCCGGGCGGCGCCGCCCTGCGCCAGGGCCGGTGCCGCGAGGGCGGCGCCCGACAGGGCCATGAAGGATCGTCTGTTCAGCATGCCGACTCGCCCAAGCGTTGCAGTCCCGCGGAGGTTAGCACGTGGCGGGCCAAGCGCGTCACGGGCGCGTCACGGGCGTATCACGGGCGCGCCGGTCAGCGTGCCGCCGCCAGATCCTGCACGAGGGTCAGGACGCGGCGGCGAAGCTCGGGATCGTCGATGCGCCTGTAGGCGTGCAGCAGGGCGTCGGCCTCGTCGGCACGCCCGCCGGCGACGGCGGCGCCGCGCTCCGCACCCTGCGGGCCGTACAGGGAGGCGGCCGGAACCTGCAGCGCCTCGGCGATCCGCCGCAGCAGCCGCCCGGCCCCCGGCGCGTGCGGCAGGGCGGAGCGCTGGAACAGGTCGTCCTCCGGCGCCGCGTCCCCGGAGGATCTGCCCCGGACAGGTGATTTCGATCCCATCGGCGGTCAGGCTCTGGCGCGCGGGCTGGCTTGAGCATTCATAATACAGAAGACCATCGGCACGCGAGTGGCCAGCACGCAACAGTTGCATAAATGCGTCAAAGAACTCTTGAGGTTGCAGCTACCGTCCCCGTAGACCGACCGGCTCGGAACCGCACACGCCCATCGCCATGCCCAAGACCCGCGCGCCCGTCGGTCAGACCTGCATCGAAGCCTTCCAGATCGCGCTCGATTCCGCCGACATGATCGGGCACTGGGCGTGGGATCCCGCGACGGACCGCGTGCGGGTCGACGCCCTGGTGGCGCTCCTGTTCAAGGTCGACCCGACCGAGGCGGAAGCCGGGATCCCGATGGCACACTACGAGGCGGCCATCCACGCCGACGACCGCGACCGCGTCGTCGGCTTGGTCCGCCGCAGCGTCGCGGCGGGGAGCTCCTACGTCGCCGAGTACCGGGTGATCTCCGTCGACGGCCGGACGCGCTGGGTCCTGGCGCGCGGGCGCTTCACCAGCGATCGTGACGGCCGGCCGACGGGCGGGCGCGGGATCCTCGTGGACATCACGGCGCTGCGCGCGGGCGAGGAGACCGGCGGCGCGGCCGCGCCCGGCACCGGCGAGACGCCCCTGGACCGGGCGGTCGAGCACGCCCTCGCCGCGCAGCGGGCCCTCGCGGCGCTGGGCGATCCGGCCCTGAAGGCCGAGGCGGACGCGCTGCTGATGGCGCTGGGGCGGCGGCTGGCCCGGCGGCAGGTCGCCGAGCGGCGCCGGCTCCTGAACTGAAGCTTGACCGCGGCGGAGCGGCGGCAAACACTGGAGCCGCACCGACAGTGATCGGCCTTTTTCCGTGCAAAGCGGGGACGAACAAGCTTTCGTCAAGATAACGACTTTATTGGCGGCGAGCAGGTGCGGGACCGGATGCCGGCAGCGGCGTTGCCGGAGCCCCGTCCTCACCCGAGCGTGCCGCGCGCGCGCCGTTGCCGTCCGAACCCCGGCGGGATTCGGATTTCCGGGATCGTCGTCATGCATTTCACCGTCACCGCACGCCTGCCCGCGCGCCGGTTCGCCTACCAGCACGCCTCGGTCCTGACCGCCCTGGATCAGGGCATGAGCCTGATCGCGGCCGGCATGGCCGAGGTGACGATTACGGACGGCAGCGGCGAGGCCCGGACGCCGGCCGCGCTGTACCAGTCCCTGTTCGGGGCGCCCGGTCCCCTGCGGCGCCACCCGGCACACGGGCAGGCACACGGGCAGGCGCGGGCCGCCTGATCGCGAGAGACCTGATCGCGCGGCGCCCGTCCCGCAACAGATCACCCCGTGCCCGGGCGGTGCTCGGGCGTACACGACTTCCGTTTCATGACCCGAGGCCTGGAAAGGACCGCGGCCGATCTCGACTAAAGAGAAATTTGACCAGTACGACGTCGTCTTTCTGGACAACGGCCGAGATCAGGCTTAACCTCGGTGTGTTCGTGCCGCCGAAGTGCGGGCTCGAATGCTTCCGAGGATCATCTTACATGAAGCGCCGCAGCGCGCGACCGTTCATGGTCGAAGTCAAGCAGACTCGTTCGGCCCGCACAACGCTGACTGCCACCGAGGCGCGACCGCGCCCGGACAAGATCCTGTGGCCGGAACTGGCGCAGGCTGCCCTCGAGCCGCCCGCGCCCGCGCCCGCCCCCCAGGCGGCGCCGGCGCCGCGCCCGGAGCGGAAGGTGCCGGACGCACCGGTGCGCCGCGTCCTGCCGAGCCTCATGCCGATGTTCGATGTCCCGGTCGAGCCTGTCGTCGAAGTCGCCGGCGATGCCGTGAC
>NZ_BBUX01000131.1:0-6279 GCF_000974725.1 Methylobacterium sp. ME121
CGCGACATGCTGCGACGGGAGGTCGATCCCGATTGGTATATAGCGTACTACCCTGATATAGCTGCTTGTGGGTTGGAGCCGCAAGAGCACTACATCCTTTACGGCCGCGCTGAAGGTCGCTTGCCAAATCCGACGCGTTTGCCAGCCGAGGCGTGGCAGCCATCTATCGTCGATACTCCTACTTCGAAACCTTTGAGTCGATACCCGCTGATCGGTGTAGTCACGCCAGCGCGCAACAGACAAGCGTGGACAATCGGTTTCGCGCGTATGCTCGATAACCAAGATTACCCATTCTTTCGTCTGTACGTAGTCGATTCTAATTCCACAGATGGGACACCGGAGGCTCTGCGAGCTCTTGGCCTCTCTTCCCTTGTAGTGCTCCACGCACCGGACTCAGCCTACTGGACCGCCGCGACCAACATAGGCGTGGAGCAAGCGCTAAATGACGGATGTGAGTATATTCTTACGATCAATGATGATGCAATCATACCTCCTGATTTTCTGACCACCATCGTGCGATCAGCGGAGAGTGCCGCTGCGCGCATAGTCGGAAGCGTAATTTCATTCGCTGACGTACCTGGTCGGCTCTGGGGAGTGGGCGCCTATAACGATTGGTCAACGGGTTCCTTTGTGCAACTGGCGATGGCGTCGGCTTGGGACACCGCTCTCACACAGGTTCCGCGTTCTCAGGAAGGGCTTATTCCGGCAGACTATTTATGCGGCAACGGTACTCTTGTGCATCGCTCGGTCTTTCACGAAATTGGCTTGTACGACGTTAAGAACACGCCGCACTATCACGCCGATAGTGAGCTTACAATGCGTGCTGAACGCTTTGGAATTGATCGTTGGATCTGTTCAGATGCCCGGCTCTATAACCGTTTCTCGGAGTCTGACGAAGGAATATTTGCTAAACGCAATCAGAGACTTTTCTCTTTTAGGTCGGCTAATTATGCTCGGGCGCTTTTATTTATTATCGATCGTTACTGCCCGCAAGATCTGAAGGCGAGAGCTTTGGTGCAGTACTTCCTGCGCCATGTTCGGCAGCCGGGCATGCGGACATGGTCGCGTCTTTTGCGGGTTGTGCAGATCTTGGATATGCCCTTACACGCGCGCCATATACGCTACCGAGATTTTTTTCCTCCGAGGCAAGCGTCGCTTTGCCTCGAGCAGGATCTCGAAATCCTGCTCGGACTCTCTCACGACGCATTCATGGCTATGCTTTATCCGGTATTGCTGAGGCGGAGGGAAACCGATGCTGAGCGGGCCGTTATCACGCGAGCACTCGAATTAGGCTATGCGCGTCAGGACCTAGTTCGCGAGGTGCTATCTAGGCTAGAGGCGAAATATTCGTGGTCAGACCAGTCATTGCAGTCAGATGATCGCGGGTCGCAATATTCTATTAAACCGTTCCTATCGTCCGATGGAATTACTGAGGGCAAAACAACCGTTTACATGAATATAGACGTGCTTTGCATGGCAGTCACGGACCCGAGAGCGGCCACTGGCGTTCATCGCTATGTTTCGAATATTTTAGCAGAGTTGATGCGCGATCCTCGCGTGAACCTGCAGCTCTTCCATGCGGAGGAACTGGCTGCCAGCGCAGCTAAGCTTCGCGCGCAGAGTTTAGCTGACTGTTCTTTCGCTCCAGCAGATCAGCATTTCAATAAGGGGGTTGTATTCTACCCGTACTTCCCGTTCTCCGGCAAAGATCCGCGCTTTGCGGCGATTCCGCATGTAATCACATTATGTGATCTGTTTCCGCTCTCCCATCCGGAATGGTTCTCTGCGGTGGCAATATCCAAATTTCGGAGGCAGTTACGCGATCTAACTGGCGTGAGCCATGTGCTGTGTATATCGTCCGCAACCCAGGCGGCACTACAAACGACTTTCCCGACATTAAATGCATCGTCGTCGGTTGCCTATCTGGGCGTTAAACTCGACCGCTTACGGCGTGCCGCCTCAGAAGACAGATTCACGGGCCAACTGGGCCGCCCGTATTTCGTTTGCGTAGGCACCATCGAACCGCGCAAGAATCTTCGCAGCGTCATTGCCGCAATGCGGCATCTTTCGCCGCAGGTGCGAGAGCTCCAAATGGTGGTCGTCGGGCAAGTTGGCTGGTCGATTACCTCACAGGAACTCGTTGCGCTGGCAGGTGAGGAGAGATCGCGGATTCACTTCCTTGGCCACGTGCCAGACGCGCAGCTTTGGGATCTTTATGCAAATGCTATCTGCACGGTGTTCCCGTCCCTGGCTGAAGGCTTTGGGTTTCCCATTGTTGAATCATTCTCCTGTGGCACTCCCGTAGTTACGTCTGATCGATCGAGCATGGCTGAGATTGCAGGAGATGGCGCACTACTCGTCAATCCGTTGGATCCGGCCGCAATCGCTATGGCAGTAGAGTCACTTGCGAGCGATGTCACCCTGCGGTCGGTGCTCGCCAAGCACGCGCTTGAGCGCGCACGCTTGTTCACTTGGAAGTCTTGTGCCGAGCGCCATGTCGAAGTTTTTGAGCAATTGGCTGCGCATTACATGAATTCTCGCGAATGCCGCGACATACAATCTCAATGATTTCAAGCTGATTTCCGGAACGGATATAGAAAACCGTTCCGGTGCCCGACCACCTAGAGCCGGTCCCGGGCGGCTTGCGACGGGTTAGTGCAGTGACGCGGACGGAGGATTCACGTTGACGGCGAGTTGTGCGAGTCTGGGCCATGTCTCAGACGGTATGCGTGCTCCTCGATGCAACCGACGCGGCACGGCTGGCTGCGATCGCCAGCGACCGCTCTCGCGCGCTCAAACATATCCAGCGCGCCCGCATCGTCCTGCTTTCGGCCGAGCGCCTGAGTGTCCAGGACGTCGCCCGGCGGGCGGGCGTCAGCCGCCCGGCCGTATGGCGCTAGCAGCAGCGCTACGCCGAGGCGGGTGTTGAAAGTCTGTAAGCGATGTTCCGGCCCCATCTTCTGTGGGGCAACCTGACCGGGCAGTTTGACGATCCGCACGAGAGGATCGTTTTGTGTCTCGACTTGACCTTAGACTTGAGCCGGAGGGGAAGGTCCGGCGTTTCGAGGTGATCGACGGCGCGGTCGGCCGCAGGCGCTGGAGCGCCGACGACCGGGCGCGGATCCTGGAGGAGACGTTCGTTCCGGGCGCGGTGGTGTCGGTGGTGGCCCGCCGCCACGGGTTGACCCCGCAGCAGCTGTTCACGTGGCGGCGCGAGGCGCGCCAGGCCGCGGCGCTGCCGGCTTTCGTGCCGGCGGTGACCGCACCCGAGCCCATGGCGGTGGATCCCGCCCGGGCGGAGCCGCCACGCCGGCGCATCAGACGATCCTCATCGCGCCGCCGCGCGGTGGGGATCGAGGTGGAGGCAGGCGGCATCACGGTGCGGATCGGCGACGGCGCCCGTTGACACGTGTCGGCGGCACTACAAAACTAGCAGTGCCGCTCGGTGAGGGGCGGGCCATCCATAAAAAGCCGTGGCCCGCTTCAGGATCTCCCGCTCTTGGCGCAGCACCTCGTTCTCGCGCCGCAGGCGCTTGAGCTCGGCGGCCAAGTCCTCCTGCCGATCGGCCGGCGGATGGTCCATCTCCCGCTCACGCCGGCCGTCGATCCAGTTGCGCAGCGTCGAGAGCCCGACGCCGAGATCGGCAGCGACCTCGCGGCGGGACCGCCCGCTCGTCTGCGCTAACCGCACCGCCTCAGCACGAAACTCGGGGCTAAAGGTCTGCTTCCGGTCTGCCATCGGAGCCCTCCTCCTTCAGGAAAAGAGCTCTCCACTTTTGCGGAGCAAGTCCACCAGTCGATCTGACCCGCCCCGTGCAGGCGCACCAAGAGCACCTGATGCAGGCGCGCCCACACGCCGGCCGCCTACCAGGCCCGTAAGCGGCGCCAGCAGCTCATCCCGCAGCCGCAGCCCATCTCCGCTGGCAGTATCTCCCACGGAACGCCTGAGCGCAGCACGAACGGAATGCCGGTCAACGCAGCTCGGTCCTCGATCAGCCGCCGGCCGCCTTTTGGACGTGGGCGGAACGGCGGCAGACGCGGCGCAATCTCGGTCCAGAGATCATCGAGCAGAAGCGGACGAGCCATCACCACCAACGCCCACCCACGCAATCCGTGTCCGTTCTGTTAGGTGCTTTTGACTAAATTTCCTTGGCAGCGGCAGTCAATTATGTACCGCACCAAACCGGAACGATCCCAGCATGAGATCCGCAAAATGTGGAGAATTCGGTTGGTCAAACTGACTTGGAAAAGTACCAGATGCAGGCTTAAATTCCTTATCACGACTCCGGACAAGTGTGACTTCAAGCACATCCGGGACAGGAACACCACCAATCACAGCCCAACGCGCATAATTATTTCCATGTACGTGCACAATACTGTGATGAGCAGTTAAGTTGCAAACAGCCCTATACATCTTCTCAAATTTATCAGTCTTACTCACTTCATTGATATGATGGAATTCACACACTATCTGCCTGAACGAATCCAAGAAGTTAGCATCAACTGCAGCAAAAACATCCCACTCCGCCCCCTCTATATCGACTTTTAATATGTAGTCACGATTCGGACTATGGCCGTTTAAGATAAACTGATCCGGAATTGAGGTTGTTCCCTGCTTTGCATCCGAGCAATCCGCAATCTTAAGTTTTGACCACCTGAAATTCTGGTGCTCTTCGGGCAAGCTATTTATCGTATGATCATACTGAAAAACTCTGATGCCGCGTTCGGCGATTTGGCGGTCCCATGAAACGTCGTCCGAGATGCCGAGAGAGTAAGCACCAGCAATTCCTTCAAAGTCGTCAATCATAACGTAGCCGCCATCATTATCCCGACCCACTCGCACTTTATTGAAACCGATCACATCCATGGGGGCTAAACGACCAAGCATTCGGAGAGCCTTATCCTGATGCTCTGGAAGTAGGGCCACAGAACCGTCTGTTACGCACACTTCTCCAACCGAATTGGGATTGCACTTTATGTTTTTAGTGCGCTCTGCAAATTCTTGGGAATTAAACACTTGAGCGTAAAGCAATCTTGGATCGGCACCGTTCTTTAAAGCAGACACGAAATTCCTACGCGCAGCGGCATCGGGCGCACGACCGAGCAGACCAAAGAACAAAATCTCAACAAATTCTTCATCTTCCATTTTATGCACCGCGCTGCGCTGATCGTTGCAATCTTCGAGCCTATGTCAACGCCTCAACGTAGGCAACCAGATCCCCTCCTGAGAGCCTGTTTCGGCGTGTGATTTCAAGACGGATTGTTAGGTGTATAGTCCGGGAATGTGGTGTGACGGATCGAGCCTGAAGCGTTCGTGCTCTTTGGTCCAGACCTGAAGGACATGCTCGTAGGGCGTGAGGCCACGCAGGGTCTTCAGCCGACGGGCGTGGTTGTAGGCGTCGACGAACAGCTGCAGGTGCGCTCGGAGTTGTTCGTGCGTGTCGTAGTGGTAGCGCTTGACTGTGGCGTCCTTGATGGTGCGGTTCATCCACTCGACCTGACCGTTGGTTCACGGATGGTTGGGTTTGGTCAGGCGATGCTCGATGCCGTGCTCTTGGCAGACGCGATCGAACATGTGCCGGCTGTAGAGGGCCGTCGGGCCTGAGCGGTTGCGCGGAGCATGGCAGAACTGCACCCCGTTGTCGGTCAACACCGTGTGGATCTTGACCAACCGCCGCGATCAAGCCGTGGACAAGCAGCTGATCCGGAGGCTCAATCGGCACATCACCTTCCTGGAGAGAGAACTCTCGGAACTCGACGGTGACATTGGTCAAGCCATCAAGGCCTCTCCGGTCTGGTGCGAGACCGAGGCGCTGCTCAAGTCCGTTCCGGGCATGGGACTGTCAGGAATTTCGTGTGCGGGCGGCCATAGTGGACCCGAAGGAGGTTCCCGATGGCACGACGCAAAGCACCCCGCATCCCTGACGCAATCCTGGCCATCGCCCAGAGCTGGCGACGGGCCTGGGGCGAGGTGGTCCCGTTCTACGCCTTCCCCGGCGAGGTGCGCCGGATCCTGTACACAACCAACGCCATCGAGGCCCTGAACGCCACCCTGCGCCGGGCTGTGCGCGCCCGCGGGCACTTCCCGACCGACGAGGCCGCGCTGAAGCTGCTCTACCTGGTCTTGAACCGCTCTGAGAAGGCGTGGAAGATGGGGCCCCGTGAGTGGGTCATGGCCAAGGCGCAGTTCGCCGTCATCTTCGGCGAGCGCTTCACCCGGGCCATGGCGGCCTGATGTTCAACCCGCCGCCCGCACACGGAATTCCTGACAGTCCCCCC
>NZ_BBUX01000130.1:0-6755 GCF_000974725.1 Methylobacterium sp. ME121
GCCGCTTCATTGCGGAAGCGCTTCGTATAATTCGAGCTGATACGGCTGCCACTAAGCGGCGTCGGCAAGCTCTGGCTTGCTTGTCCTCTGTCCCCGCGAGAGGAACCGCATCACAACCACGAAGAAAATCGGAACCATGAACACGGCGAGCACAGTCGCGGTAATCATGCCGCCTAGTACACCTGTGCCAAGGGCCTGTTGACTCTTAGCGCTCGCGCCGGAGGCGATCACCAGCGGCACCACGCCGAGGATGAAGGCCAGCGACGTCATCACGATCGGCCGGAAGCGTAGTTCCGCCGCCTCGAGCGTCGCCGCGATCAACGGCTTGCCTTGCGCGCGCAGGTCCTTGGCGAACTCGATGATCAGGATCGCGTTCTTGGCTGACAGACCGATGATGGTGATCAGGCCCACCGTGAAGTAGACGTCGTTCGGCAGCCCGCGCAGGTAGGCGGCCGCCACAGAGCCGACGATGCCGAGCGGCACCACCAGCATGACGGCGAACGGGATCGACCAGCTCTCGTAGAGTGCGGCGAGACACAGGAACACGAACAGGATCGAGAGCCCGAGCAGGAATGCGGCCTGGGAGCCGGCAAGCTTCTCCTGCAGCGACTGACCCGTCCACTCGTAGCCGAAGCCGCCCGGCAGTTCGCTCGTCAACCGTTCCATCTCGGCGAGCGCGTCGCCGCTGGTGTAGCCCTGTGCCGGGCTGCCAGTAATGCGAACGGCCGGGTAGCCATTGAAGCCGATCACCTGGGTTGGACCGACAACCCAGGTGACCCGAGCAAACGAGGCGAACGGCACCATGGCACCGCTGCTGTTGCGGGCGCTATACGTCAGCAGATCCTCCGGCCTGACCCGCTTATCCTCACGTGCCTGGACGACCACGCGCTGCATACGGCCGCGATTGAGGAAGTCGTTGACGTAGCTGGATCCGAGCTGTGCCGAGAGCGTGGTGTTGATATCGGCAAACGTCACACCGAGGGCGGCTGCCTTCTCGCGGTCGATGTCGAGCCGGATCTGTGGGGCTGGCGGCAGACCCTCGACTGTCACCTCGCGCAGGATCGGCGAGCGGCTAGCGGCCGCCAAAAGCTGATCCTTGGCAGCCATCAGCGCCTCGTAGCCACGCTGCGAGCGGTCCTGCAGACGGAAGCTGAAGCCGCTCGTCGTGCCGAGATTGGCGATCGGCGGTGGGGCGAGCGCGGACACCTCCGCGTCACGCAAGCCTACGAAAGTCTCATTGCTCCGGTCGATGATGGCCGCGGAACTCTGATCGGCATCGCGCTCCGACCAGTCCTTCAGGGTGACGAAGGCCTGTGCCGTCATCGCGCCTTGACCGAAAAAGCTGAAGCCCGTGATGAACGTGAGCTTGTCGACGCCCGGCGTTCCGGCGAGCTGTTCCTCCACCGAGCGGACAACATCGAGCGTCCGATTCGCACTCGCGTCCGAAGGTGCCAGAACGTCGGCCATGACGAAGCCCTGGTCGTCGATTGGCACGAAGCCCGCAGGCAGCCGCCAAAGGGCGTAGCCGAGGCCGCCCAGCAATGCCAAGTAGAGCAGCATGAAGCGGCCCGAGCGCGCCACCATCCAGCGCGTCGTGGTGCCGTAGCGGCGCGTCAGCCAGTCCAGGCTGCGGTTGAACCAGCCGAAAACGCCCTCCTTGGCGTGACCGTGCCCCTTAGCGATCGGCTTCAGCATCGTGGCACACAGAGCCGGGGTGAGCGACAGCGCCAAGAAGGCGGAGAAGCCGATCGACACGACCATGGCGGCCGAGAACTGCTGGTACATGATGCCGACCGAGCCGGGAAAGAACGCCATCGGCACGAACACCGCCATCAAGACGAGCGTGATGCCGATCACGGCGCCCGTGATCTGACCCATGGCCTTCTCGGTGGCCGCTCTCGGCGAGAGGCCCTCCTCGGCCATGATGCGCTCGACGTTCTCGACCACCACGATGGCGTCATCCACGAGGATGCCGATGGCCAGCACCATGCCGAACATGGTGAGCACGTTGATCGAGAAGCCCATCAGGAGAAGGGAGACGCAGGTGCCGAGCAGCGCGATCGGCACCACGATGGTCGGGATCAGCGTGTAGCGGAAGTTCTGCAGGAACAGGAACATGACGACGAAGACGAGCACCACCGCCTCGGCGAGCGTCAGCAGCACCTTCTTGACCGACGCCGTGATCACCGGCGTGACATCGTAGGAGATCTCGTACTTGAGGCCCGGCGGGAAGAAGCGGGCGAGCTGCTCCATCTTGGCCTTCACCGCCTTGCCGGTGGCGAGCGCATTGCCGGTCGGCGCGAGCTGCACGGCGATGGCGGCCGCGGGCTTGCCGTTCAGGCGGGTTGAGAAGGCGTAGGATAGGCCGCCGACTTCCAGTCGTGCGACGTCGCGCAGGCGCACGGTGGAGCCGTTCGGGTTGGCGCGCAGCACGATTGAGCCGAAATCCTCGGGCGACTCGAGCTGGCCCTTCACCAGCACCATGTTCTGCGTGCGCTGAGCTCTCGGGCTCGGTTGCACGCCGAGCAAGCCCGAGGCGACCTGCGCGTTCTGCGCCTTGATCGCGTCCTCGACATCCTGCGCGGTCAGGTTGACGCCGAGCATCTTGTCCGGATCGAGCCAGACCCGCATCGCACGTTCGGTCGAGAACAGGCGCGCCCGGCCGACACCAAGGAGACGCCGCAGCTCCGGCAGCACGTTGCGGGTGGCGACATCGCCAAGGCCGACCTCGTCGAGGCTGCCGTCGCTGGAGGTGAGCGTCACGAACTGTAGGATGGCGCTGCTCGCCTCGACGATGAGGATGCCTTGCTCGCGGACCGCCTCCGGCAGGCGTGGTTCGATGCGCTTGATACGGTTCTGGACATCGACGGCGGCCAGCGCGATGTCGGTTCCGGGCTGGAAGTTGACGATGATCTCGACCTCGCCGGTGGTGTCGCTCGTCGACTCGTAGTTGAGGACGTTGGCGGCCCCATTCAGCTCCTCCTCGATCAGCCGGGTGACACTGAAGTAGAGGTTCTGGGTCGAGGCTCCGGGGTAGACGGTCGAGATCGAGATCGAGGGTGGCGCGATCACCGGATACTGCGCGACCGGTAGGAACGGCAGCGCGAGCAGTCCGCCTAGGCAGATGAAGATCGCCACCACCCAGGCGAAGATCGGACGCGCGATGAAGAAGCCGGGCATGGCGGCAGGCCTCCGGAGGGAGCGGGGCGCTTGGAAAGGGATCAGTTCGGTCGGGCTTGCGCCGCCGCCTGCTTGGCTGGCAACCACGGCACGGGTTGCACCACACTGCCGGGCGTGAACTTCTGGAAGCCCTCGACGACGACGCGATAGCCGGGCTTCAGCCCGTCCTCGACCACGATCTCGTTGCCGAGCGTGCGGCCGACACGCACCGGCTGCAGTACGGCGCGGCCCTCGTCGTTGACGACGTAGACCTCGCTGCCGCCGGCATTGTTGCGCTGGATCGCCTGCTGCGGCAGCACGATGGCATCGGCGTCGATACCCTCCTCGATTTGCACGCGCATGTAGGTGCCCGGCAAGAGTTCCGCGTTTGGGTTCGGGAATTCGCCGCGCAGGATTACTTGGCCAGTGCCGGGGTCGACCGTGACATCGGAGAAGAGAAGCCGCCCGGAATGTGGGTAGAGGGTGCCATCGTCGAATACGAGGCGCACCTCGGCGGCGTTGGGCGACACCTTCTGCAGCCGGCCGTCGCTGAGATCGCGCTTGAGCTGGTTCAGCTCGGTCACGGACTGCGTGAAGTCGGCGTAGATGGGATCGAGCTGCTGGATGGTGGCGAGGTGTGTGGCCTCGTTCTGGCCGACGAGGGCGCCCTCCGTCACGAGCGCCCGCCCGATCCGCCCGGTGATCGGCGCTCGCAGGGTTGCGAAGTCAAGGTTGAGCTGGGCACGCTGGACGGCGGCCTTCTGAGCTGCGACGTCCGCTTCGGCCTGCTTTTCTGCCGCCAGTGCTAGATCGTACTGCGCCTGGGTTGTGGTCTGCCCGCTGAGGAGCTGCCGCAGGCGATCCTCCTGACGATTTGCCTGGAACAGTGTCGCGTCGGCCCTGGCCAGCGCCGCCTTGGCGGCGTCGAGTTCGACCTCAAATGGCTTGGGATCGATGTGATATAGGACGGTCCCTTCCTTGACGAGACTACCCTGCTCGAAGGTTTGCTTGACGATGATACCGGACACGCGCGGCCGTACCTCGGCGATGCGCATCGGCGTGATCCGACCCGGCAATTCCTTGACCAGGGTTACGGCCTTCGGCTCCGCGACGATGATGCTGACTGCGGGAGCCGTCGCTGCTGTGTGAGCGGAGGAGGCGGCCTGTTTGTCCTGGCAGCCTATCAATGCGATGAACAGAACCAGGATCGCCGCAGTGCCCGTAAGTTGACTCCGCGTGCGCGCACCTACGCGTTCATGCCCAGGTATCGGCTCGCTTCCAATGCGGAACAGCATCGGACAATCCTCTGGTCTGGCACTGATGAGGCGCGCTCCGAGAGCATCCGACATCGCAATCTCACATGAGACTACCAGAGGAGCCCGGATCTCCGTATAAATAGGTTCGTGATCTACGCTCGCCGTTTCAAGCGCGCGGATGAGAAAAGTCGATTGACTTCCTCAATGAGCCGCATTGGCGAAACGCGCCTTGCTCGTATTAGGTTTGTCACTTAACTGCACAGCATCCCCGGTCCGGGCCCCTCTGGCGAGAGCTGCCGGCGATCTCGCGATGTCGGACCATCTTCGACAGCGTAGGCCGACCGCAGCCGACTACCTTGAGCTACATCAACAGGTCTGGGCAGACGTCCTCATACAGTCAGGTTTCGTTGCAGACCGCGACCAGACTTTGAGTGGGGTGAAATGCTGCACGAGGATCTGCGCTCACCCTGTACCGAGGAAGCCGCCGTATTCCACGCCTTCTCGCGCATCGTCGCGGAGGCGCGCAGTGCATTCGTCGTTCTCGACGCCGCACCCACTAGACGCACACTGCTCCTACTCGATGCGACCGGGGCCTATCGCCGCCAGATGACGCGCGATCTCATCTCCGCACCCGGCACGCACGCCTCGGGTAGGATCGTCACCCCTCTCATGCGTCTGCGGGATCCCGCCTACACCCATGTCATTGTCGTAACCCTGCCCGAGACCACGCCCGTCTCGGAGGCGGCCGCGCTCCGGGAGGATTTGCGCCGGGCACAGATCGAACCGTATGCTTGGGTGATCAACCGAAGCCTCTGGCAATCGGCAAGCATGATCCGCTGCTGCGCACCTATCACCTGCTAGAGCACCTGCGGCGGGACAGCGGGCTGTTCCGCCGGAACGAGGACGCGATCCTGGCCGCGACCAACCTCGTGGTGTTCGTCTTCACGATGACGGGCATCGTCTACGCCACGCAGCACGATCACAACCCGGCCATCCAGACGCCGGTCGACGCGCTGTACTTCACCGTTACCTCGCTCACAACGACGGGCTATGGCGACATCACACTGCCGGGCTCCTCGGGACGATTGCTCTCGGTCTTCGTGATGATCTGCGGCGTGACGCTGTTCTTCCGCCTCGCCCAGGTGGTGTTCCGACCCTACAAGGTGCGCTTCCCCTGCGACGCCTGCGGGCTGCAGCGCCACGAGCCAGACGCCGTGCACTGCAAGGCTTGCGGCAACCTCCTGAATATCCCCGACGAGGGGGCGGACTGACGGCGCGAGCGCAGCAAACCTTCGAGTCGGGTGCAGGCCCCAATGTCCTCAAGGGACGATAGCCATAGGGGCCACGACGCGCCGCTCCAGCGCCGCGACGATCGTCGACGACAATAACTCCGCCGCCGCCGACACGTGGCCCGGCGCTTGGTAGAGGACGATCTCCGTATCGGGGAGCTTAGGCAGTTGAAGGCGGCCCGAAACCGACACCATGTCCGCAGGGACCATTTCCGTCGGCAACACCGTCACCCCGAGCCCGGCTTGCACGGCGGCCTGCAATCCGGCCAAGCTCGGGCTGGTGTAGACGATGCGCCAATCGCGTCCGGCGACATCGAGGGCCGACAGCGCGCGCTTGCGATAGACGTCCGGCGCCGGCGAGAGGACGAGCGGGATCGGGTCACCGGCTTCCGCAACGAGACGCGGTGACGCGACCCAATCGAGCACCTCCCGCCAGACCCGCGTCCCGCCGCTCGGACCCTGGGGCTCGCGCTTGAACAGGATCAGGTCGTACTTCCCCTTCGAGAAGTCGTCGAGCAGGTTGACGGTGAAGTCGCAATTCACCTGGAGCGCGACCTGCGGATGGGCGCGAGCAAAACACGCCAAAACCTCCGACAGGTGCGTGGTCGCGAAATCCTCGGGCGTGCCCAGCCTGACGAGGCCCGTCAATTCCGGCGTGACGATCCGGGAAAGGGCCTCTGCACCGAGCTTGAGCATCTGCCGTGCATAGGTGAGCAGAACCTCGCCTTCGGGCGTCAGCTTGAGCTCCCGGCCGTCCCGGTCGAATAGGCGACGGGAGATGCCGTCCTCCAGACGCTTGATCTGCAGCGACACGGTCGACTGCGTCAGGCCCAGTCTACTGGCCGCGCGCGTGAAGCTCCCGTTGTCGACGATGGCGACGAACGTGCGCAGCAGGTCGAGGTCGAAAGGCAATGGCGGGCCCGGCATCGCCGTCACATCAGCTCACCTGGGTCGGATCTCAAGCTCCGGCCTCAAGCCTCCGCGAAATCCTCACTGATCGTAATGGCGCGATGTGACGGAACACACATTGCCCTTTGACCAGGTGTCTATC
>NZ_BBUX01000129.1:0-6882 GCF_000974725.1 Methylobacterium sp. ME121
TGGTGCAGCACCGAGATGCCGCGCCGCAGCATCTCCTGCTTCATGTCCTCGTTGACGGAGATCATGCGGCGTCCTCGTCGATGGGGTGTCGGGTTCCGGCCGGCGCCGGGTCCAGGCCGTAATAGTCGCGCCTCAGGTCCCCGTAGGTGGCGGCCCGGATCGGCACGGTGAGCCGGCCGGCGGCCGAGACGTCGATGGCGAGCAGCCGGTCGTTGAAGGCGGCCGGATCGGTGGCCAGCGCGCCGGGGAGCAGGTGCCCGTTCGGGTAGGCGCGCAGCCGCTCGGCCGGGGCGCCGAGGTCGAAGGCCGCCACCGGCAGGCCGGTGCGCAGCGCCAGGGTCAGCGCGTACGAGTAGGTCTCGGGCCAGATCGCCGGCAACAGCACGAGATCGGCCGAGAGCCGCCAGACCAGGTCCAGGGCCTCGTGGTCGCCGGAATAGCGCCCGGTCTGGGCGACGCCGACGCGCTCCAAGCCGACGGCGAGCGCGGGGTCCGAGTAGCCCACGATCCCGAAGTGCAGGGGCAGGTCCCGGTCCTGCGCGTCGGTGGCCAGCGCCTGCAGGAACAGGCCGCCCTTCGTGGCGCTGATCGCGCCGAGCACGGCGACGCGGCGGACGCGGCCGGGCCGCTGCAGGGCGGTCGAGCGCACCGACCGCTCCGGCTCGACGTGCGGCCGCACCGTGACGGCGAGGTCCGGGTACACCGCCCGGATCCGGGCTGCCGTGTCGCAGGACGGCGCGAACACCCGCGCGGCGCCCGCCAGGAACGCCCCGAACGCCGCCCGCCGCTCGCCCGGATCCGGCTCCTCGAACCCGTCCGCGTCCACCGCCAGGCACGACCGGCACTCGCTGACCGGCGCCAGGCCGCAGTAGCGCCCGTCCGGCTGCACCAAGTGGTTGCGGTGGCACACCGGCGAGTAGTCGTGCAGCGTCCACGCGTAGGGACGCCCCGCGCCCGCCACCACCGCCATCAGCGCCCGCGCCGCGCCCCAGCGCAGTCCCGCCAGCGAGTGCACGTGGATCAGCACCGGCGCCAGCTGCCCGACGAAGTCGGCGAGCTCGGCCGCGTCCCGCGGCAGGTACAGGCTGTCGAGGTTGGGCAGGTACAGGAACTCGGGGCCGCGATACGAGACGTGGACCTCGAGGTTGCGGGTCCGGTCGATCTGCAGCAGCACCACGCTCAGGCCCTCGGCCCGGGCCTGCGCGACCATGTCGTCGATGTGCCGCTGGATGCCCCCGCCCCAGCTGTGCGTCACGTAGAGCAGCGCCCGCCCCGAGAAGTGCCGGGCCAGCCGCGCCCGGTCGAGCCGCGCCCGCCCGCGCCGGCCGGGATCGGCCTGGACGAACTGCCCGACCCGGGCCGGGTAGTCGGGGTGCTTGGCCAGCAGCGCCGCCTGGCCCTGGACGTACTCGCCGCCCGCGTCGAGCCCGAACGAGATCTGGCCGGCGTGGTGGACGAACACGTCCTCGGCGAGCAGGTTGACGAAGCCGGCCTTGGTGGCGCGCAGGCACCAGTCGTTCTCCTCGCCGTAGCCCTTGCCGAAGGCCTCGGCGTCGAGGTCGCCGACGGCGTCGAGGGCGGCGGCGGTCATGTACATGCAGAAGCCGACGCCGGTGGGCACGGGCACGGCGCGGCCGCGGTTGACCTGCGCGGCCACGCGGTCGAGGTCGGGCCGGGCGATCTCGAGCGGCATGGTGTTGTTGGCGTTGAAGCGCGGGTAGGAGCAGATCGTGGCGTTGTTGGACAGGGGCGTGACGCTGCCCACGGGCAGCCCCGCGCCCATTCCCGCCCCTGCGCCTGCCCCAGCCCCTGCCTCCGTGCCGGACCCGGCCCGAGGCTCGGCGTTGTGTTCGGCGTGGGCGACGAGGCGGTCGAGCCAGTCGCCGAAGACTTCAGCGTCGGAGTTGAGCAGGACGACGGCGCGGCCCTGGCGCAGGCCGAGGGCGCGGTTGACCGAGCGGACGAAGCCGAGGTTCTGCTCGTTCTCGACGAGGTGGAACAGGCCGCGGCCGGCGAGGGCGGCCAGCTCCGCGGTGAGTTCCGGGTCGGGGGAGCGGTCGTTGACGGCGAGCAGGGTGAAGGGGGTGGCCTGGGGCGCCGACAGGCAGGCATGGATGGCGCGCAGGGTCTCGCCGCGGCCCTTGTAGACCGGGACGATGACGACGACGCGGGCCTGCGCGATGGGCAGGGCGCGGGGCAGGCGGTCCCAGGCGTCGGCGGGCGGGGCCTCCATGGGCGGGTAGGTGCCGAGATCCTCGGGGCAGCCCATCAGCCCGGCGGTCCGGCCGGTGCGCACGTAGTGCAGGAACGGCGACTCCCCCGGGGCGAGGAGGTGACCGTAGGTCTCCCGGTAGAACGCGATCGAGAAGGTCTTGCTCGGGTCCCGGCCCTCGTGCTGCCCGTAGGCGACGAAGTGGGCGAGCGGGGCGTCGGCGGCGTCGGGGTTGCGCTTGGCGTAGAAGGCGGCGTCGAAGAACGGCGCGACCGTCCGGGCCTCGTCGGCCAGCGCCGCCTCCCGCGAATCCGGCGTGCCGTAGCGGGGGTGGAAGGCGCCGGCCGCGATGTCGGTGCCGTGCATCAGCGCCGTGGCGAGGCGGTGGACGAGGGGCGCGAGGCCCGTCTCGCGCATCCCGGGATGCGCGTCGGCGTAGGCCTGCCCGTCGAAATCGGGCCTGGGATTGCGGCCCTTCCGCCAGCCGGTGTCGCAGTAGTCGCGCACCGCGTCCTCCGCCTCGGACAGGCCGTAGCGCGCCCGGTAGAAGCCGTGGTCGAAATGCCCCGCCACCAGCCGCGCCTGCAGGTCCAGGAGCGCGTCCCGGTCGAGGGTCTCCCGCCCGATCGCCCCCAGCCAGCCGGTGTCCTCCACCGGCGCCCGCGCCGGCCGCAGCCCGCAGACCCGCAGCAGCGCCGCCAGCGTCGAGCGTCCCGGCCCGGGATCGCGCAGCTCCCGCCAGCCCGCCTCGGCGAAGTGCAGGAACGGCTCGCGCCCGCCCACGTCCGGGTAGGTCGCCCGGTACCAGTCCGCGTCCACCGCCGGCAGGTTCAGCCGGTGCGGCGCCGCGAACGGCTCGCCCCCGGAGAGCCGGGTCTCGGCGACGTAACGGAAGAACGGGTCGTCGCTGACCGCCCGGCTGCCGGCCCGCGCCTGCACGTAGCCGGCCGGGTCGAAGTCCGGCCGCGGGCCGATCCGCGCCCGCCAGCCCTCCGCCACATAGTGGCGCAGCAGCGCGGCGTCCGAGGCCCCGGCCAGCGCCTCGGCCTGCGGCTCGGGCAGGCGCTGCCGGTAGTGGGCGGCGTCGAAGTAGGGGGCGAGCGTCTCGATCCGCAGGGCGAGCGCGGCGTCCGGGTCGGGCCGGGCGGGACCGCCGTGGAGGACGTAGTGGACCAGCGGGTTCTGGGTGGCGAAGGTGATCCCGCGGGTGAGGCAGTAGGCCAGGGTGTCGAATTGCGGCGCCGGCTCGCGGCCCTCGCGCCAGCCCGAGGCCATGTAGTGGTCGACCGGGTCGACGCCGGCGGCGGCGAGGTCGGGATTGCCGGCGAGGTAGAAGGCGCCGTCGACGAGGCGGCGGGCGAGGCGGTGGGCCTCGGCCGTGTCGGGCCTCGGCAGGGCGGCCGCCTCCCCCTCCCCGCCCGCCCCGCCGCGCCGGCGCGCGAGGGCGTGCAGGAGCGGGTTGATGCCGGCACGGGCGATGTGGGAGTGCCGGGCGAGGTAGGCGGCGGAGTCGAAGTCGGGGCGCGGGTCGCGGCCCGCGCGCCAGCCGTGGACGAGGTAGTCGCGCACCGGGTCGGCCGCGATCCCGTACCAGCTCGCGTAGAACGCCGCGTCGACGTGCGGGGACAGGACGGCGATCAGGCGCGCCTCCAGGTCCGCGCCGGCCGCCGCGCCCGCCCAGCGGCGGTGCAGCGCCGACGGCGTGGCCAGCGGGTCGCGCAGCCGGCCGAGGCGGCGTCGCATCCGCGTCAGGGCCGAGATCCGGCCGGTCCCGTCGGAGCCGCGGCGCATCTCAGGACTCTGCGGTGGGGCGTTCGCCGCGGGCCGTCACGGGGCGCGGGATCCGTCGGCCGCCCGCCAAGCGGGCGCGGTCGGGGCGCGGGGCTCTGATCGGGTCATGGGCGGCAGCTGGCGGGCAGCGTCGGAGGCGCGAGGCGGCGCGGGAACGATCGTCCTGTCGGACACCCGTCGCACTAACGGAACCGGCCGAGGCCGTAAACCGTGGGGCCCCATCGGCGCTGGCGCCGGAGGCCGCATCGGACGCCGCATCGGAGGCCGCGCCGCGCGACGGGCGCGACGGCCTTGCAGCCGACGGTATTTCGATATATCTGAAAATTAGTCATATCGAAATCGAGTCGAATCCATGCATCCCCGTCTCTCGGCCTTCCTCCGCGCCGATCCCTTCGACGCCTTCCGCGTCCGCGCCCATCGCGGCCCGATGGGCGGCGATCCACGCGGACGGCACGGGCCCCACGGCCACCCGGGTCGCGGGCCCGGCGAGCGCCGGATGTTCGGCCGCGGCGGCCGCGGCGACCTCGCGCGCTTCTTCGCCCACGGCGACCTGCGCCTCGTCATCCTCCACCTGATCGCCGAGAAGCCCCGCCACGGCTACGAGATCATCAAGGCGATCGAGGAGCGGGTCGGCGGCGCCTACAGCCCGAGCCCCGGAACCGTCTACCCGACGCTCACTCTCCTGGAGGAACTCGGCCACGTCACGGTGACCCCTGGGGAGGGCACCAAGCGGCTGCACACGATCACGCCGGAGGGGCAAGCCTTCCTGGACGGCAACCGCCCGATTCTCGAGGCGATCCTCGCCCGGATGGCGGAGGCCGAGGCCGCCCGGGGCGACGGTCCCCCGCCCTCGGTCGTGCGCGCCAAGGAGGGCCTGAAGCTCGCCCTGCAGATGCGGCTCGCCCGCGGCCCGCTCAGCGCCGAGCAGGCCGCCGCCATCACGGCCGCGCTGGAGGCGGCGACCGCCGCGGTGGAGCGGGCGTGACGGGCCGTCCCGCGACCGTCGCCGGGGCCTTTGCCGGACCCTTTACCGGGGCACGGCCGGTGCCCGATCCGCGGCCCGGCCGCCTCGTCCTCGGGATCACCCTGTTCCGGCCGCGGCCGGACCAGCTGGCGCGCGTCCGGGCCCTGGCCTCGGCCGGATACGCCGCGGTGATCGCCTTCGACAACGGCGGCCTCCCGGCCGGGGCGGCCGATCAACTCGCCCGGTCCGGCGTGACCCTGCTGTCGGAGGGCGCGAATCTCGGCATCGCCGAGGCGCTCAACCGGATCGCCGCTTCCGCCCGCGCCGCGGGGGCCGGAACCCTGCTCCTTCTCGACCAGGACGCCGAGCCGCCCGCGGATCTCGCCGCCGCGCTGCTGACGGCGCGGGACCGGCTGCGGGAGGCCGGGATCCCGGCGGCGGTGGTCGGCCCGGTCCCGGCGCCGGCACCGGGCCACAAGGCGCCCGCCTACCCGCCGCGTCCCGGCGCGCCGGCACGCGACGACCTCGCCCCGGTGCAGTTCCTGGCGACCTCGGGCTCGCTCATCGACCTCGACGCCTTCGCGCGGGTCGGGCCCTTCCGCGGCGACTTCTTCATCGACGGGGTCGAGCTCGAATGGTGCTTCCGTGCCTGGAGCCTCGGCTACGGCTGCTACCAGACCGACGCCGTCGCGATCCCGCACCGCGTCGGCGGCGGGACGGTCCGGGCCTTCGGGATCACGATGCCGCGCCAGCCCCTGTTCCGCATGGCGACCTACCTGCGCAACGCGATCTACGCGTGGCGGCTGCCGCACGTGCCGCTGCGCTGGAAGCTCGCCCAGGCCGCCTACCTGCCGCTCCAGGCCGGGCTGTACTGGGCGGATTCGGGCTGGCGGCCCGCCGTGCTGCTCAGGCTCCTCGCGGCCGCCCGCGACGGCGCCCTCGGCCGCCTCGGGCCGCCCCGGGACCTGCCGTGACCGACCGCCCTGCCCTCGACGTGGTGATCGTCAACTGGAACGGCGGCTCGCTGCTGCGCGCCTGCCTCGCGAGCCTCGCGGCCGCGCGGGACGCCGCGGCCGTGCAGGTCACCGTGGTGGACAACGCCTCCACGGACGGCTCCGCCGAGACCCTGCCCGCCCTGCCCCGCCCGCTCCGGCTGATCCAGAACGCCGCGAATCTCGGCTTCGGCCGGGCCTGCGACCAGGGCGCCGCCGCCGGCGACGCCCCCGCGATCCTGTTCCTGAACCCGGACACGCAGGTCGCGCCCGACGCGCTCGGCGTGGCTCTGGCCGCCCTGACGGCCGATCCGCGGACCGGGATCGTCGGCGCGCGGCTCGTCGATCCGGACGGGCGGACCGCGCGCTCCTGCGCCCGGGCGCCCTCGGCGCTGGGCCTCGTCGGCCGCGCCCTGGCGCTGGACCGCCTGGGCCTCGTGCGGCCGCACTTCCTGCGCGAATGGGACCACGCGGAGGACCGCGCCGTCGACCAGGTGATGGGCGCCTTCCTGATGATCCGCCGCGACCTGTTCCGGGCGCTCGGCGGGTTCGACCCGCGCTTCTTCGTCTACTGGGAGGATGCCGACCTCTGCGCCCGGGCCCGGGCGGCGGGCTTCGCGGTGCGGCACGTGGCCGGGGCGGTCGCCCACCATGTCGGCCAGGGCACGACCCGGCAGGTGCGGGCGCGGCGGCTGTTCTACTTCCTGCGCAGCCAGATCCTCTATGCCGGCAAGCACCACGGCGCCGGGACGGCCCTCGCCCTGGCGGCGGCGAGCTTCGGCGCGCAGGTGCCCCTGCGGCTCGCCCTGGCCCTCGCCCGTCGCTCCCCCCGGGAGGCCGCGGAGGTCCTGCGGGCGGCGGGCCTCCTGGCCGCGGCGCTGCCGGGGCTCGTGCCGGACCTCCTGCGCGCCGCGCGCGCGCGG
>NZ_BBUX01000128.1:0-7473 GCF_000974725.1 Methylobacterium sp. ME121
GCCCTCGGAATCGCCCGTCAACACCCTTTTCGCCGGCCGGTGCGTCGGGCCTGCCCCGAAGCCTCCCGATGGACGATCCGGTGTCCTCTGTACGGGACTGGCGCTCCGCCGCGGCACGCCTCAATCTCGACACGCTGGGCCGTGAGATGAGATCACCGGGCGCGGGTGGCGCGCTCCGGTATGGTCGAGTCCGGCCTCAGTGCCGTGGGTCCTGCAGGGACGCCCGTTCGCCATCGTCTTCTCAGGGCCTTCGAGTGAAGCGCGAGCGACTCAAGATCGGCGATGTGGCCGCCCTTCCCTCGGCCCGCGGTGGGCACGAGCCCCTCGATCATCTCGGCGCGACCGCGACGCAGATCGACCGGCGCGCCGTCAACCTCCGCTGGCTCTGCGCCAGCAGCCTCACGGGCCTGACCGGCGCCGGCCTGATCGCGGCGGCGCTCCACGTGTCTCTTCAGGGCGACGTCTCTTTCGCGGCCATTCCCGAGAAGGCGACCATCATGCCCCGGCCTCAGCCGAGCGAGAGCGGCGCAAACATCGCCCGCAAGGGCGATCGGCTGGTGCGCAACCTCATGATCGCCTCGGCCAAGCAGAGCTTCAAGGCGCCCGTCACGGTCCGCCTCGGCGACCGTGAGATCATCAAGGCCAAGGCCTTCGTGCGGCTGACCACGCCCTTGTCGATGACGACGGGCGTCTACGCCAGCGAGCCTCCCCGCTTCGACCCGATGAAATTCGTCTCCGACGAGCCGCTGGAGCGCGCGCCCGACGCGTCCGCCGACGCGCCCAGCGCCGAAGTCACCGTGGTCAAGCGCGATCTCGCCGACGCCGCCGTCGATGCCAACGCGCCCGCCCTCACCGACGACGACGTCACCGCGCAGGTGGAGGAGGAGCGCCGCATCGCCGCCGAGGCGGGACGCCGCGCCGCCATCCCGATCGCGCCGCAGATCATGCTGTCGCGGACGCTCCAGCAGGGCGCGACCGGAGACGGCGACGGCGCGGCGCCGAAGGAGGCGAACCCGTTCAAGTCGATCGAGGTGCTGGTCGTCCCGGAGAACGTCACCAAGGTCGCCAAGATCGAGTTGAAGGCCAACGAGGCTCCGCTCGTCGAGGAGCGCGATCTCGCGCTGAAGCGCGGCGAGACCGTGGAAACCACGCTGAAGGCCACCGGCTTCGCGAGCGACGACGCCGTCCGCGGCATCGTCGCCGCGCTCGGCGGCAAGACCCGCACGGCTGCCCTCAGCGAGGGCCAGCCGATGCGCGTCCAGATCGCGCCCGGCCCGCGTCCCGGCGATCCCCGGCAGGTCACGCGCGTGGTGCTCTACGGCGAGAACGGGATCGAGGGGATCGCGGCGCTGAACGACCGCGGCGCCTTCGTCTCGGTGGCGCCCCCCGCCGAGGAGGTTCCATCACCCAAGGCGCAGCCTCAGGCGGAGGCCGGCGAGGACGAGGACGAGGATTCCGGCTCCGGGCCGCGCCTGTACCAGAGCCTGTACGAGACGGCCGCGCGCCACGACCTGCCGCGGGCGACCGTCGAGGATATCGTCCGGGTCTTCAGCTACGACCTCGACTTCCAGCGCCGCATCAGCAGCGGCGACGGACTCGACGTCTTCTACAGCACCGACGACGATGCCAGCGCCGATCGTCCGGACCTGCTCTACGCGGCGCTGACGCTCGGCGGCGAGACCCGCAGGGTCTACCGCTTCCAGTCCCCGGACGACGGCACGATCGACTATCTGGACGAGCAGGGCCGGTCGCTGAAGAAGTTCCTGCTGCGCAAGCCGATCGCCGACGGAATCATGCGCTCCGGCTTCGGCTACCGCCGGCACCCGGTCCTGGGCTACGCCAAGCTGCACACGGGCGTCGACTGGTCGAACCCGATCGGCACCCCGATCATGGCGGCCGGCAACGGCGTGGTGATCCGCGCGGAGATGACCTCGGGCTACGGCAACCGGGTCGAGATCCAGCACGTCAACGGCTACGTGACGACCTACAACCACATGTCGCGGTTCGGCCGCGGCATCCGCGAGGGCGTCAAGGTCCGGCAGGGACAGATCGTCGGCTATGTCGGCTCGACCGGCCTGTCCACCGGCGCGCACCTCCACTACGAGGTGATCATCAACGGCCACTTCGTCGACCCGATGAAGATCCGCGTCCCCCGCGGCCGGGAACTCGACGGGCGCCTGCTCGCCGATTTCAAGCGCCAGCGCGAGCAGATCGACGCCACCATGCAGAAGTCGAAGAGCGCCACAGCCCTCGCCCAGCGCGACGCGGCGGTTCGCTGAGGGTGCGCGTCGCCGCTCAGGCGAAGCCGAGCCGGGCGCGGACAGCCTGGGGCGTCGCGCCGGCCTCCCGGAGGTCGGCGAGGGATCGCGAGCCGCGCGACTTGGACAGCTTCTCGCCCCCGGCGTCGAGCAGCAGCGGGTGGTGGCGGTAGCGCGGCACCGGCAGACCGAGCAGGGCCTGGAGGAGCACGTGCAGGTCGGTGGCCGCCTCCAGGTCGCGGCCGCGCACCACGTGGGTGATCCCCTCGACCGCGTCGTCGTGGACCACGGCGAGATGGTAGCTCGTCGGCACGTCGCGCCGGGCGATCACCGCGTCGCCCCAGCGTGTCGGATCCGCCGCGATCCGGTGCGCGCCGGTCCCGTCGAAGGCGACGTAGCCGTGCGTCGGGCCGGCGCGGCGCGTCGCGGCCGCCATGTCGAGCCGCCAGGTATGCGGGTCGCCGCGGGCGATCCGGTCCGCCGCCGCCGCCGGGCCCAGGTGGCGGCAGGTGCCGGGATAGAGGGGCACGCCGTCCGGATCGCGGGGGCTGTCGACGCCCGAGGCGATGCGCGCCCGGATCTGGCCGCGTGAGCAGAAGCACGGATAGGCGAGCCCGCGGCCGATCAGCCCGTCGAGGGCGGCCCGATAGTCCGCCATGTGCCGGGACTGATGCCGCACCGGCTCGGGATAGGTCAGCCCGAGCCAGGCGAGGTCGGTGACGATCCCGTCGACGAAGTCCGGCTTCGAGCGCGCGGGATCGATGTCCTCGATCCGGAGGCGGCAGACGCCGCCCATCCGGGCGGCGAGGTCCGCGTTGAGCAGGGCCGAGTAGGCGTGGCCGAGGTGCAGCCGCCCGTTCGGGCTCGGCGCGAAGCGCAGCACCGGCGCCTCGGCGCTCACGGGCCGGACCGCCGGATCAGCCGTCGCGGCGGTGCAGGCACTGCAGCGCGCCGGGCTGGCAGGCGATCCCGGGCAGCGAGCAGGCCGGCCCCTCCGCCAGGCGCCGGCAGACCGTGCAGCCGTCGCTCCACTCGAGGCAGGCCGGGTCCTCGGCCGCCGAGACCGCCGGCGCCGCGTGCCGCGCGGGCGCCAGGGCGCCGATGAGCACGGTGGCGATCACGAGGAGTGCGGCGCCCCAGGCGGCGAGCGCGCCGCTCGACGAGCGCGGTGCGGGCGGCAGTGGGCTGGCTGTCGACATGGGCGTCCTGTTGGCGCGGGACCCGCCCGCCTGTCAACGCGCGCCCTCAGGCGGCGCGCGCGGACTGCCGCTCCAGCAGCGGCGGCAGCAGCTTCAGGTTCAGCGGCTTGGCCAGGAACCCGTCGAAGCCGGCCGCCCGGGCGGCGGCCTCGTCCTCTCGACCGGCATTCGCGGTCAGCGCGACGAGGTGGAGCCGGTGCGCCCCGCCCGATTCGGCGGCGCGGATCCGCCGGGCGGTCTCGTGCCCGTCGAGGCGGGGCATCCGCACGTCGATCAGCGCGAGGTCGAAGGGGCCGTCCGTCTCCAGACGCGCGAGGGCCTCGAGGCCGTCGGCGGCGTGGACCACCGTGGCGCCGAGCCGCTCCAGGGCCCGGGTCGCCAGCAGGGCGTTGATCGGGTTGTCCTCGGCCAGCAGGACCCGAAGGCTGCTGCCGACGCGCGGCGGCCCCGCCGGCGGGGCCGCCGCGGCCTCGACCGGGCCCGCCGACGCGAGCAGGCGCTCGAACAGGGAGCGCGGCCGGACCGGCTTGATCAGGTAGCCGTCGAAACCCGCCGCGCCGGGGGCCCCGAAGCCGCGCCGGTCGAACGGCGAGAGGAGCACGAGGCTGGTGCGGACCCCGCAGGCGCGCGCCGCGTCGGCGATCTGCCGCACCGCCGTGTCGCCCAGAGCCCGGTCGGCCAGCACCGCGTCGAAGGCCGCGCCCGACAGGGCGTCGAGGCCCGAATCCAGGCTGTCGACGATGACGGTGGCGGCCCCGGCCCGGGACAGGCTGCGGGCGAGGTAGGGGGCCTGGAACGGGGAGTCGGCGACGATCAGGCAGCGCCGCGGGGCGAGCGTCGGCAGCGGCGCGCGCCCGACGCCCTCGGCCCCCGCGACCTCGGCGAGCGGCAGCAGGACCCGGAAGGTCGAGCCCCGCCCGAGGCGCGAGTCCGCCTCGATCCGCCCGCCCATGCGGGTCACGAGCCGCCGCGTGATGGCGAGCCCCAGGCCGGTGCCCTCGTGGCTGCGGCTCGCGCTGCCGTCACCCTGCTCGAACTCCTCGAACAGGATCGGCAGCCTCTCCTCCGGGATGCCCGGGCCGGTATCCGCCACGGCGAGCACGACCTCGCCGCCGGTCCCGGCCCGCGCGAAGCCCAGGCTGACGCCGACGCCGCCGCGCTCGGTGAACTTGATGGCGTTGCCGGCGAGGTTGATCAGGATCTGCCGCACCCGGTCGGCATCGCCCAGCACGGCGGCCGGGAAGTCCTCGGCCACGTCGAGGGCGATCTCGATGCCCTTGTCCTGGGCGCGGGGCGCCAGCAGCTCGACGACCCCCTCGGAGAGCGCCGGCAGGTCGAAGGGCTCGGCCGCGAGGTCGAGGCGCCCGGCCTCGATCCGCGAGAAGTCGAGGACCCCGTCGATCAGGCCGAGCAGCGCCTGGCCGCTGGTGCGGACCGCCTCGACGTAGGTGCGCTGCTCCGGATTCAGCTCGGTCCCGAGCACGAGGTCGGCCATGCCCAGGATGCCGTTGAGCGGCGTCCGCATCTCGTGGCTCACCGTCGCGAGGAAGCGGGATTTCGCGACGCTCGCCGCCTCGGCGCGCTCCAGGGCCGCGTCGCGGCTGCGGATCGCCTCGACCCGCGCGGTCACGTCCCGGCCCGCGCGCAGCCAGTGCGTCGCGTCGCCGTGCGCCACCGGCATCTCCACGAAGGCGAACCAGCGCGCCCGCCCGTCCGCCGTCCGGACCTGCGCCTCCAGGCGGCGGACCCCGTCCGGCCCGATCTCCACGGCGTTCCGGTCGAGGATCTCGAGATCGTCCCGGGAGCCGATCAGCGCGATCGGCTCGCGGCCGAGCAGGCGGGCGAAATCCTCGTTGGCGTAGGTGATGCGTCCGCGGGCATCGCGCTGGACGATGATCTCGGTGGTGGCGGCCACCAGGGCCCGGTAGCGGTCCTCGCTCTCGCTGATCCGCCAGATGCGGTCCTGCAGCCGCTCGGCCTCGCGCTCGGCGCGCCGCGTGCCGAGCAGGCGCCAGAGGCCGAAGGCCAGAGCGGCCGCTGTCAGGAGCGCCAGGACAGGCGCCATCGTGTCGATCATTCCGGCCTCCCCGGCGTCGGGCCGGTTCGCGGCAGGATCGCAGCCGAAGCTGAAGGCGGCGTTGGGAAAGGCCCTTAACCGCCGGTTGCGGACTTTGCGGAGTCTGCGGCGGAGTCTGCGGCGGAGTCCGCGGCGGAGTCCGCGACGCGGCGCGCGCTTAACGGAACCGTGAGGTGATCCGAAAAGCGGCTCGCGAGTTGCCTGCCAGGACGCGGGTCCGGACGGAGACGGCACATGCCCGGTGAGCACTACGACGTCATCATTGTCGGGTCCGGACCCGGCGGCGGCACGATGGCGTGGCGCCTCGCCCAGACGGGCAAGCGCATCCTGCTGATCGAGCGCGGCGACTACCTGCTGCGGGAGCCGCGGAACTGGGACAGTCAGGCGGTGATCGTCGACGGCTACTACCAGGCCAAGGAGACGTGGTACTCCTCGGACGGCAAGAGCTTCCATCCGGGCCTGCACTACTACGTCGGCGGGAACTCGAAGTTCTACGGATCGATCCTCTTCCGCCTCCGCGAGAAGGACTTCGCCGAGATCCGCCACCAGGACGGCGTCGCGCCGGCCTGGCCGGTCGGCTACGACGTGTTCGAGCCGTACTACCAGGCGGCCGAGGAGCTGTTCCACGTCCACGGCCTGCGCGGCGAGGACCCGACCGAGCCCTGGTCGACGAAGCCCTACGCCCATCCGCCGGTGGCGCACGAGCCGCGGATCCAGGAGCTGTTCGACAACCTGAAGCGGGCCGGCCACCACCCGTTCCACCTGCCGGTGGGCGTGCGGCTGGTGGAGAAGGACGGGCGCGCGGTGCCGACCTCGCCCTGCATCAAGTGCGAATCCTTCGACGGCTTCCCCTGCCCCACCAACGGCAAGTCCGACGCGCAGACCATGGTGGTGGACCCGGCCCTGCGCGACTGCCCGAACCTGACGCTGCTCACCCGCACCTACGTCGAGCGCCTCGTCACCGACGCCTCGGGGCGAACCGTCACGGGCGTCGTCGGCACGCGCGACGGCGCGCCGTTCGAGGCCTCGGCCGACATCGTGGTGGTGGCCTGCGGTGCCCTCTCCTCGGCGCTGCTGCTGCTGCGCTCGGCCAGCGACCGGCACCCGAACGGCCTCGCCAACGGGTCGGACCAGGTCGGGCGCAACTACATGCGCCACAACAACTCGACGGTGCTGGCGATCTCGAAGGTCCCGAACCCGACCCGCTTCCAGAAGACGCTCGGCCTCAACGACTTCTACTTCGGCGATCCGGACCCGAAGGACAGCTGGGACTTTCCCCTCGGCCACATACAGATGGTCGGCAAGTCGGACGGGGCCCAGATCCACGGCGAGGGCCTGCCGGGCTTCCTGCAGTGGTTCCCCGACAAACCCTTCGACTGGATCGCGAAGCACTCCGTCGACTTCTGGCTGACCTCCGAGGACGTGCCGCTGCCGCAGAACCGGATCTTCTACAAGGACGGCAAGGTCCATCTCGACCTCACCGAGACGAACGTCGAGGCGCACAAGCGGCTCCGGCACAAGCTGCGCGAGATCTGCAGCTTCACCGACATCCACCCGCACCTGTTCGACCGCTCGCTCTACCTCGGCAAGAACGTCCCGATCGGCGGGACGGCCCACCAGGCGGGGACCCTGCGGTTCGGCGCGGATCCGAGGACGTCGGTGCTCGACACGAACTGCAAGGCGCACGAGCTGGACAACCTCTACGTGACCGACGCCAGCTTCTTCCCGTCGATCGGCGCCGTGAACCCGACGCTGACGATCATCGCCAACGCCCTGCGGGTCGCCGATCATCTCGTCGCCCGGATGGGGGCCCGGGACGCGATCGCGCCGCCCCGGCTCTTCGACCACACCGAGCCGCGGGAGCCGCTGCCGGCCTGAGGATCGGCGGGGCGCGGAGCGCCGCTCTCCCCGGGTCGTCCCGTGGTGCCGGCACCGGACA
>NZ_BBUX01000127.1:0-8088 GCF_000974725.1 Methylobacterium sp. ME121
GACCGTCAGGTCGGGGCGGACACGCAGGTGGGCGCGGCGTTCAGCTACCTGCGCGAGGGCGGCACGTCGCGGGGCGCGGGGCTGGGCCGGTTCACCACCGACAGCTACGGCGGCACGCTGTACGCCAGCACGCGGCTCGGCGCCGTGGTGCTGCGCGGCACGGCGGGGGTGTCGTACGCCGACGGCCGGGTCGACCGGACGGTGGCGCTGGGCACGGCGGTGTCGCAGGCGAGCGGGCTGTCGTCGGGCTGGAACGGCGGGGTGTCGGGCTTTGCCGGCTACACGCTGGCGGTGGGCCTGCCCGTCGACCTCGTCCCGGAGGTGGGCTTCAGCTACGATCGGCTGACGCGGGGCCGGGTGTCCGAGCGGGGCGGTCTGGTCAACCAGGGCTTCGGCGGCCAGGGGTTCGCGGTGGCCGACCTCGACGCGGCGCGCAGCCTGGTCGGCGGGCGCGTGACGAGCTGGGCGTTCGCGGGCGTCCCGGACCTGCGGCTGGAGGGCCGGGCGTACTGGGCGCACGAGCTGGCCGACACGGCGGCGCTGGTCCGGTCGAACCTGTTCGGGGCGGGGTTCCTGAGCCGGACGAGCGCGCTGGGGCGGGACGGCGCGGTCCTCGGGGTGAGCCTGACGGGCGCGGTCGCCGAGGGCGTGCAGCTGTCGGTGGGCTACACGGGCGACGTCCGCCCGGGCGCCACCGCCCAGGTGTTCACCGCCGGCCTCCAGGCCGCGTGGTGAGGAACGGCGCCGCCCATCCCCGGCCGGTGCCGGGCTCCGGAGGCTGGCATGGGCGGGAAAGACGGCCGGGATGAGCCGCCGATCGAGGCCGAGCCGGCGTCCCGCCGGCCCGGCCTCTTCCGACGGTTGCTCGACGGTCTCGAAGCCGTCGAGCTGCTGGTCCAGGCCGGCCGGCTGCTCTGGTGGCTCCTGCGGGGCCTGTGGCTGCTCGCCGGCGCGATCGTGCGCCTCTTCGGGGATCGCTGACGGCCGCCACCCCGCCCGTGACGTCACCGCGGGATCGGGGTCAGCGCCCCCGCGATCCGCACGGGCGGCAGCGCGGGACGATGTGCCTGCGACGATGTTTCACGGGAAACATCCGGCGCGTCGCCGACCGCACGCCGCCGGCGGGACCGGTCATCTCAGCCGAACAGGGCGCGCGCGACGATCTGCGGGTCGATCGGCTTCTGGCAGAGGGCCACGGCGCCGTGGAGCGACGGTACGGCGACCGGGTCGTAGCCGGTCGCGAACAGGAAGGGCACGCCGCGCGCGCGCAGCGCGTCGGCCACGGGGTAGACGAGCTCGTCCTGCAGGTTGATGTCCAGGACCGCGGCGTCGATCTCGGACGTGCCGGCGATCAGCGCCAGCGCCTCGTCGACGCTGGCGACAGGGCCCAGGACCTGGGCGCCGCCCTCCTCGAAGCCGGACTTGAGATCGACGGCGATGAAGTAATCGTCCTCGACCAGCAGGACCCGCCTGCCGGCCAGCGCGCGTGGTTTCGGAGTCATGCGGGGCTGCCTGTGGCTTCTCCCTCGGGGAGCGGGATGTTGATCGAGCAATGTAGCGCCGTTGCGCCGAGTTCGTAGCTGGTCGTCGCCTTCAGGGCGTAGGGCAGGGCGTGCTCGATCAGCTCCCGCCCGTAGCCGCCGCGCGGCACCGCGTCCGCCAGCTCCGGTCCGCGGACGAGGCCTTCCTCCACCCATTCCACCAGCAGCCGGCCGCCGCCATCGTCCGCCCTGTAGGTCCGCCACGTCACGCTCAGGCGCCCGTGCGCGGTGGTGAGCGCGCCGTATTTCAGCGCGTTGGTGGCGAGCTCGTGCAGGGCCAGCGCGAAGGTCTGCACCGTCGCCTTGCGCAGCCGCACCACCGGCCCGTGGAGCCGGATGCGCGCCTGCATGGCCGGAGCATCGAGGGCGGCGAGTTCCGTCTCGATCAGGGAGCGGAGCGTGATCGGCTCCTGGTCGGAGCGCGAGAGGAGGCCCTGAACCCGGGACAGGGCGGACAGGCGGTCGTTGAACCGCTGCCGGAACGTCTCGCCGGGCCCGGTCTGGGCCATCGTCTGCTTGGCGATGGAGCGCACGACGCCGAGCAGGTTGCGGGTCCGGTGCTGCAATTCGGCGACCATGACCTGCTGCCGCTCCTGAAGCTGGCGCAGATCGTCGATGTCGGTCGAGGTGCCGAGCCACTCGACGATCCGGCCCTGCGCGTCGCGGACCGGCGCGGCCCGGGTCTGGAACCAGCAGAAGCGGTCCTCGGCCGCGTTGCGGAGCCGGTGCTCGAAGGAGAGGTGGCCGCTCACCGGCGCCTCGCGCCACGCGGCCTCGGCGACCGCCTCATCGCCCGGATGGACCGCCTCCAGCCAGCCCCAGCCGAGGCTCGTCGCGTCGGTCTGCCCGGTATAGGCCTGCCATTGCGGGCTCGACCAGATGCAGGCTCCGTCGATCGCGGCGCGCCAGACGAGTTGCGGAATGCCCTGGGCGAGGGTGCGGAACAGCTCCTCGCTCGCGCGCAGGCGGCGCTCGGCCAGCACGCGCTCGGTGCTCTCGACCACGATGGCGATGACGCCGGCGGGGCGCCCGTCCTCGCCGAAGACCGGCGAATAGTCGAGATTCATCCAGACCCGCTCGGGCCGGCCGTAGCGGTGCAGGGTGAGTTCCTGGTCCTTGTACGACAGCGTCCCGCCGGCCAGGCCGACGCGCATGACGTTGTCGTTGAAGTCGGCGACCTCCGGCCAGCCCTCGCGCACCTTGGAGCCGAGGAGCGCGGGATGGCGCCCGCCCGCGAAGCTCGAATAGGCATCGTTGTAGATCATGATGCCGTCCTCGCCCCAGAGCAGCACGATCGGCACCGGCGATTGCAGCAGCGTGCTGACCGCGAAGACTAGGCTCCGCGGCCAGCCGGCGATGGGACCGAGCGGCGTCTCCGCCCAGTCGTAGGTCCGGACGAGGTCGGCGAGTTCGCTGCAGCCGGCCGAGAAGATGCAGGCCTCGCTCATGCGGTGACCGACTCGTGAGGCTCCAGCTCGGGCGAGCGCAGCGCGGATGGCGGAAGCCCGTTCCGCGACCGGCCGGGTGGGCCGTCCCGGCGGGCGGGTCACGCCCAGGCTACTACACCGCCCCCGTGCCTGATAGGGGACCGGTCGGTGCCGACCCGGCCCGCCGGGTTCGGATGATCGAATCCCGCGCCCCGCAGCCTCGTCAGGCCGCGGCGCGCTCCACCGCCTCGGCGAGCTGGCTCGCGGCCGCGTCGCCCTCGCAGATCTCGTCCACCGCCTGCTTCAGCTTGGACGCGTCGTCGGTGCGGCCGAGGGCCTTGGCTTAGGCGGCCGCCGAGCCGAAGCCGGCGAGGCCGTAATGCGACATGCGCTGATACTGCGCGATGATCGCCACGTCGCGCAGACGGGAGTCGGGCGAGGCCGCCTTGATCCCGTGCTTCAGCGCCTCGGCGACGAGGCCCTCCATGCCCTTGCAGGGCTCCGGTCGGGGCTCGCCGCCATTGGCCCGGATCAGGCTCTTCAGCACGTCGGTGTGCTTCCGGATCCCGTCCACGGAGCGGTCGAGCATCCGCTTCAGGTTGGCGTCGCTGACCTGGCCGCCGAGTTCCTGCACGGCCCGGACCATCTGGTCGTTCGCCGACCAGAGATCCTGCATCTCGTCGAGATAGACCTCTTTCAGGCTGTCGGGTCCCGACATCGTCGCCTCCTGTGTCCGCGATGCCCGGCGAACCCGGGGGGCCGGGCGCTGTTCCGGGCCGCCGGACCGATCCGGCCCGGGCGCCGCCATGGACGGCCGCGGCCCCGCCGGGCTCCTCCGGCCGCGGACCGGTGCCAGCCCGGTGCCGGTCCGGCCCCCTCACCGAGGATGTCGTCGGGCCGGCCGAGGGCCTCTAGCCGCGGCCCGCGGGCTCCGGAAAGCGCCGGGCGAACCAGTCGCGCAGGATCTGCCGTTCGTAGTAGAGGCCGCCGGTGGAGAAGCGCGGGTTGGACGTCAGCAGGAAGTTGATGTCCGTCACCGTGTCCTCGCCCTGCGCGACGACGCGACCGCCGCGACGCAGGCTGTAGGCGAGGCGGATCCGCGGCGGCGTGGCGTCCGTCACGACCCGCAGGCCGGTCGGGGTCGCGAAGCCGGGCCGGTCGAAGCCGGCGAGGTCGACGTCGAGCACGGTGATGTCGAGGCGCTCATCCGGGCGGAGCCGCGCCGCGCCGAGATCCGTGAAGATCCGGGTCAACTCGGCCAGCGTGACCCGGAGCGGCTGCCCGGAGCCGAAGCGGTTCTCGGCATCGGTGAACCGGTCCGGCGCGGCGTAGCGCACGTTCACCTGTCCCCGTGCCTGAACCGGGGCCGCGGACGGCCCGGTCACCGACAGCAGGGTCGCGACCGCGAGCGTGGCCAATCCTGCGGCGAGACGCGTGCGCATACCGAACTCCTCTCCGCCCGATGCGGGCCCGCCCCCGGCAGGCCTGCCGGATGGAACCGCCCGAACGGAGCCCGGTATCCCGGGCCCCGCGCGCATGGACGGCTGCGACTGAATGGCTCCCGCGCGTTCATAGTCTCGCCGTGTTCCGGGCGCCTCGTAGCGTTCCCGGCCCGAGGGGCGAGCCGGTCATGGGAGTCCGACGCGCATGATGAACTCTGTTCTCGCGCTTCTCACCGTCGTGGCGGTGCTGGTGGTCACGGCGCTGTTCAAGCTGCCGCTCCTGCCGTTCCGCCTGATCGGCCGCCTTCTGCGGAGCCGCCCGGCGACGGCCTGACCGCGCCGCTCAGGCCGCCGCGTCGATGACGAACTCCATCCCGCGACCCGGTCCCTGATCGGAATAGTCGACGAGCGTCAGGCCGCGCTCGGCCAGGGTCGCCTCCACGGTGTCCCGCTCCCGGCGCACCATCTGACCCACCGCCAGCGGGGTCAGCCGGGGACTGGCGCGCCGCAAGCGGTCGACGCCAATATGGGCCGGCAGGCCCGCCTCCTCGGCGATCCGGGCCAGGGCGAGCCCCAGATCGCGCGCCTTGGTCTCGGCGGCGGATTTCGGCTTGAACGCCATCTGCTTCTCCTACTGCGCGGCCGCCGGTCTCAGGCGGCACGCCTGTCGACGCTCACGTCCGGGAAGGCCCGGATCCAGACCCGGCGCCCCTTGGCGTCGTAGACCTCGACCTGCCAGCCCGACCAGTCGAACCGTTCCACGACCCGCTCCATCAGCGCGAGCGCGACCCGTTCGGCGTGGGCGCGCACCTGCGCCGCGTTGGGAAACCGGCTGCCGCGCAGGTCGGTCACCAGCTCGTGGCCGTCCGTGCAGTGGAAACGGTAAAGCCGCGTCGGCATTGCGCTTCTCTCGATCAATCCACAGCACTCCACCGCGATCCGGGAACAGGGCGCATCGGCGATTGAACCCGCCGCATCGATGCGCTTTGTTCGTGATATGTTCTATACGGATTCGAGCGGCGATGCACCCTGACCCCGACGCGGCCCCTGCGGAGATTCGTCTCAGGGAGGCCGAGATGATCGCCGTCGCCTATCGTCGGGCGGCGCGGGGCGACGCGTGGACCGCCCTCGTCGCCGCCATCGCGGACGCGCTGGTCGATCTCGAGGCGCTGGAGCGGCGCCTCGCCCGGCAGGGGGGTCTGGTATCCCTGGGCTACGCCCGCGGCCGCACCGAGACGAGCGGAGGTCCGGGGCGGCGCCACGGAGGCCCGGGGGATTGAGCGCTCACCGGCGCTCACCGGCGCCCGCGCGGCGGTCCGCGCCGGCGGCGGTGTCGCCGCCGGGCGGCGACAGGCCTGTCGGGGATCAGCGGTCCGAGCCGCCGCGCCGCGCCATGGCGCCGGGCTGGCCCAGGCCGATCGCCTTGGCGAGGGCGGAGCGCTGCTCGGCGTAGCCGGGGGCGACCATCGGATAGTCGGTCGGCAGGCCGTAGCTGTCGCGGTAGCTGCGCGGGTCCAGGCCGTGGCTGGCCAGATGGCGCTTCAGCGTCTTGTAGAGCTTGCCGTCGATGAAGCTGACGATCCCGTCGTGCCGGACCGACTTGCGGATCTGGGTCGCGCTCGGCTTCTCGACCTCGACCTGCGGAGCCGCGCCGGCCGCCGTCGGCGTCCCGGCGACGAGCCCGCTGATCGCGCCGTGCACCCGCACGATCAGCGCCGGCAGTTCCGCGGCCGGCACCGGATTGTTCGACACGTAGGCGGCGACAAGCTCGGCGGTCATCGCGGCCAAGGTGTTGGAAGTCTCATCGAAGGTCTCATTCATGATCGGACTTTCAGCAAGCGATTTACGTTCCTACGGTTTGGGCGCGGCAAGGGTTTAAACAGCGTAAATATAGAACGAAGACTCGACGAATATCTCGAGATTTTCCCGCGCCGCGCGGACGCCGCCGGGCGCGCGATCCGTCGCCCCGCCGCGTGGATCGCGGAGGATCTCGGCGCCCCGGTCGCGGGCGATCCGGATGCCGGCGCGACAGCCCCGGGCCATGCCGGCGAGCGCCGCCGGGCGTCCGCGGACGCCTCCGACGAGCGGCGCGTCCCGGCAGCGAACGCGATGGGCAGGTAGAGGGAATTCGAGCGCCTCAGCCGGCCCCGTATCCGCCCTTCCGGTTATCCGGCTGCGGCGCGGGCGGCCGGGTGTCGTAGCCGCCGCTCTCCGGCGCCGCGTCGGGTCCGGGATCCACGGGTCCCGGCGCGTGCGGACCGCTGCCGCCGGCGGCCGGGTCGGGCCGCTTCTCCGGGGCTAGCGGCCGGCCCGGCGGGACCGTTCCCAGGGCTTCGCGCGCGGCGTCGACATCCTGTCCCATCGGTCCCTCCCGACCGGCCTCGCGGCCCCTCGTGTAGGGAAGGCGGGTGGCCACCGCATGTTCCCCGGAGGACCGCCGCGCCGCCGGGCGCCGGGACCGCGGTGCGGGCCGACCCCGTCCGTCCCGGAGGATGCGGGCGCCTCCGGACCGACGGACCCCGGCGGGTCCCCGGTCAGGCGCGGCGTGCCGGGCGCCGGATCACCGCGGCCTCATTTCCGCTCGCCGGTGGGATTGGGCGTCGCCGAGGTGTCCGGCGCGACCGCCGGATTGACGGGCGTGACCTTCGACCACGTGGCCGCGATCGCCACGATGGCGAGCAGCAGGACGACGAAGATGCCGATGAGGGTGAGGCGCTTCATGTGGCGGGTCTGGGTCTTCCGTGCGGGGCCTGGAGGCGGGGAACGGCCGGGACGGCCGATCGATCCCGCCGCGGGCCGGATCCCGGCGCCGTCGCCGGGCCGCGCGGCCCCGACCGCTACGACCCCGCCGGACGCATTCGCGCCAGGGCAGCCGCCGCGTGCCGGGCCACCGCCTCGAGCCGGCGGACCGTCGCGTCGTCCGGGATGACCGAGGCGCACCAGTAGGCGCCGAGCGCGGCGACGGGCTCGGGCGAGCCGATCGGCACCATCACGAGGCTGCGCATCGAGGTCAGGCGGTAGAGGGCGATAGGCACCCGGGGATCGGACTCGATGTCCGGGATCACGAGGGTGGCGTCGTCCAGCATCGCGTGCCCCGAGATGCACGACGTCAGCGGGAACCTGCGGCCGCGCCACAGCGGCTCGATGGCGTCCTCGGCGGCGTAGAAGGAGGCGTCGCCCTCGCGCAGCACCACCGCGATCCCGTCGGATCCGGCGATCGCCCGTGCCGTCTCGCGAAGGATCGCGACCATCTCCCCCAGAGAGCAGGCGGTCGCCAGACGGCGACAGGCCAGAGCCAGACCCGAGGCAGGATCCAGGAAGCGTTCATCCATGGCGGACGCGGCGCGCGCACTCCGATCCAGCGAGCAACAGGGCGTGTGGGGCCGCCGCGCGACGTCGCCGTCACCCGAAATCAACCGGCGCTCGAGCCTGGCCAGCGCCGACACCGTGGGCAACAACCTGGATCAAGCGGTCCGCCGATGGCGAGCGGCCACGCGGAGATTGCAGGTCACCGCGCGGAGATGAGCGGAGCCGGCCACCGCATATTGGCCGCCGCGGCGAGACGCCGTGACAGAAGTCTCGAAATAGTTCCGCACCATTGGATCACGAGGCCGCGATGATGTGCTCCAGCGCACCTTCCGGCCCACCGGCTCGGGACCCCCGCCGGCGCTGTTGCAA
>NZ_BBUX01000126.1:0-8310 GCF_000974725.1 Methylobacterium sp. ME121
GGGGCGGCCGGATCGCGGCCCGGCGCCGCCGGTGCTCGCGAGCGCGGCGACGCGGAAGGTCGACGGCTCGCGGCCGCCAGACGTCCTGCCGGCCCGCGCTCGGGCCTCAGCCGATCGCCCAGAAGAGCGGCAGGGCGCCCGCCAGGAACAGCGCGGAGGAGATGAGCACGGCGGCGCGCTCGCGATGGCGGAGGATGAGGGCGTGGGGCTGTGCGAACATGGGATGGCGGAGCTGAGGGAGCCGGATCGGAGGTGCGCGGTCACGCTGGCATCCGAACCTTGACGGATCGGGGGCAGGGCGCGCCATCCACAGGCCGTCGGCGGCGGGTGTCGCGGCCGTGCCACAGAGGCGGCGGCACGGCCGCCGCCGGGGCCCGCGCCGCGACGACGACGATCGTCCGGCCGCCGGAGCGGCGCGGCGCGCCTCAGGCGACGGCCGCGTCGGGGCGGCCGGGCGGCACGAAGGTCTCGGGCGCGTCGATCTGCTCGGCGAACCGCTCGATCGGCTGCGGCTTGCTGATCAGGTAGCCCTGGGCCTCGTCGCACGCTTCCGCGGCCAGGAAGCGCATCTGCGCGTCCGTCTCGACGCCCTCCGCCACGACGCTCATCCCGAGGCTGCGGCCGAGCCCCAGAACCGCCCGCACGATCACCGCCGCCTGCGGGCTGACCTCGACATGGCCCACGAAGGACCGGTCGATCTTGATCTTGTCGAAGGGGAAGGCCTGCAGCGTCGCGAGCGACGAGTAGCCGGTGCCGAAATCGTCCATCGCGATGGACACGCCGAAAGCCTTCAGACGGCGCAGGATGCCGAGCGCCCGCGCCATGTCGTTGATGATCAGGGTCTCGGTGATCTCGAGTTCGAGCCGCGTCGGCGCCAGGCCCGTCTCGGTCAGGATCGCCAGGACGCGCTCGGGCAGATCCGCCTGCTGGAACTGGCGCGGCGACAGGTTCACCGCGACCTTCAGCGGGTGCGCCCAGCGGGCCGCCTCCCGGCAGGCGGCGCGGAGCACCCACTCGCCCAGCGGCAGGATCAGCCCGCTCTCCTCCGCCAGGGGGATGAAGGCATTCGGCGGCACGAGGCCGCGGGTCGGATGCTCCCAGCGCACGAGCGCCTCGAACCCGAGCAACCGGCCGGTGCCGGTACTCACCTGCGGCTGATAATACAGGATGAGCTCGTCGCCCTCGATCGCCTGGCGCAGGTCGCGCTCCAGGTCGCGCCGGGCCGCCTCGGCCTCGTCCATCGCGGGCTCGAACACCCGGTGGGTGTTCCGGCCTTCGGTCTTCGCCCGGTAGAGGGCGAGATCGGCGCGGCGGAACAGCGTCTCGCTGTCGAAGCCGTGGCTGGGCGCCTGGGCGATGCCGACGCTCAGGCCCACCTTCAGCCGCCGCTTGCCGAAGGGGATCGGCGCCTGGACGGCCGCGATCAGGCGGGCCGCCAAGGTCTCCGCGCGGGCGGGGTCGTCCGCATCGGCCACCAGCACGGCGAACTCGTCGCCGCCGAGGCGCGCCACCATGTCGTCGGCCCGCAGCACCGCGCGGATCCGATGGGCCACCGCCCGGAGCAGGAAGTCCCCGGCCGCGTGGCCGAGGCTGTCGTTGACGGTCTTGAAGCGGTCGAGGTCGAGGCACAGCACCGCGCAGGCGCCGCCGTTCAGGTGCAGGTCGGCGAGCCGGATCTCCAGCCGCTCGTAGAACAGGGCGCGGTTGGGCAGGTCGGTGAGGCCGTCGTGGCGCGCCATGTGGGCGACCTGCCCCTCGGCGGCCTTGCGCGCGGTGATGTCGATCTGGGTGCCGATGAAGCGCAGCGCGCGGCCGTCGGCGGCGCGCGCCACCACCTTGCCGCGCGTCATCATCCAGGCCCAGGAGCCGTCCTTGCGGCGCATGCGATGCTCGGACGCGTAGGTCGGCGCCCGCCCGCTCAGGTGCTCGACCAGGGCCCGCTCGGCCGCGCCCGCATCCTCCGGGTGGAGCAGCGCCCGCCACGTCCGCGCGTGGCTCGCCAGTTCGCCGGGCTCGTAGCCCAGAACCCCCCACCAGCGGTCGGAGGACCACGCCTCCCCGGTCGTGAGATCGCAGTCCCAGAGCCCGTCGCTGCCCGCGTCCTGCGCCAGGGCGAGGCGCGTCTCGCTGACCTGCAGCGTCTCCTCGGCCCGCTTGCGCGCGGTGATGTCCGTGAAGGTCCGCACCGCCCCGCCGTCGGGCAGCGGCACGGTGCGGATCTCCAGCACGGTCCCGTTGGGGCGCTCGCGCTCGTAGGTGTGGGCGCGGCGCTCCAGGCCGCTGTCGGCGACCCAGCGCTGCAGGGCTTCGCTCGCCTTCCCGAACTCCCCCTGCGCGATCTGGTATTGCCGGACGGCCTCGAAGGTCGGGCGGGACCGCATCAGGGCCAGCGGCAGGTCGAGCAGCGCCAGGGCGCGGGCATTACAGACTTGAACGACGCCGTCGGCGTCGATCATCATCAGCCCCTGATCCATGGCGTCGAGAACGGTGTCGAGGAGCTTCGCCTTCTCCCGCAGCGCGACCGTCCCACTGTTCATACCCGGGGATCCCAATCGTCCGCCTGAGCGAACATTCTGCTGGACGGTGCGAGCTCCCACCGGCGCGGACGGTACCATCGGGGAGCTTTCCGGATTCTTTCCGGAGGACCTGTGTTCAATCGCTGCGTGCATTTCCGGGCGGCGAACCGCGGCGTGGTCGGGACACGGGCTCCCGGCGCGCCGTCCCGGCCCTTGCCGGACCGCCCGCGGAGCCCTCTGATGGGGCGGCGCGCAGCGGGGACCGGGCCATGGCCGTGAGGCGGATCGTCACCAACATCCGGGCGACGCAGGTCGAGGCGGCGCGGTCCTTCTACGCGGACGTGCTCGGCCTGGAGGTGGTCATGGATCACGGCTGGATCCTGACCTTCGCGGCCCCCGGGATGTCGGCGACGCCGCAGATCAGCGTGGCCAGCGCGGGCGGCTCGGGCACGCCGGTTCCCGACATCTCGGTCGAGGTCGACGACCTGGCGGACGTCCTCGCCCGCGTGAGGCGGGCCGGCCTGCCCGTGCTGTACGGCCCGGCCCGGGAGCCCTGGGGCGTGGAGCGGTTCTACGTCCGCGACCCCTTCGACCGGCTGGTCAACATCGTCGCCCATCTCGCGTGAGGCCGGGCCGGCGGCTCACTCGGCCTCGTCCCGGACGAGGGAGATGCAGGTCCGCACCATCTCCTCGAGCCGCAAATCCTTGGTGTCCCCGATATTGGCGGTCTCCTCCAGACAGCGCATGAAGTACGCCGCGTCCAGCTTGGGCGACAGCGTGTGGAAGGCCCGGCCCATCCGGGTCGAGAAATCGATCTTGTCGGTCGCGCTCGCCCGCGGCCACAGCGAGGCCTTGTCGTCCACGGTCAGGCGGGCGGCGTCCGCCGGCAGGGTCGCGCACGCCAGGGCCACTAAGACGATTATAAGCTTGGTCTGCATTGTAAATCTCCGATCCTGCGGCGTAGAACTGCGTAACTCTGCGCAGCGGTGACGGTCGACGGACGCGCTGCTCTTGCGACGGGATGGGAGAAGCGATGCGCGCGGTCCGTCTTTCCGGCCTGGTCTCGGCCGGCCTCCTGGGTCTTCTGACGGCACACGCTCAGGCGCAGACCGCGGCGCAGCCTCAGCCCCAGGCACAGCCCCCGATGCAGGCGCAGGACCCCGCGGCCGCCGATCCGCGGCGCAATCAGGCGGCGAAGCTCGCGGGGCTCGCCGGCTTCGTGAACCTCGAATGCCCCGGCCTGCGGAGCGATCCCGCGCGCCTCAAGCAGACCGTCGAGGCCCTGGGCGTCGATGCCGCGAGCCTGGAGACCGGCGACCTGCACCTGACCGCGACCCGCTACATCGCGGCCTACCAGAAGGACGTCGCGGCCAATTGCCGGAAGGCCGAGGCGACGTTCGGGCCGCAGGGATCGATCATTCCCGGCCTGGTCGTGCCGCGGTAGCCCCGGCCCGCTGTATGCGGCGCTGACGGCGGCCGTCCTCACACCGGGCGCCCGTCCCGCGACAGGGCGATACGCAGGAGGTCGGCGAGGCTGCCGGCGCCGAGCTTCTGCTTCATGCCCGAGACGACGGCCGACACGCTGCGCTGGCTCATCGACAGGCTGTCGGCGATCGCCTCGTTGGACTTGCCCGCCCCCAGCAGCGACAGGACCTGAACCTCCCGCGCGGTCAGGCGCGCGAGGGGCGATTCCAGGAGCCCGGCATTCAGCATGGCGATCTTGGTCGCGACCTCGTGCGGCAGGTAGCTGCGGCCGGCCGAGACGGTCGCCAGCGCCTCGTGAAAGCGCGTCACCGCCGTGTCCTTCAGGACGAAGCCGTGCGCCCCGCCCTCGATGGCGCGGGCGACGATCACCGGGTCGTCGTGCATGCTGAAGGCGAGGATCCGCGTCGCCGGCTCCAGGGCCCGCACCCGGCGGATCAGCGACAGGCCCGACAGGCCCTGGTCGCGGAAGCCGAGGTCGGTCACCACCAGCCCGGGCCGGTGGCGGTGGAAGGTGCGGTAGCCGGACACCACGTCCGCGGCCTCGTGGACCGCCCGGACGCCGGCATCCTCCGCGAGGTGGCGGAAGCCGCGCCGCACGACCGGGTGGTCGTCGACGATCAGCACCGCGTCGAGACCGCGCGGAGCGTCCCGCCCCGCCGGGCGGTCGGCCGAGGCCCGGGCGGCGCTCACGGCGTCCCCTCGCGGGCCGGGTGCGGGGCGGCGAGGCGGGCCAGCGCGGCCGCGTGGTCGGCCCCCTGCATCCGGGCGTTGTAGTAGTGCTGGCACATCTCGCCGTAGAGGCTCTTGCGGCGGCCGCGTTCCGCCGCGATGCCGCCGAGACCGTCGAGGATCGCGCCGTAGCCCTCGCCGGTGCCGGCCTCGGCCAGCATCTGGCCGAGCTGGACGGTGCGGTTGGCGATCATGCGCGGATCCTCGATGAAGCCGTCGCGGGCCCCTGCCAGCGCCGTCGCCATGGCGCGCACGCGGGGATCGTCGGCCGGCAGGGCCTTCCCGGCCTCGCGTCCCGCGAGCCAGCGGGCCGGGTCGGTCCCGTCGGTCGGCCCGAGCCAGGCCGGCAGGGTGCCCTCGGCGGTGGTGGCGACCACCGCGCCGGCCTCGTCCGCGCGCTCGTCCGCGCGCTCGTCCGACCCGCGGTCGCAGGCGCCGGGGGCCAGCAGGACCAGGCAGGACGCGATGCGAATGTGGATGCGGATGCGGCCGGCGCGGCTCATCGCGCGGGCTCCCCGACGGCCAAGACCGTGCGCGGGCCCTCCGCCACCTTGATGCGCGCCGTCTCGCGCCACGTGGCGAGATCGATCACCGAGACATCGTCCGAGAACCAGTTCGCCACGTAGGCCCGCGGACCGGCCACCGCGATGCCCTCGGGATAGGGTCCCACCGCCACGGTGGCGACGATCTCGAGCCGGGCCGCGTCGATCACCGTCACGGCGGCGGCGTGCTGGTTGGTGACCAGGATGCGGCTGCCGTCCCCGGTGACCGCGACGCCGTAGGGCATCCGGCCGGCCGGAACCGTGGCGCGGGCCCGCAGCGTCGCCGTGTCGATCACCGTGAGATCGCCGCTGCGCACGTTGGCGACGTAGAGGCTCGCCTCGTCCGGAGCGAGCGCCAGGGCGAAGGGCGCCTCGCCGGTCGGGACGACGGCCACCCGGGCCATGGTCCCGGTGTCGATCACGCTGACCTGACGGCTCTCGCGATCGGCGACGTAGAGCCGCCCGCGCCGGTCGAGGACGAGGTGGGCCGGGTCGCGGCCCACCGCCGCGGCGCCCTCGACGGCGCCGGTCGCCGCGCAGATCCGCAGGACGCGGTCGCCCGACCAGTCGCCGACGTACAGGCGGGCGCCGTCCGGGCTCACCGCGAGGCCGAAGGCCTGCCCGGGGACGGGCAGGCGGCGGGGCGGCTCGCCGGGCGCGACGACGGTGACGGCGCGCCCGTCGGGGTGGGTCAGGTAGAGGCGGCCGGCCCGGTCGGCCGCCGCTGCCACCGGCGCCGGCCCGAGCGGGATCCGCCCGGCCACGGTCCCGGCCTCGACCCGCGCCAGCTCGGCCCCCTGCTGGCTGACGACCCAGACCGGGTCGCCGGCCGCGGACGCGACACCAATCCCAGCGCCGGTCCCGGCGGCGGCCGCGACCGCGAGCGTCGCGATCAGCCGGAGGTGGCGCATGCGGGGCCTCAATGGGTCGTCCGGCCCTCGACGGCCGCCTTCAGGCCCTTGAGCCCGTCCGCGAAGTAGCGGTTCATCGCCGCGCGCCCGGCCTCGTCGCTGAGGTTCTCCGGCGGCTCGTTGCCGGTGTCGCCCCGGTAGAAGCGGCCGATCCACGACACCTTGGAGCCGGTCCCGTCGGGGGTCACGGTGAGCGTCGCCGAGTAGGAGGAGACCGGGAGCGCCTTCAGGTCCGGGTCGGACATCCGGTACGAGTAGGTCCGGCCGTCGGCCAGCCACTCGTCCAGCCCCTCGACCAGGGTCCCGCCGGCCTTGAGGGTCACCCGGCGGGTCGTGCCCTCGACATTGCCGCCGCTCGCCTCGGCCCTGGCCACGTCGGGGTGCCAGCGCCCGATACCGCCGAAATCGCCCACCACCTTCCAGACCGCGTCCGGGGGCGCCTGGATGGTGATCGACTGGTCGATCTTCTGCGGCGTCGGCCCGTGGGCCAGCGCCGCGCCGGCGAGGCCGAGGACGGCGAGGGCCGGGACGAGGGCCGGGACGAGGGCCGGGACGAGGGCGAGGGGCATCCGCATGGTCAGGTCCTGATCGCTCCGGTCGGAGCAGGGGTTGGAGCAGGGTGGGCCGCGCGCCCGCGGAGCGCGCGAAGGGCACGGGCGAGGGGGCTCGCCAGGAGGGCCAGGAGCGTCAGCCCCAGGGCCGCCGCCAGCAGGGCGGGCCGCGGGTCGAGGCGGCCGGGCAGCGGGCGCGGCGTCGCCGCGGCGCGCAGAGGGGCGGCGAGGCCGCCCGGGCCGTCGAGATGGACGTAGCCGAGGCCGGTCTCGGCGGCGAGGCGCCTCAGGTAGGGCTCGCGGACCGCGGAGAGGTGCTCGCTGCCGTGGGCCGCCTGGGCGCCGAAGGGGGCGTTGCGCGGGTTGTAGCCCTCGCGCGATTCCGCGTCGGCCGGGGGCGGCCCGGAGCGGTTCTCCTGCTGGACGTCGCTCTCGCCGAGGAAGCCGGTCTCGCGCCCGCGATCGTCGAAGCGCGGGATCGGCGACAGGCCGTAGCCGCCCGCGCCGACGATCAGCCCCCGCACCGCGCCGGCCTCACCGTCGAAGGTCGGGCCGCCGGAGGCGGGCAGGGGCGGCGTCTCCTGGCCGTCGGTGACGAACAGGAGGTCGGCGTCGATCTCCCCCGCCATGGCGATCGACCGGAACAGGCCGGCCGCGACGCGGCTGTCCCCCTCCCAGGCCATGCGCGGGTCGAGGGCCGCGATGGCGCCGTCCAGCGGCGCGAAGTCGGCGCAGACCTCGACCGGCGTGAACAGCAGGAACGGCCTGCGGTCGGTGAACAGGCCGAGCGCCACCCGCGAGCCGCAGGGGAGGTCGGGCAGCGTCGCCCGCAGCGCCGCCTTGACGGTCTCGAGCCGGCTCACGGAGCCGGCGGCGGCGGGATAGTCGCGCACCGCCATGCTGCCGGTGATGTCGACCACCGCCAGCACCGACACGCCGGTGCGGGTGAACGGGATCGGCGGGGCGACGAGGGCCGCCAGCGCCAGCGCGAGGGCGGCCGCCAGGGCGCGGAACCGCCCGTCGCGCAGGTTGCGGGCGACGAGGGGGGGCAGGACGGGGGGCAGGACGCGCCGCGGTCTCACGGGCCGCCCCGCGGCTGGCCGGGGATGTCGGTCCAGATCACTTTCGGCTCGGCGCGCAGCTCGTCCCCGGTCTTGCGGTCGAATTCCGGGTAGTCGCGCACGAGGCGCGAGGCGACGTCGAGGTTGTACTTGGCGTCCCAGAACTCCGGCCGGGCCTGGAGGGCGCGGCGGTAATCCTGCCGCGCCAGCGTCACCTGGGGCGCGGCCTTGTCGAGGTCGCCCCGGCCGATCAGCGCGAAGGCCTGCCGCATCCGCGCGTTGCCGATGACGTACCGCGCCCGGGCCGCCTCCCGCACCGCGCCGGCGCGGTCGAGGGCGTCGAGGAGGGGCTCGGTCTCGCCGAGACGGTCCCGGGCGGCGAGGAAGCCGATCCGCGCCGTCAGCAGGGCCGGCCGCGCGTCCGGGTCGACCGGCCGGTCGCGGCCCGCCTCCAGGGCGGCGATCCGGTCGTCGTCGCGCGCGGCGCTCCAGCCCGCGACGGCGAACCACAGGGC
>NZ_BBUX01000125.1:0-8519 GCF_000974725.1 Methylobacterium sp. ME121
GTCAGAGCCGGCGCGCCCGGACCAGCCGCACACACTTGGCGCGGGGTGGAGCAGCCCGGTAGCTCGTCAGGCTCATAACCTGAAGGTCACAGGTTCAAATCCTGTCCCCGCAACCAAATCCCGACACACAGAACCCGCCGCGCCCCCAAGCGCGGCGGGTTCTGCGTTTGTCGCACCCCGTCGAACCGACGCGGTCCCCGTGCCGACGCGTCCCACGACGGTCGCCGCCGCTCCGGCAGGGGAGGGGGGTCGAGCGCCGGCCGATGAGCGCCGACGCCCGCGCCGAGTCGCCACCGAAATCGCTCGATCCCGGCTCCTGGGCAGGGTGTCCGCGCCGCGACCTCGGCGGTGTTGGCCTCGCAGGCACCTGGCCTTAAGATGCGGTGGGGTACGCCGTGATACGGCGTGAGGGGGGAGCGGCAATGATCTCACAGGCGGGCGGCACGGCCGACCTCGATCGGAGCTGAAGAGCGCGGTTTGCGCGTCTCCGCTCCCTTTCCTCGTCCGGCCCACCCGGCGATGCGTCGCGCATCGCCGCCGAGGCTGGCCGCCCTGGCCCTGGCCCTGCTGGTCGCCGCGGGGGCTCAACCCGCGCGCGCGTTCGACCTGTTCGGCCTGTTCGGCAGCGAGCCGGAACCGCCGCCGCCGAGCGCGACCGCGCTCCCGTACACGCTGCGGATCACCGGCACGGATGATTCCGACGTGCTGCGGGCCCTGCAGGACACCTCCACCCTCTATCGCCTAAGGCAGGAACCCCCGCCCGACGGCGAGGGGCTGCTGCGCCGGGCCGAGACCGATCTCGCCAAGCTCGCCGACGTCCTGTCGGGCTACGGCTACTATCAAGGAGCGGTGACGATCCGGGTCGACGGCGCGCCGGTGCCGGGCCAGGCGACGGCCGCGGTCGGTGCCGCGGAGGCGTGGCGCAACCGCGGCCTCGTCCCGGTCCGGATCGCGGTCGATCTCGGGCCCCTCTACCATCTGCGCCGGATCACCGTGCGCGATCCGGCGGGCAACCCGTTCCCGGAAGCCGAGCTGCCCGCGCGGGTCACCCGCGTCGACGAGGATGTTCCCGCGCGCTCCGCCACGGTGCTGGCGCGGGAAGCGCAGATCGTCGACCACTTCCGCGCCCAGGGCCGTCCCTTCGCCAAGGTGGTCGCGCGCGATCCCGTGGTGGACGATTCCGCCCACGCGATGGACGTGACCTTCACGGTGGCGCCGGGCCCGGTGGCCGGACTAGGCCCCGTCGCCGTCAGCGGTGCGCCGGGGATCGACCCGGCGACCATCCGATCCTTCATCTACGCCGAGCCGGGCGACCCGTACTCACCCCAGGCGGTGGCCGCGATCCGCCGGTCCGTGGCGCGGATCGAGGGGATCGGCGGCGTCCGGGTTCGCGAGGGGACGACCCTCGACGCCGACGGGAACCTGCCGCTGTTCGTCGAGGTCACCGAGCGCGAGCGCAACCTCGTGGGCGTCTCGGCGCGCTACTCCACGGTCGACGGGCCGGGCGTGCGGGCCTACTACGCCAACCGCAACCTGTTCGGCGGCGGCGAATCCTTCCGCGTGGACGCCGACCTCTACTATCTGGGTCTCGGGAACGACCCGTTCGCCAACCAGCGCAAGGCCGCGGGCATCGGTACGAACGGCCTCGGCGGACGTCTCTCGGCGACCTACGTCCAGCCGGCCCTGTGGGGGACGCGCAACGACTTCCTGGCGAACGCCTTCATCACCCGCGAGGTGCAGCAGAGCTACCTCGTGGATGGCGGGGGTGTCTCGGGGGCGATCCGTCACCGGTTCTCGGACACGTTCTCGGCGCAGATCGGGCTCGATGCCCAGGTTGGCCGGTCGAAGGACGCCCTCGGCACGGTCGATTACCGGCTGATCGGCGTGCCGGCCTCGGTCACCTACGATTCCACCGACAGCCTCCTCGACCCGACGCGGGGCGTCCGGGCCATCGCGTCGCTGGCGGTCTATCCCGGCGCGATCTCCTCGCCCGGCATCGTCGTGGCCAAGGCGCAGGGATCGACATACTACGCCCTCGACGACGAGGCCCGCATGATCCTGGCCGGCCGCATCGGCTTCGGTTCGGTCTCGGGCGCGCCGCTGGGGGAGATCCCCGACAATTTCAGGTTCTTCGCGGGCGGCGGCGGCTCGGTGCGGGGCTACCCGTACCGCACCCTCGGACCGATCGGCCCCTTCAACCTGCCGATCGGCGGCCGCAGCCTGCTGGAGGCCTCGCTCGAGGCGCGCATCAAGGTCACCGACACGATCGGCGTGGTGCCGTTCTTCGACGCGGGCACCGCCTTCGCCTCGGCGACGCCGGATTTCGACGAGAAGATCCGCAAATCGGTGGGCATCGGCCTGCGCTACTACACCGGCATCGGCCCGATCCGCGCGGACGTCGCCTTCCCGCTCGACCCCTACAAGGGCGGACACGTGCGTCCCGCCGTCCTGTATCTCAGCCTGGGGCAGGCTTTCTGAATGGCGTTCCGAACCGGACCGACGCAGCGCGCCGCGCATCCGACCGCCCGTCACGGCCGGTGGGACCTGGTGCTCGTCCTGGTCTGCCTCGCCCTGCTGCTGCCCTGCACCCTCGCGGCGACGCGCGCCGACGAGGGCGACAAGTCCGTGCTGGGCGGCCTCCTGTCCCGCGCCCTGTCGACGCCCTCCTCGCGGGTGGCGATCGGCGCCGTCGACGGCGCCCTGTCCTCCGACGCCACCATCCGGGACGTGGCGATCAGCGACCGCGACGGCGTCTGGCTCAAACTCGACCGGGCCCGCATCGTCTGGCGGCGGCTCGCCCTCCTGTCGGGCCGGCTGGAGGTCGACAGCCTCGAGATCGGGCATCTCGACGTCCTGCGCCAGCCGGTCCCCGGCCCGCCGCCGCCCGAGGCCAAGCCCGACGGGCGGCTCCTCCCGGACCTGCCGGTCAAGGTCGAGATCAAGGGGTTCAAGCTGGCCGAGCTGACGCTGGGCGAGGCGGTGGCCGGGCAGCCGGCGCGGCTGTCGGCGGAGGGCCGGGCGAAGCTCGGCGCCGCCAGCGAGGGGCTCGACCTGCAGGCGAGGGCGCAGCGCCTCGACGCGCCGGGCCGCTTCCTGCTGTCGCTGCTGTTCGTGCCGAACGGCGAGCGGCTGGAGTTGAAGGCGAACCTCGTCGAGCCGGCCGGCGGCCTGCTCTCGAAGGCCGCCAACCTGCCCGGCACCCCGCCGATCGACTTCGAGCTCGACGGAACGGGCACGCTGGACGCCTGGGGCGCCAAGCTGGACTTCACGGCGGGACCCGACATCGGCGCCAAGGGCGGGGCGAAGATCTCCCGGATCGGGGCCGAGCGGCGGCTCGCCCTCGACCTCGCGGCGCGAATCGAGGGGCTGATGCCCGGTCCGGCGGCGGCGATCTTAGCCGGCACCACCAAGCTCGACGGCGGCCTGTCCTTCGCGGACAGCGGCGCCTTCCGGATTGACCGGCTGGAACTGACCTCCCGCACGGCGCGCCTGGCGGCCGGCGGCAGCCTCACCCGCGACCGGGTCGCCGACCTGACCCTGCAGGCGCGTGCCCTGCCGACGGAGGGCGACGTCACCCGGGCCGGAGAGGCCGAGATCGGCAAGCTCGTCTTCGACGGCAGCCTCAAGGGGCCTCTGGCGGCGCCCACCGTCCGGGGCCACCTCGACGCGGCCGCCCTGCGCAGCCGCGATTCCAGCCTGGACCGGATCGAGGCGAGCCTCGGCATCGACCCGCAGGGCGAGCCGTCGGCGCAGCGCTTCGCCGTCACGGCGGACGGCCGGATCGACGGGCTGACGCTCTCCGACCCGGCCCTGCGCCGGGCCATCGGCAGCCGGGCGACCGTGACGCTCCGGGCCTCGGCCGGTGCCGACGGCGTGGTCGACGTCGCGGCGCTCAAGCTCGATTCCGACACGGCGCGGGCCGCCTATGCCGGCCGGGTCGGCCAGAACACCCTGACCGGCACCCTCGACGCGGCGCTGCCGGACCTGTCCGTCTTCTCGGGCCTCGCGGGCCAGGGCCTCGCGGGCAGCCTCGACGCCAAGGCGCGGCTCAGCGGCGATCCGGCGCGCAAGGCCGTCGCCGCCGACCTCGCCGTGACGACGAGCGGTCTCGTCACCGGCATCCGGGCGGCGGACCGCGCCCTCGGCCGCGCGCCGAGCCTTCAGGGACGCGTGTCCCAGACCTTCGACGGGTACGGCTTCGACCATCTGCGCCTGGAAGGCTCCGGCGTCACCGCCACCCTGCAGGGCGAGGCGACGACGACCCGTGCCGACGTCGCCGGACGGGTCGACCTCAAGAGCCTCGCGGATCTCGACGGGCGCCTCACCGGCAAGGCCGGCGTCGACGCGCGCCTGACCGGATCCCTGGAGCATCCGGACGTGACCGCGACCCTGACGGCGCCCGCCGCCACCGCGGCCGGCAAGCCGATCCGGGATCTGCGCGTCGAGGCCGTCCTGCGGGACGCGCTCCTCGCGCCGGACGGCACGGTCCGGCTCGGCGGCGACGTCGGCGGCAAGGCGCTGACCGGCGGCGCGCACCTCGCGCGCGTCGGCCCGGACTGGGTCCTCGACCGGCTCGGCCTCGATCTCGGCTCGGTCTCCGTCGCCGGCCAGGCGACGGTCGCGGCCGACACGTGGCTGTCGGCGGGCGCGCTCACCGTGCGGGCCGGCGACCTGACGGACATCGCGCCCCTCGTCCCGGAACCGGTCTCGGGCCGCCTCGACGCCGCGCTGACTCTCGCCCGCGACGGCGGGCGCCAGGACGTGACCGTCCGCGCCACCGGGGCCGGTCTCCGCTACGGCGACACGGCCCTCGCGCGGCTCGACGCCGACCTCTCGGGACGGGACCTGCGCGCCCACCCCGTCCTCGACGGGCGCGTCGAGGCCGACCGGCTCGTGGCCGCCGGCCAGCAGGTCGACACGATCCGGCTCCTCGCGAACGGCACGCCCGCCTTCAGCGACGTGAGCCTCACCGCCCGGGCGCGCGGCTTCACCCTCGACGGTGCCGCGCGGGTCGTCCCGGCCGCGGACACGCGGATCGAGATCCAGCGCCTGTCGGCGGCCCGCGGCAACGACCGCTTCGCCCTCACCGGGCCGGCGGCGATCACCCTCCGGGACGGCGGCGCGGTGATCGACGGCCTGTCGATCGCGGCGGGCTCCGGCCGCGTCACGGTCGCGGGCCGCGCCGGGCGGGATCTCGACCTCAGAGTGGCGATCCGGTCCCTGCCCCTGTCGCTCGCCCGGATCGCCGCGCCGGATCTGGCCCTCTCGGGGACCCTGGACGGCGAGGCGGACCTCCGCGGCCCCGCGACGCGACCGGAGGGGCGCTACGCGGTCAGCGTCGCCAAGCTGGTCGCTCCGCAGACGCGGCAGGCCGGGCTGCCGGCGATCGACGCGGCCGCGAAGGGCACGCTGTCCGACGGACAGGCGAGCCTGGACGGCCGGGTGACGGCGGGGCGCGGCGTCGCCCTGACGGTCTCCGGGTCGCTGCCCGTGGAGGCCGGGGGGCCGCTCGACCTGCGCGCGCGCGGAACGCTCGACGCCGCCCTCGCCAATTCCCTCCTGAGCGTCGGCGGCCAGAGCGTGACCGGCAAGGTCGCCATCGACGGCGGCGTCACCGGCACCCTGGCGGCGCCGCGGGCGCAGGGCGCGGCGGTGCTGAGCGGCGGGAGCTTCACCGATCCGCTGAACGGGCTCCGCTTCACCGGGATCGAGGGTCGGGTCACCGGCCGCGGCGACAGCGTCGTGGTCGAGCGCCTGACCGCGACCGCCCGCAACGGCGGCCAGGTCTCCGTCACCGGCCGCGTCTCCCTCGCGCCCGACTTCCCGGGCAATTTCCACGTCGTCGCCGACAAGGCCGAGCTCGTGTCGAGTCCGCTGATGACGGCCGTGTCGAGCCTCGACATCACGCTGGCTGGCCCACTGGCGCGGACGCCGCGGATCGGCGGCCGGGTGAACGTCGTGTCGATCGACGTCGCGGTTCCGGACCGGCTGCCGGCCACGATCCGGCCGCTGCCGGGTGTCCGGCACGTCAACACGCCGCCGGCCCTGCGGGCGCGCCTGGCGCAGCGGGCGGAGCGGAAGGCCGCGACCCGGCATGGGCGGCGGGGCGGGAAGCCGGCCGTGCCATTCGACGCCACCCTCGACGTGACGATCGACGCGCCGAGCCGCATCTTCGTGCGCGGGCGCGGCATCGACGCCGAACTCGGCGGGGCGCTGCGCGTCACCGGCACCTCCGCGTCGCCCATCGCCAACGGCGCCTTCTCGCTGCGCCGCGGACAGTTCGAGCTCGTCGGCCAGCGCCTGGATTTCAGCCGCGGCCGGCTGACCTTCGCCGGCAGCCTGACCGCGCCGGAACTCGATTTCGTCGCGGAGACCAAGGCCACCGACGTGACCGCCCGCATCGCCGTCTCGGGCTTCGCGGACGCCCCGCAATTCTCCCTGACTTCGGACCCGGTCCTGCCGCAGGACGAGATCCTGTCGCGGATCCTGTTCAAGAAGGCGTCGGCCGGCCTATCGCCGTTCCAGGCGCTGCAGCTCGCCCAGGCGGTCGCCCAGCTCTCCGGGGGCGCCGCCGGTCCGGACATGTTCGAGCAGGCGCGCAAGAGCCTCGGCCTCGACAGCCTCGACGTCTCCACCGGCGCGAGCGGCGGGCCGGCGATCGGCGCCTCGCGCTACATCTCGGATCGGGTCAGCGTCGGCGTGAAGGCCGGGGCGAAGCCCGCCGACACCGCCGTCGGCGTCGACGTCGACGTCACCCGCCGGATCAAGCTGAAGGGCGAGGCCGGGAGCGACGGCCGCACCAGCCTCGGCGTCGGCGCCGAGTACGAGTGGTAGCCGGCGAGGGCACACGGCCGCCCGCTCGCCCGCGCCCCGGGCACTGCGGGATCGACATGCCCGGTCAATGGTTTAGGTTCAGCGCAGGCGGCCGCCAGGGCCGCCGTTCGGGCGGGAAACACCACGGGCGATGGACGAGCTTTTCGAGACCGATGACGATCCGCCGGTTCCGGAGGGCGGCCTTCTCCGCAAGCTCCCGATCATCAACCGGCGCGGCCTCCACGCCCGCGCCTCCGCGAAGTTCGTGCAGACCGTCGAGCGCTACGACGCCGCCGTGACGGTCACCCGGGCCGGCGAGACGGTCGGCGGGCGCTCGATCATGGGCCTGCTGACGCTCGGGGCCGCTATGGGCACGCACGTCGCCGTCACCGCCGTCGGCCCGGACGCGGAGAGCTGCCTCGACGCCATCGAGGCCCTGCTGGCCAACCGCTTCGGCGAGGACGAGTAGCGTCTAGGCCGTCGCCTTGCTCGGCCACGCGCACAGGTCCGAGACGGGGCATCGGGGGCAGGCGGGATTCCGCGCCGTGCAGATGTCGCGCCCGTGCCGGAACAGCCAGACATGGGCGTTGTCCTTGAACGCGTCGGGCACGATCCGGGCGAGACCGTCGGCCACCGCGTCGACCGTCGGGCCCGGGGCGAGCGGGATCCGGTTCGAGATCCGGAAGATGTGGGTATCGACCGCGATCACCGGCTCGTGGAAGGCGAAGTTCGCCGTGACCTCGGCGCTCTTGCGGCCGATCCCCGGCAGGCGACGCATCTCCGCGGCGCTGCACGGGACGGCGCCGCCGTGTTCCGCGAGCAGGACCGCCGACAGCTTGACGATGTTGCGCGCCTTGGATGGCCCGAGACCGACCGGCCGGACGATCTCCGTGATCCGGGCCTCCCCCAGCGCCGCCATGCCGGCGGGATCGCGGGCCTCGGAGAACAGCGCCTCCGCGATCCGCGAGACGGTCGGGCCGGTGGACTGGGCCGAGAGCAGCACGGTCACGAGCAGGCGGAACGGGTCGGTGCGGTCGAATCCGGCCTTCGGATCCGGGTCCCTCTCTGCGAGACGCGCGAGGATCGTAACCACCCGGTCGGCCTCGCCTGCCTCGCGCGGCCTCCGTGCCGTCCGTGCGGCCGCCTTCCGGCGCGGAGCGGGTCGAACGCCGTGGGGCAGGTCGCGGGTCATGGAGGCCAGCTAGGGCCGCCCGCCCCCGTCGACAGGCGTTCCGGACGCGGCGGATTGACCGCTCGTCGACCGCTCGTCGACCGCTCGTTGACCGCTCAGGCCCGAACGCGGCGCCAGGGCACAGCGTTGGCGCCGGCGCAGAGGTGGAGCGTTCCGGCGACGACCGCGCCGGCCCGGCGGCGGAACTCGACCCGCAGCGCGCCGCGGCGGGCGAACAGCCGGGTGACCACCCGGACCAGCGACGCCTCGGCCGGGTCGGCGATGATCGGCCGCGCGGCGGTGCGGGCGTCGAGGGCGAGGAAGGTCTCGACCGCGTCGCGGACCGCTCCCGGCTCGGTGACGGCGAGCATCTCGGTCTCCGTCGGCTCCCAGCCGTCGGGACGCACGCCGATCAGGTTCCCGGCCGGGATCGGCCGCGCGCGCGCCGGGCGGCCGGCCGCCAGGACGGGGCGCCGCGGCTGCGGATCCCGGGCGGGCGCGGGATCGCCGACCAGTCGGACCGGGCGGCGCAGCG
>NZ_BBUX01000124.1:0-8717 GCF_000974725.1 Methylobacterium sp. ME121
CACATCGTCGGACGCGACGCCGGGCTTGGCTCACGGTGCAAGACCTCGTGCTGCCAAGTGGGGTGGCGCGCGTCAATCCGACGTGCTGGCCGACATACAGGGTCGCCAGCAATCCGAGCAGCAGAAGCAGGCCGATGGTCACGGCGTCCGGATGCCTGCGCGCGCCGTGGATGCTGAGGCAGCCCAGCGTGAAGACGGCCGCGAGGACCAAGGGTCCGAGCATGTCGCCCGACATCGGGATCACCGTCGTGGCTGTCGTCGTCGCTCAGCGCGCCGCCGCCTCCGAGCGGCGAGGCTGCCCGACAGAGACGTTCGAGCGGGCCCGAAGCATCCCGAACTCCATCGATACCATCGCGCGTCGGAGCCGGCGGCGACGGGCGAGGAACGATCCGCGACGCCGCCTCGACGGGCGCCGTCCTGCGGCCGCCGCAATCGGCCCGGCCGCCGGCCTCTCTGCCTCGCGCCAGTCGAGCACAGCGCGCCGCGCGTATTGCCGAATGCCGGAACGGCAACGCTGTTCCCGGCCTCAGAGCCCGCCGCGGGCCGGGATGCCGAAAACTGAGTCAGATCATGATGTTGGTAAGTGGATGGCTCCCCGAGCAGGACTCGAACCTGCGACAAGGCGATTAACAGTCGGGGCGATCATATTGATTTCGCGTGCGAGCGTTACCGGCTAGCCTCCGTTTCCGAGCGGGCAATAGACCCCTCCCCCACCCGCAGAAGCGTCGCCTCATGAGCGATGGCCACGACCCGATTCGAGAAGCAGTTGCGGTGCTCCAAGACCGAGGCTGTACAGCCGAGCCATGGACCGGCGGCCTGCCCTATTGACTGGTCGACGGCGAGACGCTGACGGACGGCGACCCGCTCGCTCTCTCAATGAGCCTGCGTCCGCCGCCGAGTTCTCAGCGGGAACTCGCAATAATAGCGAGAGAATTGGCGATCTGATTCTGTTTTAGCTGATATATGAAGTTTTCACCGCGAATAATTGCGTTCTGGCCTTCCGATCTTGGTCCTCTAACGAAAGCGACATTTAACCGATCAACATTCTTATTGGATCCAGTTAGAAAGGGACCAACAAATTCAAATGTATTGAATGTGAAAGTCGGCCCGGTCGCGAGTAGCTGAGCATCTACCGTGAAAGCCACATATCCACCAAATACCCCATAGGAACCTTTTGCGCTCCAGTTCAGGTAAGATGCTGCTTTTCCTTTATTGAACATCTGCTGCAGACCAAGATTTCCAGCAAGATTCGTGTCGGCTGGATTGTTGCACACCGGATCTTTGCGCACTGTTCTAAGTGCGTCCAGGGAGTAGCTCATATTTATGACTAATCCCTGCTCTCTCGCTTGCCGATACGAGAAACCAGTTCCAAAATTGAACGTTTGCCCAATGAAGGAAAAGGTCGGTGCGGCCTTTCCTTCGAGCGTTGTCGCCAAATTTAGTTCTGCGACGACTTGAATATCCTGTCCCGCTATGAACAGCGCCGTGAGATCATCTGGTGCCTGTGCGGTGTCGATCAGTTCGCATACGATCCTGCGGATGATAGAGTCGATATTTGGCTCGACCGTATTTGGCCCTGTCCTTTCATAGGGTACGTCGAATGCAGGGATAACGCTGGCGCAGCCGCCAAATCCGACAAAAAGAAAGGCGGTCGGCGCAAAGCAAGTCATCCGAGACAGAGAGAAGCGACGCATTTCCATCAAACCTCTGCCCAGAGAATAGTATATTTCCCGCGCCATCTAACATCGAGTGAGTACCAAACGGAAAGTCCTGCTTTTTCGCGCTTTGACATGATTGACCGTCCCGATGCCCGCTCAAAGATCATGCCCCATGCAAATGGATCTCGATTCTTGCTCGGATCAGATTTTAGATCTCTAAGGTCTTTCAATATTTCCTGATCTTGAGCGGAATCTAATAACGTATCGACCAAATCAGAATTATTTTGCGTGAATTCCATAAGTCCGGATAGCCTATTATCGGCTGACCGGCCCAGTCCAAGCCCCTGGCACGATGTAGAAGCCTCCGAATTGGCTGCTTCGCTCGGTTGTGGTGCAACTGGCTTTCCTTCGGAACTCGAACTTACATTCGTTAGTGTCGTTTCCCTCGATCCGAATGGCCTGAGCCATTTGAGCAATTTTTCGAGCAGATCGATGATCGCGAATATCATGCGTCTCCCCTTCTATCTTCCATAGCTATTCGATAGCGAGTCGCGTCGTGCTGCAATCGCCTGCCATAAATTGATTCAGGGGGTGGTAAATGGGTCACAAGTGGTGATGTTAACCCGATTTGACAGCTCTCAAATTATTAATATAGTCCAAGCTTTTCATTCTGCCTTCAATAACGCGCATACTTAGTCGTTGTCCCTATTAATCGGAGCATATGCCAATATAATAAGAGATAATATTGCCGATTTAGTTGCGGGGATTCGCGACAAGGTTGCCACGCAATCGCGCTCGGCTGCAATTATTTCTTGGAATACGCTCGGATTGGTAGCATGACTCGCTGCTATACCAGCTTACAGCTCACCGTGACCCAAATACGCTTGTCGCGCGCCTGGGCCTCATGGACTCCCCAATCGGGCTGCAATAGGCCGCTGCATGGCCAAGGAACCCCCGACCGTCTGCGAGCTGCGCAAGGCCGCCGAGGTCACCGACCAGGAGATCGACGCCGCGGTCGACGCCGTGCTCGCGGATCTGGCGACGGAGGCCTACCCGCTTGCGAAGGGCTGGACCCTCGACCTCGTCGAGACCATCCGCACCAACACCCGCGCGGCCGAGGCGCTCACCACTGACAAGCCGGCCTGGAAGCGGAACATGGTCCGGACCGCGATCCTGCTGGCGCAACGGTGAAGGGATGAGCCAGTATCCCGCCCCCCTCCGCCCGGATCTCGCGATCCAGCACATGATGCGGCGCCTGGACGGGTTCGCGCGCGGGCTCGGCCTGGACGAGGCGGCTACCCGGCACATCGTCGAGCAGGTGGTGGCTGACATGGCGATGCGGTCAGATGAGGAGCGGATGGTCGAAGCGCGCCGGCGCATGATCATCGCATCGGCCTAGCGGCATGATCGACGACACCAACCCGGTCCTTGCAGCCGTCGCAGCGCTACGGGCGGCCGGCATCAAGGCCATCCCCACAGGCCACGACATGGAGCTCTGGCAGATCGGCGACCTGATCTACTCGGATGCCGACGTGTTACGCTTGGCCGAAAGCCGCGGGCTGGTCGACGGCGACGACGCGCGGTAGCTCGGCGCCATGCCCAAGGCGCCATCCCCTCGAGGCGCTCGGCCGCGCCAGGACCTCCGGCCGCGCGTTTTGGCCGCCCTCACGCCCGAGCCTTCAACCGCAAGCGAGATCGCCGAGCGTGCCGGCATCCCGGGACGGGAACGCGCTGTGCAGGCTACCCGCGCGCTGGAGCACCTGGAGGCCGAGGGACTGGCGTACAGCGTCATCCGCCGGACCCGGACGCGGTGGTGCTCCGTGGCGGTCGCTCCCGCATCCGAACGATCCGAGCGCGATCCCGCAGAGTGACCTCGTGCGTCGGCCACTCCTGGCAGGCGGCCTCGAACGCTGCGAGCGCCACGGCCAGAGGGTAGATGGTGGCGAGGTGCAGCTCGATGCCGCCGCCGATCTCGCGCCAGACCTCGATCGTGTAGGGCACGCCAGGCGGCACTGGCGGGATCTTCCTGGCGGCCGGCGGCAGCGTGATCGCGGCGAGGCAGAGGTGCTCGTACTTCCGCGCGGACGGCGCCCCGGGCGCGCGCTGGTATTGGCACGAGGCCGTCAGGTGCCGCAGCAGGTCGATCGTCGAGATGTCGGCCCCGTACCGATCGACCAAGCTGGCGACCGTGTAGCGGCCCGAGCGCTTGCAGGTCGCGCAGTCGACGTACACCCGACCGGGCCCCGCATCCCCCAGGCGCCCCATTCTGGTGGCCCTCCGCTCGCGAACGAAGACGGAACAAGCCTGACGCGGCGGCGCGCATCAACCGGCGGCGGTCGAGGCGCGTGTGATCGTGGTGGACCGGTGTGGATAGCGTTCAAGAATGCGAGGCGCTACCAGCACTTCCGCCGCCCGATCTTAGGCGGTCAGAGCGGAGTGAAGGTCGGTGTCCAATCACATCTCGCGCTCACACCGACCACCGCTGCCGGTTCATTCTCGCAACCCGCGCCGAGCCTACGACGTCGACGGCTTTGAGATCACGCCGATGACGTTCCAGCAGGCAATGGACAAAGGGGTGCGAGCCGTCCGGGTGATCTGTGACTGCGGTCACGTTGAAGAGACGCCGATTTACGTTGGGGCTTGGCCGTCCACGAGCTTCGTGCCCGACGCCGGTATGACACTTCGGTGCAGCGCCTGCTCGAAGCCTGACCCGCAGACAGAGCCCGCGTGGCCCAGCGCCGACTAAAGCAGGCCGCCCGACGTCGGTGCGGTCAGCGTCTTCCCGGCCCGGGTGACCAACTTCGAGAAGGCTAGCGCGGCAGCCGACGCCTGCGCCTCAGACGGGAAGGTCCGGTCCGATTCCATCACCGTCAGATGCGAGGCGTCGAGCAGCACCCAGGTCCAGAGGTGGCGGCCGGTAGAGCGGATCTCGAAGTGCATGACTGGCTCGGTATGCGATTGGACATACCCGCATGATGCGCTGCGAAAAGTCCTGCGGCGTTAATAGCTTGCCCGGCGCAACATCCTGCGCCGGCTCACATCGCGGTTGCCCCCGACATCCTCGCAGATCACAGTCGAGATCAGCCGCGCCCCTTGGCCGCGTACTCCCAGACCGGCGGCCCCCAGGTCTGCCCGGGCTTCGTCCGGTAGCCGCTGAACCGGTCGAACACGATCCGGTCCGGCTCGACGCCGACGGCCTTGCTGTCGTTGACCATCAGCGCGCCGGCATACTCGCCCCGTAGGAAGCCGTGCTCTGGATGTACGCCGAAGAGCTGCTCCGCGGTCCAGCCGAGCCGGTGCGCCTCGGCGCCGAACTGGTCGATGAAGGCCAGCGCGTTCGCGCGCATCGCCGCCCAGCGCGTTGGGGTCAGGTAGCGGCACGGCGAGGCGTGCTCGGACAGGCGCTCGATCTGGTCGCGCCAAGAGGCGACGGCGGGTGGGAGGTCGGACATCACCGATGCAGTATGGATATAGGCTTAACAAAGTGAGCAGAACGGTGGGGAGACCTGGCCACGCGGTGGCTCTGAAGATAGCCCTTCGTATACGACGGTGAAATAATCATGCCTTGCAATCCCCGGCAGGCTATCTGAAAAGCTTGTTTTGCGCTGGAAGAAAGCGGGCGTTGTTAATGTCGCTCAATGATATAGTTCGTAGCCAAGCCATAGGTTTCGGCCTTGCCGTGTTTGGAGCCCTAGGCGTCTTATATGGTTTTTACGCCGGAGAGTCAGCAAAACAATACGGTCTTATAAGATACAAACTCGTCTCGCAAATCACGTATGAACCAATATTTATTAAGAACTTCAACGAGACAGTCGCGTCTCCAAAAATCGACAATACTAAAAAACTATTTGTATCGGAAATAACTTTGTGGAACGCTGGAAATCAATCATTTGAGCCAAGGGATATAAGATCTCCAGTAGAAATCACGGGAGACAGCACGTTCAATATCATCGACGCTGTCATAATAAACTCCAAGTCCGCTACCGATAACAACTTTAATATTTCATCCAAAAACAATACAAAAATCATGCTAGACTGGAAGATCTTTGACCCTGAGGAAGGGTTCAAAATTGCAATATTGCACAACGGAGATCCGGAGGCGGTATCGGTGACAGGTAAGTTCGGGCCTGGCCGGAGTATAGGTGTGACGCCGCCTCATCCATACCTACCCATAATTACGATCTTCTTCGGTTTTGCTATGCTCCTTTTATATTTCAAATTTATCGGAAATAAAGCCATTTCGTGGTCTGAGAAAAGATTTTCTGGATTTCAAAATTTTATCGCGTTCATGACCATATTTGTCACGGGTCTATTATTCGCTGGCGCAGTTGCTTTTGGTGCACTTGCATTCATAATATATTACAATGGTGAGGTTGCGCCAATAAATGACAAAATGGAGACGAGAATTGGCAACGGCGTGACTACACATTTCTGATTTTGATCACGTTTCCGGCATGAGAAATGGGCGCCCCGGCCTAAGCCAGGGCGCCGAGAACGGCCTGAAGGTATGAAGTCGCTGGTGCTGTGGCCGCTCGGCCCCGCCCCGATCTGCTCACGGGGCGGGGGAGCGCCTGATCTCACCAGCGTGTGAGCCGAGCCGGTACGCAACTTGGCTCGGGGGCAGGTGGGCCGGTGGCGGCTACCGCGCCGTGCCCACACCGGCGGGCAAGCCGTCCCTCGCCGTGATTCCAGGAACGAAAAGGCCCGCGCCGGCGGACCGAGCGGGCATTTCCAGATCCGCGCCAGTGGGGGCGAGCGCTTGAATCGAGCCGGATGCTGGCTCAATGCCGAGCCAAGAGCACCACGTGTAGCACCGCACAGTCGACATGGTTACCGGCGATTAACCGACGCCCTTCAGCTTCAGCGTGTCCACCACGGGAAGGTACATGCCGAAGCATATCACTCTTGCGATCCCTCACGATCTCGGCGCCATGGAAGTGCGGCGGCGGCTTGATCGGCAAACCGATTGGGCTCTTCGGCGCCTCAAGAAGGAAAACATCTCCGTCGAGATGACGGAGTGGTCTGAAGGCGGACGGACTTTTATCGCGCGCGCACTAGGACAAGACGTCAGCGGCAATTTCGTTGTCGCCGACGACAGCTTATGGCTTGAAGCCAAGATGCCTTGGGCCATCGGGGTGTTTGCACCGGCAATCGAGGCGGTGGCCAAACATTATGCGGCGCGCCTTCTCGCCCCTGAGGGTTCCGCCTGACGTGAAAATGCCCGCCTCAGCGTTGGGCGGGCGACTACAGGCACGACCTCAAATGAGGTAGACCGTACCGGTGGTCTTGAAGGCCTTCGGGCAGTTGCTCTCGTCGACCAGCTTTTGAGCCTCGGCGAGGGTCAGGTGCCTATCGGCAGCCACCTCGGCCAGGGTCATCCACTTGCTCTGCATCTTGCGCTCCTACTTTCGCGGTCAACGCAAAGGCCCGGGAATCGTTCACGCGCACGAAAAAGGCCCGCGCGGCATTGCCGGCGGGTCTAAGTGAATCCCTCGGAGCAGTGCCGGGCCGTCGCAAACTGCGGGCTGGCACGTCCCCGACGCTGGTCTGCTCAAGCTGGCGGATCAGGCGTGCGGATGTCCGAAGGAATAACGCCAGACCCTATTGCGGGCGGAACCGTGTCGGACAATCCTGTCTTCTGCCAGTCGACGAACGATCAACGGCGAGGGAGGCATCGATGACGATTTTCCAGGTGAGGCAGAACAGCACTCGTGCGGTCCTATGGACAGGACAGGCTGAAACAGCGGATCGAGCGCTCGAAGCGGCCGCTCAGGCCGCCGGTTACCACGGCTTTGAGGAACTGCCCGAAGCAGCGCGTGCCGATATGTCGGCTGAGGCGGTGACCGTCTGAGCGCACAGAAATGCCCCGCGCGGCAGTGCCGGCGGGGTTGAGTGAATCCCTTGGAGGAATGCCGGATCGTCGCAAGCAGCGGGCCAGCGGTGCCCCGAATATGAAAAGGCCCGCCTCGGCTAAGCCGGGCGGGCTGAAGTGGCGGCGGCCGTCCAAGCTGCCGGTCGCGGTGCAATAGCAGACGGTCGGGCACGAAAAAACCGCCGCGCCGGAGCCGGGCGGTTTGAGAGGGTCTACGCTTAGGGTGCTGGGTAGACGCACGGGCCGCGCGGCGGTTCCGGTCAGTCCCGAGGCGGCTGCATTTGCTGCGCGATGCCGGCGGCAATCACGCCAATCAGCACGCCGATCCCGACGTACATCAGCGTCTCGCCGGTATGGGCCCAGAGCATCAGCGCCTCCCTCGAGGCTGCCGGCCGTGATCGTCCTCCCATCGGTCCATCACTTCGGTGAACCGGGTCAGCGCGGCCGTCATCTGGCTGGTGTGCTGCGCCTCCTCGGAAGCGGTGTCCGCCACGATGGCCGCGGTCAGGCCGTTGATCGCCTTGGCTAGGTCCGCGAGCGCGATGCTGTCGAAAACCGCGGCGCCCGGCGTCGCCGCGACATCGCGAGCAACATCGGGCTTCAGCGCTTCGGCCGCTCGCACCTCTTTCCTGTACCCCCACCACTCCTTCATGAAGCCGGTCAGCGGGACCAGCACCACGGCGACCGCGCCCAGCAAGGCGATGACGATTCCCGGCCACCCATCAAGCTGCTGTGCTGCTGCCGGCACTGGCCCTTCTCCGTTTCCTGAAGCCGAAGGTGTCTTCCGCGGCCATGTCGCCGGCCGCCCGGCCCGATGAGTGCAGCTCGGCGATCGCGAAGACGGAGTAGATGCCGGCGCTCAGCGACAGCGGCGGGAAGGCCAGGGCGAACCCCAGCGCCATGGCGAGCCAGAACAGGAAGCCGCCCAGGCAACCGAGCGTCCGGACGAACGAGGTCTCCCGGCCGCGCCTGCCGTTGATGTAGAGGGCGATGACCCGGGCGCTGCCCACCGCCAGGGCGATCCAGCCGGCGGTCGGCTCGCTGACATAGGCGGTGATGATCCGGTACTGCGGGCCGACGAAGGTTGGCCACGGCATCAGGCAGATGAGGCCGACCACCCACATGATCACCGACAGCCAGATCTCGGCCCACCGGGTCTGGCCGTAGCGGACGGCCCGCCGAATCCG
>NZ_BBUX01000123.1:0-9704 GCF_000974725.1 Methylobacterium sp. ME121
CGGTCCGCGCCTACGATCCCGAGGGCATGGAGCAGGCCCGGATCCTGATGCCGGCTGTGGATTACGCCGAGAACGCCTACGCCTGCGCCGAGGGCGCGGATGCGGTGGTGATCGTCACCGAGTGGAACGCGTTCCGGGCCCTCGACCTCGACCGGCTGCGTCGGGCCATGTCGTCCGGCGAGGCGGTTCCCGTGCTGATCGACCTGCGCAACATCTACGACCCGGTGAGCGCCGCCCGTCACGGTTTCACCTATTGCGGGGTCGGACGAACCAAGGAGAGCGTCGCCCGGATCGGGTCTTGATCGTCGCCGCGCGAGCTCGCGGACCCGGATTCCTGTGCGGGATCTGCCCGACACCGCGAAGATTTCTTCCGGAATCGGCATCGATGCCGCTAGACGGGCGGCGGCCGCGGAGGCGCAACTGTGGCTTTCTCGTGATCGAGCCCGCGTCTCGAAAGCCGGTCCGGCGGTTCAAACTTGGCGTTTTGGCCGCAGGAATTGGATAAGCTTCTGATGAATACATGTCACAGCCTCCGGCAATTTTGCCACGCAGGGATGACCTCGCGTTGGGGCTGGTTGGACACCGCAATGGTGCCACAGTAAGGGGTGAGAGGGTACTCACTCGTCGAGAGCCGAGCCGACTTCCGATAACGAGCGTGTGCGAACCGAACGTGACACAACGTACAGACATTGCGATCGTCGGACGCGCATGCCGACTGCCCGGGGCCCCCAGCGTGGACGGCCTGTGGTCACTCCTCTCCGAGGGGCGCTGCGCCGTCAGCAAGGTGCCGGCCGACCGGTTCTCCCTGGAGCGGTTCGCCCACCCGCGCGCCCATGAGCGCGGCAAGAGCTACACCTGGGCGGCGGGCGTCATCGACGACGTGTGGTCGTTCGATCCGGCGGTGTTCGGCATCTCGCCCCGCGAGGCCGAGCAGATGGACCCGCAGCAGCGGATGCTGCTGGAGCTGACCTGGGAAGCCCTCGAGGACGCGGGCCTGCGCCCGTCGAGCGTCGCCGGCAGCAACATCGGCGTGTTCGTCGGTGCCTCGTCCCTCGATTACGGCAACCTGCGCATCCTCGACGCGCCGTCGGGCGACGCCTACGCGGCGACCGGCAACACGCTCTCGATCATCTCGAACCGCATCTCCTACATCTTCGACCTGAAGGGCCCGAGCTTCACGGTCGACACGGCCTGCTCGTCCTCGCTCGTCGCCTTCGACAACGCCGTGCAGGCGATCCGGTCGGGCCGCGTCGACACCGCGGTCGTCGCCGGCGTGAACGTGCTGGCGAGCCCGTTCAACTTCATCTGCTTCTCCACCGCGCAGATGCTCTCGCGCACCGGCCTGTGCCAGGCGTTCTCCAAGAACGCCGACGGCTACGTGCGCTCCGAGGGCGGCGTGGTGTTCGTGCTGCAATCGGCCGAGGCCGCGCGGCGCAACGGCGCCACCGTGCGCGCCGTGGTCGCCGCCTCCGGCATCAACTCCGACGGCCGGACCACCGGCATCTCCCTCCCCTCGGGTTACGCCCAGGGTGCCCTGCTGGAGAAGGTCTATCGCGAGGCCGAGATCCGGCTCGACGACCTCGCCTTCATGGAGGCGCACGGCACCGGCACGCCGGTGGGCGACCCGATCGAGGCCTCGGCCATCGGCTCGAAGCTCGGCCGCGGGCGGCAGGCGCCGCTGCCGATCGGCTCGATCAAGACCAATATCGGCCACACCGAGCCGGTCTCCGGCCTCGCCGGCCTGATGAAGGCGACGCTCGCCCTGGAACACGACCTCGTGCCGCCGTCGCTGCACGCGGCCGAGCTCAACCCCGAGATCCCCTTCGGCGAGCTCAACCTGCACGTCGTGCGGGAAGCGATGCCGATCAGCCGCGGCGCCCGCGAGCGCTTCGCCGGCGTCAACTCCTTCGGCTTCGGCGGCACCAACGCCCACGTCGTCATCACCGACGCCCCCGCCTGGGCGAAGCCCGCCGCCGCGACCGCGGAGCCCCAGGCCCAGGTGCTGCTGCTCTCGGCCCAGAGCCGCGCCGCGCTGAACGAGCTCGCCCTCGACTACGCCGAGCGCCTCGAGTCCGCCCCCGAGCAGGTCGCGACCGTTGCGGCCGCGGTGGCGCATCGCCGCGAGCGCATGCCCGCCCGCCTCGCCGTCGCGCTCGACGGCAAGGCCGACGTCGCCGCCGCGCTCCGCGCCGTCGGCGAGGGCGAGGACACGCCGGACGCCTTCACCGGGACCGCGGTCGACCGCGTCGCCGAAGTGGCGTTCATCTACTCGGGCAACGGCAGCCAGTGGGCCGGGATGGGCCGCGAGGCCTACGAGGAGAACGCGGTCTTCCGCGCGACCTTCGACCGGATCGACACCCTGTTCCGCGCCTACTCGGACTGGTCGCTGAAGGACGCGCTCTACGCCGACGACCTCGACGAGCGCCTCGCGCTGACCAGCGTCTCCCAGCCGCTGATCTTCGCCATCGAGAGCGCCTCGACGGCCGCGCTCAAGGCGAAGGGCCTGATCCCGTCCTACGTCCTCGGACACAGCGTGGGCGAGATCGCGGCCGCCGAGGCCGCCGGGATCCTGAGCCTGGAGGACGCGGTCCGCGTCATCTACTACCGCAGCCACCACCAGGAGACGACGCACGGCCAGGGCACCATGGCGGTGCTGCTGATGCCGTCCGAGGAGGTCGAGACCTTCCTCAAGGATTACCCGACCCTCGACATCGCCGCCTACAACAGCCCCAAGGCCGTCACGGTCGCCGGGCCGGTGGCCGACATCGACGCCGCCCTCAAGGCCCTGTCGCGCAAGCGCCGCCGCGGCCGCAAGCTCGACCTCGCCTACGCCTTCCACGGCCGGCTGATGGATCCGACCGAGAAGCCGCTGCTGCGCGACCTCGCGGGGCTGAAGGCCAAGGCCGGCACCACCGCGATGGTCTCCACCGTCACGGGCAGCGTGCTCGACGGCTCCCATTTCGGCGCCGGCTACTGGTGGCGCAACATCCGCGAGCCGGTGCGCTTCTGCGAGGCCGTGCAGGACGCGACCCGCCGCGGCGCCCGCGTCTTCGTCGAGGTCGGCCCGCGCGCGACCCTGATGTCCCACGTCGGCGACGCGGTCGAGCCGCTCGGGATCGAGACCGCCACCGTCGGCGTGATGCACCGCAAGGCCTCCGGCGGCGACCCGATCGCCAAAGCGGTCAGCGCCGCCCTCGTCCAGGGCGCGCAGGTCGACGAGACGCTGCTGTTCGGCGACGCGCCGAAGGGCGACGTGCGCCTGCCGACCTACCCCTGGCAGCGCCGCCCGTTCCGCCTCGCCGACACCACCGAGGGCGTGGGCGCGATGAGCCCCCGCCCCTACCACCCGCTGATCGGGTCGCGCACGGCCTTCGACGGGCTGGAGTGGAACGGCTTCGTCGATCCGGTGACCGTGCCGGAGCTGGAGGATCACAAGGTCGACGGCCAGGTGATCATGCCGGGTGCCGGCTTCGTCGAGATGGCGCTGGCCTGCGTCCGCGAGGCCCTGCGCGACGACGCGGTCGTGCTCGCCGACTTCGAGATCGTGGCGCCGATGGTGTTCGCCGAGGACGCCCTGCGCGAGGTCGCGGTGCGCCTGTCGGGTTCCGGCAACGGCATCCAGGTGCTGAGCCGTCCGCGCCTGACCCAGACCCCCTGGCAGCTCCACGCCCAGGCGAAGATCGTCGAGGGCAGCTTCTCGGCCCCGAAGGCGCCGGATCTCGACGGCTTCAGCTTCGAGACCGCGGGCGACCACGTCCTCACCGGCGACGCGCTCTACGCCAAGGCCCTCGCCTCCGGGCTCGGCTTCGGCCCGAGCTTCCAGCAGGTGGCGATGAGCGCCCGGCTCGACGACGCCACCATCGTGTCCGACCTGCTGCCGGCCGAGCCCGACACCCGCTACGGCCTGGTGCCGAACCGGCTGGACGCCTGCTTCCACGGGCTGATCCTGCTCTTCGCCGACCTGCTCGGCGAGAACGGCGGCAAGGCCTATATCCCGGTGCGCTTCGGCGAGGTGCGGCTGCTGCGCCCCGGCGCGGTGATCGCCCGCTCGATCATCCGGACCCGCCGCTGCAACGAGCGCTCGATCCTGGCGGACTTCACGCTCCTCGACGCCGAGGGCGCGGTCATCGCCACGATCCGCGAGGGCCGGTTCCAGGCCCTGCGCGCCAAGAGCGGCGGCGACCTCTCGGCCTTCGCGATCTCGCAGGTGCCGGAGCTCGCCACCGAGCCGACCGCGATCCCGATGGAGCGCCGCCCGAGCGTGGCCGCGCGTCTCCGCCCGCTCGCCGCCGAGGCGAAGGGGCCGGCCGACGCCGCCCTCTCGCCGGGCCACCTCCTGCTGGAGGGCTGGGCGACCTCGCTCGCCTACCGCCTGGCCTCCGGGCTGGCGCAGGGCGAGACCGTCACGGTCACCGACAGCCGCGTGCCGGAGGCTCTGCGCCCCTGGCTGCTGAACGCCCTCTACGCCCTGGAGAGCAGCGGCCTCGCCGAGCGCGCGGGCCCGAACTGGACGCTCGGCGACGGCTCCGCCCTGCCCGCGCCCGACGAGATCATGCGCTGGATCGCCGGCGACCACCCGGATCTCTCGGCCGAGCTGGTGCTGATCGCCGATGTCGGCGCCCTGGTCGACCGGCTGCTCGCCGGCACGCTGAGCGACGCGCCGGCCCTGCCGCAGGGGGCGATCGACGCCTTCGTGCTGCGCTCGGCCACCGCGCGCCACGGCGCCGACGTGGTCGCCGACCTGATCGAGCGGAGCCGCGCCCAGCTCCCGAAGGAGCGGGCGCTGCGGGTCCTGCAGGTCGGCTTCGGCCCGCTCTCGGCCCAGACCGCGACCTTCGCGGCCGCCGCCGAGGCCCGGCTCACGGTCTTCGAGACCGACCGCCGGCTCGCCGAGCGCGCCCGCCTGTCCCTCGGCCGCGCCGCCGCCGTGGTCGAGACCGCCGAGGAGCTCGCGCCCGGCAGCTTCGACCTGATCCTGGCCTCGGGCAGCCTGCATCGCGGCGACCGCGCCCTGCCGGGCCAGCTCGCCGGGGCGCTCGCCACCGGCGGCCTGCTGGTGGCGGTGGAGCCGGGGGCCTCCCTGTTCCGCGACCTCGTGTTCGGTCTCACGGCCGGCTGGTTCGAGGAGGCCGCGGGCGGCCTGCCCGTGGGCCGGCTCGAGGACATCGAGGGCTGGCAGCGCATCCTGAGCGCCCACGGCCTGGTCAAGGTCGAGGTCGAGCGGGCGGCGTCGGCCAACGGCGACGACCTGCTGCTGACGGCCGAGGCGCCGGTGCGCCCGGGCCCGGCCCCGGCGCAGAGCTTCGCCTTCATCATCGGCTCGGACGACGAGTTCGCGGCCGAGACCGCCTCCTCCCTGGCGACCCTGCTGGTCGCGGGCGGCGTGCACGTCTCGATCATCCTCGACTCCGAGACCTCGCTGATGGAGCTGGAGAAGGAGACCCCCGACACGGTGGTGTTCCTGGCCGGCGCCTTCACCCGCGGCGGCGAGGCGGCCGAGCGGCTGCGCGACCGGTGCCTCAGCCTCAAGCGCTGCACCGAGCATCTCGGCAGCCGCCAGACCCGCCTCTGGGTCGTGGCGCCCGGCGCCACCCGCGACCGCGGCGGCCAGACCACCAACATCGAGGCCGGCGTGTGGGCCTTCTCCCGCACGCTCGCCAACGAGGCCCCGAACCTCGACGTCCGCCGCATCGACCTCTCCCCCGAGATGTCGTCGAAGCGCGCCTCCGAGCGCCTGCGCGACCTCATCCTCTCCGGCACGCCGGAGACCGAGATCGTGCTGGACGACGAGCGGACCCAGGTCGTGCGCTTCCACGCCGGCCGGCCGCAGCACCGGGATCCGGCCGACGCCGTCCCGGCGGAGGCCGCGCGCCTGGAGCGCAGCAACACCGGCGGCCTCAGCGAGATGGTCTGGGGTCCGGCCGAGCGCCGCGCCCCCGGCAAGGGCGAGATGGAGATCGCGGTCGAGGCCACCGGCCTCAACTTCCGCGACGTTCTCTGGGCGCTCTCGATGCTCCCCGAGGAGATCCTGGAGGACGGCTTCGCCGGCCCCCGCCTCGGTCTCGAGTGCGCCGGCCGCGTCACGGCCGTCGGCCCGGGCGTGAAGGGCTTCAAGGTCGGCGACCCGGTCGTCGCCTTCGCCCAGTCGGGCTTCGCGACGCACATCGTGGTGCCGGACCTCGTCGTCGCGCCGATGCCGCAGGGCCTCGACCCGATGGCGGCCGCCACCGTGCCGGTGGCCTTCCTCACCGCCTATTACGGCCTCGTCTCCTGCGCCCGGATGCGGCGCGGCGAATGGGTGCTGGTCCACGGCGGCGCGGGCGGTGTCGGCCTCGCGGCCCTGCAGATCGCCAAGCTCAAGGGCGCGCGGGTCATCGCCACGGCCGGCTCCCGCGAGAAGCGGGCGCTGGTGAAGGCGCTGGGCGCCGAGCACGTGCTCGATTCCCGCTCCCTCGCCTTCGTGGACGAGGTCCGGGCGATCACCGGCGACGGCGTCGACATCGTGCTGAACAGCCTGTTCGGCGAGGCGATGGAGCGCTCGCTCAACGCGCTCCGGCCGTTCGGCCGCTTCGTCGAGCTGGGCAAGCGCGACTACGTCGCCAATACCCATATCGGCCTGCGCCCGTTCCGGCGGAACCTCAGCTACTTCGGCGTCGACCTCGATCAGGTGATCCAGCACCAGGGCGACGACGGCGCGCGGATGTTCCGCGAGGTCATGGCGCTGTTCAACGACGGCGGCCTGAAGCCCCTGCCGTACCAGCCGTTCACGGCGGCTGAGACCTCGGACGCGTTCCGGCTGATGCAGCAGTCCGGCCACATCGGTAAGATCGTGATCAGCCCGCCCAAGGCCGGCACGATCATGAAGGACACGGCCCGCCCGTTCACGGTCTCGGCCGAGGGTGTCCACCTGCTGACCGGCGGCCTCGGCGGCTTCGGCCTGGAGGCGGCGCGCTGGCTGATCGACCGGGGCGCCAAGCACCTCGTGCTCGCGGGCCGCAAGGGCGCGGCCACCGACGAGGCCAAGGCGATCGTGGCGGAGCTGTCGGCCCGGGGCGTGACCGTCGAGGCCAAGGCCGTCGACATCACCAGCCGCGCCTCGGTGGACCGGCTCATCGCCGGGATCGAGCAGGGCGGCAAGAAGCTGGCCGGCGTGCTCCACGCCGCGGCGGTTCTTCAGGACGGCCTGATCTCCAACATCGACGCCGCGGCGCTCGACGCGGTGATCGGCCCGAAGGTGATCGGCGCGCAGCACCTCGACGCCGCCACCCGCGACCGGAGCCTGGACTACTTCGTCCTGTTCTCCTCGGCGACGACCTTCATCGGCAACCCGGGCCAGGGCTCCTACGTGGCCGCCAACGGCTTCATGGAAGGCCTCGCGCGCCAGCGCCGCCGCCGCGGCCTGCCCGCGCTGGCGGTGGCCTGGGGCGCCATCGGCGATGTCGGCATGCTCGCCCGCAACAAGGCGGTCATGGAAGGCCTCGCCGGCCGCGTCGGCGTCACGCCGATGGAGGCCCGCCGCTGCCTCGACCTGATGGCCGAGGCGCTGGGCAGCCAGGGCGCGTCCCCGGACGAGGGCGTCATCGCGATCGCGGCGATGCACTGGGGCAAGGCGCGCGAGCGTCTCGCCACCATGCGCTCGCCGAGCTACGCGGAACTCGGGTCCGACCAGCAGGCCGAGGCCGGCGGCGTCCAGGCGATCAACATCGCCGCGCTGCTCAAGGGCGGCGACCTCGACGCGGTCCGCAAGACCGTGTCGGACGCGATCGTCGAGGACATCGCCCGCATCCTGCGGCTGCCGAAGGACGACATCAGCCGCGTGCGCCAGCTCTCGGAGATCGGCCTCGACTCGCTGATGGGCGTCGAGCTCGGCGCCAGCCTGCAGGAGCGCTTCGCCCTCGACGCGCCGCCCGCCGGACTTTCGTCGGGCATGACCGTCAATGAGCTGTCGGAGTCCTTAATTCAGGCGGTTTCCGCGCCCATGGACGAGACGGCCGGCGTCGCGATGAGCCTCGTCTCGAAGCATGTCGGCGGTGAGGTCGATGCGCAGATCCTCGCGCCTCTCAAGGAACTCATCGAGCAGACGTCCAGCGAGATCAAAGAGACCAACTCATGACCGACACGGCACGGCCGGACGGTGGGCGCGCGGCGCTCGCCGGCTTCGTGACCAACCGGCTCGGGCGCGCGACGCCGCGCCCGGCCCCCGTCAAGACGGCCTCTCCCGCCGGCAAGTCGGCGGCGCAGAACTTCGAGAACCTGCCGGGCTACCGCGAGCTGAAGCTCCAGCGCCAGGCGGCCGATCTGATCGGCCTGGGCAACCCGTTCTTCCGCGTCCACGACGCCAAGGCCGGGGCCACGACGCGGATCGACCAGAAGAGCTTCACCAACTTCTCGTCCTACGACTACCTCGGCCTGAACGGCCATCCGCGGGTGAGCAACGCCGCCCGGGAGGCGATCGAGGCTTACGGCACCTCCGCGTCGGCGAGCCGCGTCGTGGCGGGCGAGCGGCCGGGGCACATCAGCCTCGAGCAGGCGCTGGCCAAGCACTACCAGTCCGAGGGCTGCATCGTGATGGTGAGCGGCCACGCCACCAACGTCACGACCATCGGCGCCCTGCTGGAAGCCGGCGACGTGATCTTCCACGACGCGCTGTCCCACAACAGCATCGTCACCGGCGCGCAGCTGTCGGGCGCCCAGCGGCGCTCCTTCGCGCATAACGATCTCGACGCCCTGGAAACCCTGCTCCAGTCGACCCGCCACGAGCATCGCCGGGCGCTGATCGTGGTCGAGGGCCTCTACAGCATGGACGGCGACGCGCCGGACCTCGCCGGGCTCGTCGCCCTCAAGAAGCGCTACGACGCGTGGCTGATGGTCGACGAGGCGCACGGCCTCGGCGTCACCGGCCGGACCGGCGCCGGCCTGTTCGAGCATTGCGGTGTCGACCCCCGCGAGGTCGACATCTGGATGGGCACGCTGTCGAAGACCCTGTCGACCTGCGGCGGCTACATCTGCGGCCCGATCGCGCTGATCGAGTACCTGAAGCACACCGCCGGCGGCTTCGTGTACAGCGTCGGCATGTCGCCGCCGCTCGCGGCCGCGGCCGAGGCGGCGCTCGCCGTGATGCACGCCGAGCCCGAGCGGGTCGAGCGCCTGCGCCAGAACGGCACCCTGTTCCTGGCCACCGCGAAGAAGCTCGGCCTCGACACCGGTTTCAGCCTCGGCCTCGCGGTCGTGCCGATCATCGTCGGCGATTCGCTGAAGGCCGTGACCCTGTCGGACCGGCTGTTCCGCCGGGGCATCAACGTGCAGCCGATCATCCACCCGGCCGTGCCGGAGCGGGCCTCGCGCCTGCGCTTCTTCCTCACCTCCGAGCACACGCCCGACCAGATCCGCGACACCGTGAACGCGGTGGCCGAGGAGCTGGCGGCCATCGACAAGGGCGGCTCGCTGATCGAGCAGTTGCTGGCCAAGCGGGTCTGAGCCCGGCCGGGGCCGCGCGCCACGGTTCTTCGAGACCCTCACGAAGAAGGGGCGCGGATGATATCCGCGCCCCTTCTTCGTATCGACAGACCGCGGCAGTCTCGGTCGGACGCGCGCGGCACCCCCAGCGCGGCGACCGGCGGCGGTGCCGCCCGTCGCGGAGCACGGGTCCTACTTGGCGTAGGAATAGGCCAGGGCGGCCGAGGAGGCCGGGCCGGTGATGCCGC
>NZ_BBUX01000122.1:0-9806 GCF_000974725.1 Methylobacterium sp. ME121
GCAGTTTCCCCGTGGCGCGGTCGTGGACGTAGATCCAGCCGGTCTTGCTCGCCGAGGCCACCGCCCTGGCGCCGCCCGGCATGTCCAGCAGGAAGGGCGGCGCGGCGACGTCGTAGCCCCACTCGTCGTGCGGCACCTGCTGATAGTACCAGCGCAGCGTGCCGGTCTTCACGTCGAGGGCGACGAGGCACATCGTGTAGAGGTTGTCGCCCGGACGCGACAGGCCGAAATTCTGCGGCGCCGGGTTGCCGGTCCCGAGGAAGATCAGGCCGAGATCGGGGTCGTAGGCGGGCGTCATCCAGAGGGAGCCGCCGCCCACCCGCCACGCGTCGCGGTTGGCGGGGGCCGCCGCCTTCTCGGCGGCGATGTCGCGGTGGAGCGCCGTGCCGTCGGCGGTCCTCTCCACGAAGCCCCCCTCCCAGCCCTCCGCGGGCGTGACGTACCAGCGCCAGCGCTCGTCGCCGGTCTTCGCGTCGTAGGCCGCGAGCCAGCCGCGCCGACCGTAGCCGCCCTCGATGCCGACCACCGCGCCGCCGTCGAGGCCGCCCGCCTCGTCCTCGATGTGGAGCCCGTAGCCGGCGCCGGTGACGCCGACGATGACGAGCCCGTCGGCGACGAGCGGCGGCATCTTGAAGCCGAGGCGGCTCGAGCCCTGGACGGGCTTGCCGCCGAGGGTCGCGGCGAGGCCCGAGGCGGTCTCGGTCTCGCCCTCCTCCGGGCGCACCGCCTCCTTCTCCCAGACGACCTTGCCGGTCTTGGCGTCCAGGGCGATCAGCTGCCCGTCCATGGTCGCCTCGTAGACCAGGCCCCCCGACACCGCGACCCCGCGGTTCGAGGGCGGCCCGAAGATCTTCTCGGTGCGCGGCCTGTGGGTGTAGGTCCAGAGGGGCTTGCCGGTCCGTGCGTCGAGGGCGGCGACGTTGTTCTGCGTCGTAGAGACGTAGAGGGTGCCGTCCACCATCACCGGCTGGGCCTGGAAGTAGCCGGTCACCCCGGTCTGGAAGATCCAGGCGGGGCGCAGACGCCCGACCGTGTCGCGGTTGATCTGGGTCAGGTCGGAGAAATTGCGGTTGCTCGGATCGTGCCCGAAGGCCGGCCAGGGCGTCTCGGCGGCGGAGGCCGGGCCAAGGGAAGCAGGTCCTGCAAGGCAGGCCAGCAGGGCGGCCCCGATCCATCGCGTCAAAGCTGTGCTCCCGTGTGCGGCGACCGTGGCGCCCGAGCAGGTGTGTTCCCGAAGCGTGGCCTTAGGCCTCCCGACGGACCGCCGCGTCGAGCTGCGCCGGCGTCGCCTGGGCGCCCATCGCCCGGGCCATGTCGGCGGCGCTCTGGCCGGAGGCGTCGCGGCGATCCGGGTCGGCGCCGTGCTGGAGGAGCAGGTCGACCATGTCGGTGCGGTCGAACATGGCCGCGGTCATCAGGGCCGTGCGGGTGCCGTCGCCGGTCCCGTCCACCGCGGCCCCGTGCCGGAGCAGGAGCTGCGCGATGGCGAGGTCGTTCTTGAAGGCCGCGCCGGCGAGCGGCGTCTGGCCGCGGTCGTTGGCGAGTTCCGGGTCGCCGCCGGCCTCCAGGATCACCCGGACGGCGTCCGCCTGGCCATTGTAGGCAGCCAGCATCAGCAGGCTGTCACCCTTGTCGTTGCGCAGGTTCGCCGGCAGCCCCTGCCCGAACAGGTCGGCGAGTTCCTCCGCGTGGCCCATCCGCGCGTACTGGAAGACCCGGGCCGCGAAAGCCAGGGTCGCGTCGTCGAGGGTCGGGGGCGTGTTCGTCTCTGAGGCCATCGCGTGCTCGTCTCTCATCGCGGCTGATCTGGGCCGCTGCGGCATCGACGTCCAGCGGCGGCGGGAACAGTTTCGTCGCGCGGCTCGTTCCAGCCGCCAATCCGGGCGAGGCCCGGCGTCTCCGGAGCGCGACGATGCCCCGACCGTTTGAGCCGTACGCCGACGCACTGCGCACCGCCCGCGAGATCGTGCGCGAGCGGGCGGGAGCCGTCGTCGAGGCGGCGGTCCGCGCGGATTCCCAGGCGTTCGACGAGGCCTGCAACGTCCTGGTCGTCCGCATCGCGGAAGCCATCGTCGATGCCGGCGAAGCCGGGCGCGGGCACGGTCTCGGCCGGGGCAGCGAGGCCGCCTGAGACGCGGGCGGCCGGGTCAGCCCCGCCGTCGCCCGCCGCCGCCCTTGTACTTGGGCTTCTGCCCGCCGAGCCCCTGCGTCGAGCGCGGCTTCGGCCGCTCCTGCCAGACCGGCGCCGCGCCGCCCACCGGCAGCTCCCGGTCCGTGCCCGGGCCCATATGGTCGAGGTCGGGCTTGGCGATGCGGCTGCCCCCGCCCCCGCGCGGCGCCTTCCGGCCGAACTTCCCCGCCTCGCGCTCCACGTCGCTCTGCCGCGCCATCGGGTCGTCCGAGACCAGCAGCTCGGTCGCCTGAAGCCGCTTCAGCTCGTCGCGCAGCCGCGCCGCCTCCTCGAAGTCGAGGTCCGCGGCCGCCGCGCGCATGCGCTTCTCGAGGTCCGCCATCACGGCCTTGAGGTTGTGGCCCACCGTGATCGCGTCCTTGGCGAGCCCGGTATCGACCTGGACGTGGTCGCGCTCGAACACGCTGCTCAGGATGTCGGCGATCCCGCGCTTCACGCTCTGCGGCGTGATCCCGTGCTCTTCGTTGTAGGCGAGCTGCTTGGCGCGTCGGCGCTCGGTCTCGGCCATCGCCCGCTCCATCGAGCCGGTGATCGAGTCCGCGTACAGGATGCAGCGCGCGTCGGCGTTGCGGGCGGCGCGGCCGATCGTCTGGATCAGAGAGGTCTCCGAGCGCAGGAAGCCCTCCTTGTCGGCGTCGAGGATCGCCACCAGGGCGCATTCCGGGATGTCGAGGCCCTCGCGCAGCAGGTTGATGCCGATCAGCACGTCGAAGGCGCCGAGCCGCAGGTCGCGGATGATCTCGATCCGCTCCAGCGTGTCGATATCGGAGTGCATGTAGCGCACCCGCACGCTGTTCTCGTGCAGGTACTCGGTGAGGTCCTCGGCCATGCGCTTGGTCAGCGTGGTCACGAGCGTCCGGTAGCCGGCCTGCGCCACTTCGCGGACCTCGCCCAGCAGGTCGTCGACCTGGCTGCGGGCCGGGCGCACCTCGATCACCGGATCGACGAGGCCGGTCGGGCGGATGACCTGCTCGGCGAAGACGCCGCCGGTCTGCTCCATCTCCCATTTGCCGGGCGTGGCCGAGACGTGGACCGTCTGGGGCCGCATCGCGTCCCACTCCTCGAAGCGCAGCGGCCGGTTGTCCAGGCAGGAGGGCAGCCGGAAGCCGTACTCGGCGAGCGTCGCCTTCCGGCGGAAGTCGCCCCGGTACATGCCGCCGATCTGCGGCACGGTGACGTGGCTCTCGTCGGTGAAGACCAGGGCGTTGTCGGGCAGGTACTCGAACAGGGTCGGCGGCGGCTCGCCGGGCTTCCGGCCGGTGAGGTACCGCGAATAGTTCTCGATCCCGTTGCAGGCGCCGGTGGCCTCAATCATCTCGATGTCGAAGGTGCAGCGCTGGTCGATGCGCTGCGCTTCGATGAGCCGGCCCATCTTGGTCAGCTCCTCGATCCGGCCCTTCAGCTCGTGCTTGATGCCCTTGATCGCCTGCTGCAGCGTCGGGCGCGGCGTGACGTAGTGCGAGTTCGCGTAGACCTTCACGAACTTCAGCTCGGAGATGGTCTTGCCGGTGAGCGGGTCGAACTCGACGATGCTCTCGACCTCGTCGCCGAACAGCCCGATCCGCCAGCCGCGATCCTCCAAGTGGGCCGGCCACAGCTCGATCGAATCGCCGCGCACCCGGAAGGTGCCGCGGGCGAAGTCGGACTGGATGCGCTTGTACTGCAGGGCCACGAGGTCGGCGATCAGCTGGCGCTGCTCGATCCGCTCGCCGAGCGAGACCGTGAACGACATCGCCGTGTAGGTCTCGACCGAGCCGATACCGTAGATGCACGAGACCGAGGCGACGATGATGACGTCGTCGCGCTCCAGCAGGGCGCGGGTGGCGGCGTGGCGCATCCGGTCGATCTGCTCGTTGATCGAGGATTCCTTCTCGATGAACGTGTCGGAGCGCGGGACGTAGGCCTCGGGCTGGTAGTAGTCGTAGTAGGAGACAAAGTACTCGACCGCGTTGTCGGGGAAGAACGCCTTGAACTCCCCGTAGAGCTGCGCGGCGAGCGTCTTGTTGGGGGCGAGGATCAGCGCCGGGCGCTGCGTCTCCTCGATGATCTTCGCCATCGTGAAGGTCTTGCCCGAGCCGGTGACGCCGAGCAGAACCTGGTCGCGCTCCAGCGCCTGCACGCCGCCGACCAGTTCGGCGATGGCGCGGGGCTGGTCGCCGGCCGGCGTGAAGTCGGAGTTGAGCGTGAACCGGACGCCGCCCTCGGATTTCTGCGGCCGCTCAGGCCGGTGGGGCGTCCAAGTCTTGCCGTCCTTGAAGAGCGGATTGCCCTCGGTGAGCAGCCGCTCCAGCGCCGTCACCGTCGCCGAGGCGCCGCCGTCGCCGCCGGGATCCGGCAGGTCGGCACCCTCCGGCGCGGGGCCGTCCTCGGGCGGCGTCAGGCCGAGCGCCTGGGCCAGGCGCGGGTCGACGTCGGCCGCGTCGCCGAGGGCGTAGCCGGCCTGGGGCGCCTCCGCGAAGCCGTCGCGGGCGATCTCGGCCCTCCGGGTCGCGGCCGCCGACGTCCCGTCCTTCGGACCACCCTTCCCGCCGCCCGGCTTGCCGCCTGTCTTGCGGCCGGGCCGCGCGGGCGCCTCGGGCGGCGGCTCGACGGCGGCCGGACGGTTCCGGTTGAGCGCTGGGTTCAGCAGCTCCGCCAGATAGGTGTCCAGGGGCTTTAGCTCGGGCTTCGACGCCTTGGCGGACGTGGCCGTCACGGAGGCGGCGCGCGGTTTCTTCGGTGCGGGCATGAGAACAATATGGGCCCGGACCGCGCTCCGAGAAACCCTGCGCGGGTGCGGTTTGACGGCTTTCGTCTGCCGCCGGCGGCAGCGGGGACCGGCTGCGGACCGGCCGCGGAGCGCCGCGCCTTTCCACTAAAGACGGTGTGGCGAATACAACCGTTAGGTAGAATTCACCCGGGAGCGAACTCGACCGCGGTCCCGGATGCTGAGAAGATCCGCCTCCGTACACGGGAAATCGGCTTGCCGTGGGCCGATCCCGGCGATACTTTGCGATGCAAAGCGGGGTGGACGGCATGCTGCGGCCGGGGGCTTGAGGCACATGCAGGACCTGGACAAGGCGCTGGCCGACATCGTGGCCATCCGGTCGCAGATCGCCCGCGATACGGCGTTCCGCGGATTGGGCGCGGCGACGGTGGCCGGCACCGGCGGCCTCGCGCTCGCCTGCGCGGCGGGACAGGCCCTGTGGCTCGGGGATCCCGCGGCGCGGCCGGGCCTGTTCTTCGGTCTCTGGATCGCGGCGGCGCTGGCGGCCTTCGCGATGATCGGCGTCGAGGCGGTCCGGCGCAGCCGGCGCCTGCATTCCGGCCTCGCCGACGCGATGGTGTGGAACGCCATCGAGGTGTTCCTGCCGGCCGCGGGCGCGGGGGCCTGCCTCGCCCTGGTCATCGCCCGCTTCGCCCCCGACGAGGTCTGGATGCTGCCGGGTCTCTGGCAGGTGCTGGTCGGCCTCGGCCTGTTCGCCTCGGCGCGGATCCTGCCCCGGGCGGTCCAGGGCGTCGGGGCCTGGTACCTGCTCGCCGGGCTCGCCGTGCTGGCGATCTCGGCCGAGACGCGGGCCCTGTCACCCTGGACGATGGGCCTGCCCTTCCTGTTCGGCCAAGCGTGGCTGGCCGGGATCATCCATCACGGGGCCCGGGCCTTCGATGACGACCGCTGACCGTTCCGACGGGCGCTTCTCCTACGAGGGGCTCGACAGGATCATCCACGAGCGGGCGCGCCTCAGCGTCCTGACGTCGCTGGTGGCGCATCCGAAGGGGCTGCCCTTTCCGGACCTCAAGCGCCTGTGCGGGCTCACCGACGGCAACCTGAGCCGCCACCTCGCCGTGCTGAGCGAGGCGGACCTGGTGAGTCTCGAGAAACGCTTCGCGCAGAGCCGGTCGCAGACAATCTGCCGCCTAACCCCGGTCGGGCGTCAGCGCTTCATCGGCTATCTCGGTGTGCTGGAGCAGGTGGTGCGCGACGCCGCGGATGCGGCCGAGCGCGGCCCCGAATCCGGTGTCCGCGGCCTCGATCCGGCCACGAAAACGGCGTGAGACCGCCCGTCCCGCCAGGAATGTTAACCCCGTTTCGATAGACCTCTGCGCCACGCCCATGCCGGGAGACTTTACGATGCAAAGCGAAGCGGTGCCGGGAGCCCTGCACGCCGCGATCATCATGGACGGCAACGGGCGCTGGGCGACGCAGCGCGGCTTGCCGCGGCTGGCCGGCCACCACCGGGGCGTCGAGGCGATCCGCCGCACCGCCGAGGCCTGCCCGGATCACGGCATCGGCACGCTCACGCTCTACGCCTTCTCGGCGGACAACTGGCAGCGGCCGGCCGAGGAGGTGGGCGGTCTGATGCGGCTCCTGCGCTCGTACCTGCGCAACGAGACGCAGCGCCTCGCCCGCACCGGTACCCGCCTCAGCGTCGTCGGCCGGCGCGACCGTCTGCCGGACGGCATTCCCCAGGCGATCGCGGCCGCGGAGGCTGCCACGGCGGGGGGAACCCGGCTGCACCTGCGGATCTGCGTCGACTACTCGGCCCGCGACGCGATCATCGCGGCGGCCCAAGGCCTCGCCGGCGAGGAGCCGACGCGCGAGAGCTTCGGCAAGCTGGTCGCCGGCCCGATGCACGGCTCCCCGGTGGATGTCGATCTGCTGATCCGCACAGGCGGCGAGCGGCGCCTCTCCGACTTCATGCTGTGGGAAGCCGCCTACGCCGAGCTGCTGTTCACCGAGCGGATGTGGCCCGATTTCGGCCCCGACGACCTCGCCGAGGCCGTGGCCGAGTTCGGCCGCCGCGAGCGCCGGTTCGGCGGGCTGAAGGCACCGGCCGTTCCGGCCGCGGCCTGAGGCCGCTTGACGCGCGCGCGCCGGCGCGCAGAGGGTCGGCGGCATGACCGAGACCCTCGCCCAACGCCGCGTCCTCCTCGTCATCGGCGGCGGCATCGCGGCCTACAAGGCCCTCGACCTGATTCGGCGGCTGCGCGAGCGGGGCGCCAGCGTCTGCCCGGTGCTGACCGCGGGGGCCCAGGAATTCGTGACGCCGCTGGCGGCGGCCGCGCTCGCGGGTGAGCGGGCCCATACCGACCTGTTCGACCGGGCCTCCGAGGCCGAGATCGGCCACATCAAGCTCGCCCGTCAGGCAGATGCCGTGGTGGTGGCGCCCGCGACCGCCAACCTGATGGCCCGGATGGCCGGCGGCCACGCGGCCGACCTCGCGACCACGATCCTGCTGGCCACGACTCTGCCGATCCTGATCGCGCCGGCCATGAACGTCCAGATGTGGGCGCACCCCGCCACCCGCCGGAACCGCGCGGTCCTGGAGGGGGACGGCGTCCGGATCGTCGGCCCGAACGCCGGCCGGATGGCCGAACCCGAATCCGGGCCGGGCCGCATGGCCGAGCCCAACGAGATCGCCGACGCGCTGGAACGGATGCTCGGCGCCCCGGCCGGGGACAGGCCCCTGGCCGGCCGCCGGGTGCTCGTGACGTCGGGGCCCACCCACGAGCCGATCGACCCGGTCCGCTACATCGCCAACCGCTCCTCCGGCCGCCAGGGTCACGCCATCGCCGCGGCCGCCGCCGCGGCCGGTGCCGCCGTGACCCTGGTCTCCGGGCCGGTGGCGATCCCCGACCCGCCGGGCGTCGCCGTCGTGCGGGTCGAGACCGCCCGGCAGATGCTGGCCGCCGTCGAGGCGGCGCTGCCGGCCGACATCGCGGTCTTCGCCGCCGCGGTCGCCGACTGGCGCCCGGAGCAGGAGGCCGGCAGCAAGAAGATCAAGAAGGACGGCACCGGGCCGGCGCCGATGCCGCTGGTCGAGAATCCCGACATCCTCGCCACGGTGGCGCGCCGGCCGTCCGGGCGCCCGCCCCTCGTGGTCGGGTTCGCCGCCGAGACCGACGCGGTGGTCGAGCACGCCCGGACGAAGATCGCCCGGAAGGGCTGCGACCTGATCGTGGCCAACGACGTGTCGGCGGAGGGCGGCGTCATGGGCGGCGTCGACAACACGGTGCACCTGATCGGGCGGGACGGCGCGGTAGAGACCTGGCCGCGCCTGGGAAAAGACGAGGTCGCGCGCCGGCTCGTGGCCCATCTCGCGGCCCTGCTGGCCGGCTGACGCCGCCCTGCGGGTTCGCCGCCGGTATCCGAGCCGGACTCGCCAAACGGCGTGACTCGTTCCGGGGCCGAAGGCCGTTGCGCACAGGGAAGATAGACGTCTATCTCGCGCCGTCTCCGCTGTCTATCGAGACCAGGCAGAATGTTTCGGTAGAGATGAGCGGTCTTTTTCGGGCCGTTCCGCGACATATCCGGGTGCGAAAAGTCAATTCGAGGTCGGACGCTGCCTGCATCCTCGCGCGTTGCCCGGATCGTGCCGGGAAAAACTTGCTATGATTTGGTTCGCCCGGCCGATCGGGCGACCGGAGACCAAGCACGATGCGCGTACGGGACCTGTCCATCCGGACGACGATGAGCCTCGTCCTCGTCGTCATGGCCACGATTCTGCTCGGCTTCGCGACGGGCACCGTGCGGGAGGCGCGGCAGCAGGCCGCCGAGGCCGACCGGGTCATCGCGCTGGTGCGGGCGAGCCGCGCCCTCCTTCAGACGCTGAACGTGACCCGGTTCGAGCGGGGCGCGACACTGCAGTTCCTGGCCGCCGCCGAGCCGGTCGAGGCCGAGACCCGCGCGTCGCTCTACGCTGACCGGGAGCGGGCGGTCGCGGGGCTCGCCGCGGCGCGGCCGCTCCTCGACGGGCTGGAACTTCCCGCCGTGACGGCGACCCTCGGCCGGCTGCACGAGGCGAGCGGACGCGTCGAGCGCCTCCGGCCGCGGGTCGACGCGGTTCTGAATGTGTCGGGCGCGCAGCGCGACGGCGCGGTGATGGCGGAGGCGAGGGCCGCCTTCCAGGCCATGCTCGATGCCCTGATCGCGACCAGCGACGCCGTGGACGGCGCGATCCCGCTGTCCGACGCGATCCTCCGGCGCGACCTCGCCCTGAAGCGGGCGGCGTGGGCGACCCGCATGGCCAACGGCGCCGTCGCGCTGCGCGTGCAGACGTCGCTGGCGGCCGGGGCATCGTGGTCGCTGAACGAGACCGTCGCGGCCGCCGAGGAGCGGGGACGGCTCGACGCGGCGTGGAGCGCGGCGACCGAGGCGGCGGCCGAGGCCTCGGAGACGGTCGGGGCCGCGTTCCGGCGGGCCGGGGAGAACAATTTCGCGGGTAGCCCCCTCGCCCGCCGGCGCGCCGTGGCGCAGGCACTGGCTCGCGGCGCGCCGCCGGGGCTGACGCTCGCGCAGGCGCGCAAGCTCGACACGCCCGAGCAGGTCACCCTCGTCGACCTCGCCTTCGTCTGCCTCGACGAGATGGTCGCGCGGGCCGAGGCCCTGGCCAACGCGGCGCGCAGCACCCTGTGGCGCGATGGAGCGGCCCTGGTCGCAACCCTGCTGCTCGTCGCGCTCGGTCTGCTCGCCCTGTTCCGCGGCGTGCTGCGGCCGATCCGGGTGATCACTGCGGCCATGGAGGCCCTCGCGGCCGGAAACGCCGCCGTGGCCGTCCCGGGCCTGAGGCGGCGCAACGAGATCGGCGCCATGGCGGCGGCCGTGCAGGTGTTCAAGGACAACCTGATCCGCAGT
>NZ_BBUX01000121.1:0-9863 GCF_000974725.1 Methylobacterium sp. ME121
CGAGGCGAAGGGCGCCGCCGGCCAGGCGGACACCAAGCGGGCCGAGACCAAGCCGCCCGAGCCCAGGGCGACCGAGGTCGTGCCGGAGCCTGTCCCGGTGCAGGGCAAGGCGCAGGATGCCAAGGCCCAGAGCGCGAAGGTCCAGGACACCAAGGCGTCGGAGACCAGGGCGCAGCAGGCCAAGCCTCAGGAGGCGGCCAAGAAGTCGCGCAAGCCGGCGCCGCTGGTCTACGCCAAGGTCTCCACCGACCCGAACCCGACGCTGACGTCGCGGACGTTCCTCGACACGCTCCGGGCGGCCGAGCGCTACGCGGCCTTCGCGGAGGCCGGCGGCTGGGAGCGGCTGCCCGAGGATCTCGCGCGCCTCAAGCCCGGCGAGCGCCACCCGGCGATCCCCGCCCTGCGCCACCACCTGACGCTCACCGGCGACCTGCCGGCGGACGCGCCACCGAACGACCGCCTCGACCCGCCGCTGGTGGCGGCGATCGCGGCGTTCCAGGCCCGTCACGGCCTGCCCGACAGCGGCGTCCTGGGCCGGCTCACCATCAACGCGCTCAACGTGCCGGCCGCGGTGCGCCAGCGGCAGCTCGCCGCCTCGGCGGCCCGGCTGATGGGCTCGAAATTCCCGTTCGGCGAGCGCTACGTGGTGGTCAACATCCCGTCCGCCGCCGTGGAGGCGGTGGAGAACGGCGCCGTCGCGCGCCGCTACGTCGCGGTGGTCGGTTCCCCCGACAAGGCGACGCCGCCGGTGGAGACGCGGATCACCGACATCAACTTCAACCCGACTTGGACGGTCCCGGCCTCGGTGGTGAAGAACGAGATCATCCCGCAGATGCGCAGGAATCCGGGCTATCTCGCCAAGAACCACATCCGGATCCTCAGCCCGGCGGGCGAGGTCGACCCGACCCGGATCGACTGGGCGGGCGAGAAGGCCGTCAACTACACGCTGCGCCAGGATCCCGGCTTCGACAATTCGCTCGGCCAGGTGCGCATCGACATGCCGAACCGCTTTGCCGTCTACATGCACGATACGCCGGCGAAGTCGCTCTTCGCCGCGAGCGTGCGCTTCCACAGCCACGGCTGCGTCCGGGTCGGACAGGTGAAGGAACTCGTCGGCTGGCTGCTGCAGGGCACGGACGGCCCCAACGGGCCGGGCACGAGTTGGGGCCCCATCGAGATCGAGACCGGCATCGCCGACGGCGAGCGCCGCGACATCAAGCTCGCCAAGCCGATCCCGGTGACCTTCGTGTATCTCACCGGCTACGCCACGCCGGACGGGAAGGCGCATTTCCGCGACGACATCTACAACCTCGACACGCCGGCGGCCGAGCCCGCCGCCACCGGCACGATCCCGCCCGCGGCGGCTGCGGACGCGGGCGCCGCGAAGCCGACCCCCGCCACCACCGCGCCGGCCACGCCCCGGCCCGGTGCCGCCCACGACGCGAAGCCGGTCCCGGCGCGGGCCGCCGTGGCCAGGCCCGCACCGGCAAGGCCCGCCCCCGCCAAGCCGGCGGCGGCCCGGCCCGGCCCGGAGCCCCGCAGTTTGGAATCCGTCGAACCTATCCGCTAAAGCCAACCCAGCCATGCGATTCTCGGAACGGCGGAACCTCCCGACGGGCCGGTCATTGGCTCGCAGAAGGCGCGGCGGCCGCTCCCCGGAGAGACGGTTCGACGCGCCGAGCCACCGAACCGCACGGGAGACGACCATGGCCAAGGCCAAGCCGAGCAGCCGCATCGAGAGCGCGCGCCTGAACACCCCGACCGACCTCGATCCGAGCGACGTCCGGACGATCGCCGAGGGCCTGACGATCCTGAGCTCGGACCTGTTCGCGCTCTACATCAAGACCAAGAACTTTCACTGGCACATGAGCGGACCCCATTTCCGCGACTACCACCTCCTGCTGGACGAGCAGTCGGCCCAGATCTTCGAGATCATCGACGCGGTGAACGAGCGCGCCCGCAAGATCGGCGGCACGGTCCTGCGCTCGCTCGGCCAGGCGAAGAGCCTGACCCGCGTGGCCGACAACGACGCCGAGTACGTCTCGCCCCTCGACATGCTCAAGGAGCTGCGCGACGACAACAAGGCCCTCACCGCCAACATGCGGACGCTCCACGGCGTCACCGACGAGGCCGGCGACGTGGCGACCACCTCGCAGCTCGAGGAGTGGATCGACCAGTCCGAGGAGCGGACGTGGTTCCTCTACGAGACCACCCGCAACGCGACCGACAGCGGCCACTGAGCCGCGCCGCCCGGCCTCGGCACGGCCGGTGCCGGGTCGGGCCGCGTCGCGCCGCCGCTAACCGGCGGCGAGATCGAGGTGCACCTTCACGAGGCCCGGATCGTCCGGGTCGCGCCCCTGCGCGAAGCCGAGTCGGCGGCAGACCGCGAGCATCGGCCGATTCTCGGCCAGGACCGTGCCCTCGACCCGCCCGATCCCCTCGGACCGCGCCCAGTCGATCATCAGGCGCATCAGCGCGAAGGCGAGGCCCGTCCCGCGGGCGTCGCGGCCCACCGCGATCGCGTACTCGCCGCTCTCGTGGTTGGCGTCGGCGTGGAGCCGGACCGCCCCGAGCATGCGCTCGCCGCCGCCCGGCTCGATCTCCGTGGCCACGAACGCGATGGCGCGGGCGTAGTCGAGCTGCGTCAGGCGGGCCAGGAAGGCGTGGCTGAACTCGCGCACCGGACCGAAGAACCGCAGCCGCAGATCCTCCGGGTCGAGCCCCTTGAAGAAGGCCAGGAACAGGCCCTCGTCCTCCGGGCGCACGGGCCGCACTCGGACCGTCCGGTCCTTGAGGTTGAGCGTGCGGATCCACTCGGCCGGATAGGGCCGGATCGCGAAGCGCGGGTGGCCGCGGCCGTGGGCGCCGCGCTCCGCGCGCCCGATCCGGACCCGGGCGTCCAGGGCCAGCACGCCGGTCTCGTCGGCCAGGAGCGGGTTGATGTCGAGCTCGCGCACCTGCGGCAGGTCCGCGGCGAGCTGGGACAGCTTCACCAGCGTCAGCGCGATCGCCCCGAGATCGGCCGCCGGAACGTCGCGGTAGGCCTCCAGGCGCCGCGCGACCCGGGTGCGGGCGATGAGGTCGCGCGCCAGGGTCAGGTCGAGCGGCGGCAGGCCGAGGGCGCGGTCGTCGATCACCTCCACGGCGGTCCCGCCCCGGCCGAACACCACCACCGGGCCGAAGACCGCGTCCTCGGCGAGGCCGGCGATCAGCTCCCGGCGCTGGCCGCGGCGGACCATGGGCTGGACTGCGAAGCCGGTCACCCGGGCGTCGGGCCGCTCCCGGCGGGCGCGGGCGAGGATGCTGCGGGCGGCCTCCGCGACGTCGGCCTCGCTGGTCAGGTCGAGATGGACGCCGCCGATGTCGGACTTGTGCACGATGTCCGGCGAGACGACCTTCAGCGCCACCGTCCCGCCCGCCGCGATGATCGGCCACGCGGCCGCCGCGGCCGCGGCCGTGTCGGGGGCGAGCGTGATCGGGACGGTCGGGATCCCGTAGGCCTGCAGGAGGCCGTTCACCGCCACCGGGTCGAGCCAGGCGGCGCCCTGGCGCAGGGCGCCGGCGACGATCGAGCGGGCCCGCGCCATGTCGGGGGAAAAGTCCCGCGGCAGCGAGTCCGGCGTGCGCATCAGGTCGTCCTGGGCCTCGCGGTAGCGGACGAGGTGCAGGAAGCCCTCGATCGCCTCGGAATCGGTGGTGAAATGCGGGATCCCGGCCTGCGCGAAGGTCTCGCGCGCCGCCTCCGCGTCGCCGAGCGTGACCGCGAAGACCGGCTTCTTGCGGGTCTGGCCGGCGCGGGCGGCCTTGACCGTCGCGGCGACGGCCTCGGCCACCGCGCCCGCCTCCGAGCGGACGGTCGGCACGTGGATCGCCAGCACGGCGTCGCTCGTCCGATCCGTCAGCAGCGGCGTCAGGGCGGCCGCGAAGGCCGGGCCAGCGGCCTCGATGCCGAGATCGAGGGGATTGCCCGGCGCGCGGCCCTCCGCCTCGGCGGGCGCCGCCAGGGTCCCGGCCCGCTCGATCAGCCGGTCCGCGGCGAGGAGGCCGATGCCGCGGCCGTTCGACACGATCGCCAGCCGGTGGCCGGGGAACGGCCGCTGCCGCCCCAGGGTCTCCACGGCGGAGAACATCGCGTCGAGGTCCGGCACGGCCAGCAGGCCGGCCCGCCGGAAGGCCGCGGCGTAGACCGCGTCCGGGCGGGCCAGGGCGCCGGTATGGGTGACGGCGGCGCGGGTGTCGGGCCGGTGCCGGCCGGCCCGCAGGACCACGACGGGCTTGGCCCGGGCGGCGGCGCGGGCGGCCGACATGAACCTGCGGGCATCCGCGACCCGGTCCAGGCAGAGCAGGATCGCGCGGGTGCGGTAATCTGCGGCGAAATGGTCGAGGCAGTCGGCCACGCCGATGTCGAGGACGCTGCCGAGCGACAGCACCGCCGAGAAGCCCGTGCCGTGGCGGGCGCCCCAGGCGACGATGGCGGCCGCGACCGTGCCGGATTGCGAGACGAGGGCGAGGTCGCCGGCCAGGGGCGCGTGGGCGAACAGGCTTGCATTGAGCTTGGCGCCCGGGACCGCGAGGCCGGCGCTGTCGGGCCCGAGCAGGCGCAGGCCGTGGGCGCGGGCGATCCCGTGGGCGACCGGGCCGGGATCCTCCGGCCCGGAGCCGAGCCGCGCCGTGAGGATCACGGCCGCCCCGGCGCCGATCGCGGCGGCCTGCGCGACGACCTCGGGCACGCTCGGCGGCGGCACCGCGATCAGGACGAGGTCGGGGGCGGCGGGCAGGTCCGCGACCCGCGGCACACAGGGCAGCCCCTCGACGGTCGCCTGATCGGGCTGGACCGGCATGATCGCGCCGGGGAACCCGGCGGCGCGCAGGCTGTCGAGCACGCTGCGCCCCAGCGAGCCCGCGCGCCCCACCGCCCCGACCAGGGCGATCGAGCGGGGCGCCAGCAGCTTGTCGAACCGGTAGGTGCTCACGACCGGCGACTCACGGCGCCGTCACGGGACGAGGTCCCGCAAGCCGTTCCTGGCGGCACGCATCTGGTCCCCTCGCTCACGTCCGACCGGGCGAGACGCCCGGGCGCCCGCCGCCCTCCCAGATGGCGCGATCCGGCGCGCCTGCAACGCCCGGTCGGCACGCACAGGGCGGAAATCGTCTGGTCGACGCCCGCGAGGCAGCCAGACCGCCTTTTGTTCAATATCGAGCGCCCTTTATCCACTCTAAGACGGGACTTGTGGGCGTGTGTGGATTGGTCTTGCTATTAAATTCACACCACCATAGTAACTGCCTCTTAACTACCCTGTATCGGGTCGAGCAGAGACAGATTCCGGCCGGCGCCGGCGGTCGGTGGCCGGCTGGGATCGAGTGGAGGTTATGGGATGGACGCCACGGGTGAAGGGCAACCGGACTATCTCACGCTGTCCGTCGACATCGTGTCGGCCTTCGTGAGCAACAATCCGGTCCCCGCGCCGGAACTGCCCGGGCTGATCGCGGCCATCCACGCGACGCTGCACGGGCTCGGCGAGCCGTCCGCCCCGCCGGCGGAGGAGCTGCGGCCTGCCGTGCCGGTCCGGCGCTCGGTCCAGCCCGACTTCATCGTCTGCCTGGAGGACGGCAAGAAGTTCAAGTCGCTGAAGCGCCACCTGCGGACGCACTACAACCTGACGCCCGAGGAGTATCGCGGGAAATGGGGCCTGCCGCCCGACTACCCGATGGTGGCGCCGAACTACGCCGCGGCGCGGTCCAGCCTCGCCAAGAGCATGGGCCTCGGCCACCAGCGCCGGAAGGGCTGACGGCGCGGCGCTCTCGTCCGCGTCCGCGTCCACAGCTTTCGGAGCCGGATTAGGCATCGGGCAAGCCGCGCTTGCGAGGGTCCGGGGCCCGTCAGCGCCCCAGAGACCCGATGTCCGGCAAGCCCAGCCTCGTCGCCCGCCTGTTCTGGACGGCCGTGATCGGCCTCCCGTTCGGGCTCTGGTACGGCCGGCCGGCGCTCGCCGTGACGGGGCTCGCCCTCGGGCTCGTCCTGCTGCGGCATCTCGGGCGCCCGCGCCGGTTCCGGGCCCGGGTGCGGCGGATCGCCCGGGCCCATGCCGAGACGCTGGCGCTGCGGCGGCGTCAGGAGAGCTACAGCGACCCCTACGGCAACTGGATCGAGGACGGCTGGCTGCGCGAGCGGGCGTACTTCCTCGAGCGGACCGTCCTGCCGCAGCTCGGTCCCCGCTTCGCCGACCTCGCCGAGGCGGAGCACGCGCGGATGCTGGCGATCATCGAGGCCGAGGCGGCCGCCGTCGCGCTCCCGGACGAGGACGAGGCGCCCGGCGACGGGCTCGACTACGAGCGCTACTGCGCCGAGCGCCTGGTCCGGGCCGGCTGGCGCGCGCACCGGACGCCGGCGAGCGGCGACCAGGGCGCCGACATCGTGGCGGTGCGGGACGGGCTGCGCCTCGTCGTGCAGTGCAAGCGGCTGAGCAAGCCCGTGGGCAACGCCGCCGTTCAGGAAGCCGCCGCGGCGCTGCGCTACTGGGACGGGGACCGGGCCGCCGTGGTGTCGAACGCCGGCTTCACGCCGGCGGCGCGCCGGCTGGCCACGGCCACCGGCGTGCTCCTGCTGCACCACGACGCCCTCGAGGCGATCGACCTCGCGGAGGCGTGACGATCCTCAGGCGAGCGGGCCCGGGATGGCGATCTCCGCCTCGCTGAGCAGGCGCGCCTCGTGGCGGCGCACGAACAGCCACAGGGCCAGGCCGCCGAACACCACCAGCGCCAGCAGGGTCAGGCCCACCGGGCCGACGATGTGCTCGATCTGGCGCCCGCAATAGTACGAGCCGAGGCCCATGCTGCCGGCCCAGACGATGCCGCCGAGGGCGTTGAAGGCGAAGAAGCGGCGCGCGTCCAGCCGGTTGACCCCGGCGAGCAGGGCCGCGTAGGCGCGCAGCATCGCGGTGAAGCGGCCGAAGAACACGATCTTCCCGCCGTGCTGGCGGAACAGGTACTGGCCGAGCTTGAGCCGCCCGTGATCGAGGGCGATGAGGTGGCCGTAGCGGAGCAGCAGCGGCATGCCCCAGCGCCGCCCCGCCCAGTAGCCGACATTGTCGCCCAGGATCGCCGCCGCCGCCGCCGCGGCGATGACCAGGCCGATATTCAGGTTGCCGGTGCTGCCGGCGTAGACGGCGGCCGAGATCAGCACCGTCTCGCCGGGGCACGGCACGCCGGCGCTCTCGAGGGTGATGACCACGAAGATCGCGATGTATCCGTAATTCGCGATCAGGTCGGCGATGGGCAGGTCGTTCAGGAAGGCCATGCGGTCCTCGGGCCGGTCTCCGGGCAGAGCCCGGCGACACAAGCGGACGGAACGTGGCCTTAAGAGGGCCGCCCTGCGGCGCGCGGCGCGCTCAGAGGACCTTCAGCAGGGCCTCGGCCCCGGAAACCTCGGCCTTCGAGGGCGTCTCCTCGACGTTGAGGATCCGGACGACGCCGTCCTCGACCAGCATCGAGTAGCGCTTCGAGCGCATCCCGAGACCGAAGCCCGTGCCGTCCATCTCCAGGCCGATGGCCTTGGCGAAATCGGCGTTGCCGTCGGCGAGGAATTCCAGCCCCTCGGCGCCGCTCGCCTTCGACCACGCGTCGAGCACGAACACGTCGTTGACGCTCGTCACCGCGATGGCGTCGATGCCCCGCCCGAGGATCTCGTCCCTGTGGGTGACGAAGCCCGGCAGGTGGTTGCGGTGGCAGCTGGGGGTGAACGCGCCCGGCACGCCGATCAGGACCACGCGCCTGCCCTTGAACACGTCGTCGGTGGTGCGCGCGATCGGGCCCTCGGGGCCGATCACCCGGAAGGTGGCCTGGGGCAGGTGGTCGCCGACCTGGATCATCGCGGGTCCCTCGTTGTCGCGCGCTGGGATGGCGCGCGTGAGCAGCGCGCCTGACCTAGCGTGGCAGGGGGTGCCTGTCGAGGATCGGGAGCAGCCTGCGGCTCACGGTCCGAGAAGCTTGACGAAGGCCGCCCCGGCGCCGAACAGCGCGGCCCCGGCCGTCATGCCAGACAGCGCCACCTGCCAGGGCGCGAGACTCCGGTGCCGGCCGATCTTGGCGGCCTCGGCCGCGAGCTTGGTCTGCTCGACGGCCGTCTTCGAAGCCTCGGCCGTCATCTTGACCTGCTCGGCCGCCAGCCTGGTCTGCTCCGCGGCCAGTTTCGACTGCTCGGCGATCAGCTTGTGCTGCTCGGCGACGAACTTCCGCGTCTCCTCGTGCGCGCGCTCGATCCGCGCGCGCTGCTCCTCGATGGCGAACGCGGCCTGAGAGGCGGAGCCAGCCACGATGGTCACGGTCTCGAACGTGGCCGGAACGATCGCCTTCGCGTGCCGGCCGGGACATTCTGCGGCGCGCATGAGACCCGCACAAGCTTGAGGGAGGCTGGCCGCGTCCCTATTGCCCGCTGGACAACGGAGGGGCGCGGCGTAGCATGGACGGATGGCGCACCCTCCGCACCGCAGGCCTGATCCCATGTCGGAAGCGTCGTCGCAGGCCGGGAAGGCCGCGTCGCCGCTCCGGACGGAGCTGTCGGGCCCGCACTTCCTCGACGGGCAGTTCCTCGTGGCCATGCCCGGCATGGCCGACGAGCGCTTCGCCCGCTCGGTGATCTACGTCTGCGCCCATTCCGCCGACGGGGCCATGGGCATTATCGTCAACAAGGCGGCGACCGACATCAGCATGCCGGACCTCCTGGTCCAGCTCGACGTCGCGCCCGAGGCGGACGCGATTCGCCTGCGCGAGCGGGTCGGCCACATGCCGGTCCTGATGGGCGGCCCGGTGGAGGGGCGGCGCGGCTTCGTGCTCCACAGCGACGATTTCCACATCCAGCAATCGACGCTGATCATCGACGACGGCATCTGCCTGACCGCGACCGTGGAGATCCTCCGGGCCATCGCCAGCGGGGACGGCCCGGCCAGCGCCGTGCTGGCGCTCGGCTATGCCGGCTGGCAGGCCGGGCAGCTGGAGAGCGAGATCATGGCCAACGGCTGGCTCAACTGCCCGGCCGATCCGGCGCTGATCTTCAACGCCGACCTCGACGCCAAGTACGACCTCGCCCTGCGGGCCAACGGCATCGACCCGGCGATGCTGTCGATGACCGCCGGCCGGGCCTGACCCGGCCGCGCGCTCCGGCGCCTCGAATCCGCCGTCCCCGGTCGCGCCGCCGCGTCGCGTCGGCGGTCCTGCGCGGGCCGCCTATTCGGGCAGCGCGTCGCCGCCGCCGACCGCGTCCGGGTTCATGCCCTCGACGGCCGGCTTGGGACGCGGCCGGCGGGGTGCCACGGCGGCGGTGGGCGTCGCCGTGTTGGCGCCGAGCCGGGTGGCCAGGGCCAGGGCGCGGTTCTCCGTCACCCGCAGATGGCAGAACCCGTGCGTGCCCTCGCGCGCGTAGGTACGGCAGAGCTGCTCCCGGTCCGACGAGAAGGCGGCCTGCTCGCTGACGATCGGCCGCACGTCCTCGCGTCGGGCCCGCTGGGTCATCAGCTTGTAATTGTCCCGGACGGCCTTGTCGGCCACGCCGCGGGCCGTGTCGAACTCCCCGGCCCGCGGGATCAGGGTCGCGGCGCCCGGCCCCCAGAGGCCGACCGGCGTGGTCGCGCAGTCCGCCGCCGAGAAGGTGCAGACCGGGCCCGAACCCAGGCTCGAGACCAGCACGCCGCCGTCGGTCACGTCGAAGCGCAGCGGGCACTCGGCCCCGGCGGCCTCGAAGCGCGGCACGCCCTCGGGCTTGCCCTCGGCGGTGAGCGTCACCGGATTGCCGCCCGCGAGCGGCACCGTGCACGACTCCGCCGGCTGCGAGATCTTGGTCCCGGGCAGCTTGATCCGCGCCGTGACGG
>NZ_BBUX01000120.1:0-10504 GCF_000974725.1 Methylobacterium sp. ME121
GCGACGCCGACGGGCCGCTCTCTCCGAGAGCGGCCCGTCGGCGTTTTGCTGTCGGCTCGCGATATGCGGCCGCCTTACCGCGAAGTCATCTTCCCGCGAACCTCCGGTAACCGCTCCCGCACCATCATCCTCGGACCGCGCGCGGCCCATCGCCCGCGCGGACGAAGCCGGTGACGGATCTCGCGCCCTCCGAGTCGTCCGCGCCCCGCTTCGGGACGGGTCGAGGTCCGCGGCCTCGGCCCGTTCGTCCCGTGAGGGGAGGGGAGCGGCTTGACCATGTTGATGGAGATACGTTCCCCCGACCCGCGCGGCGCGCTATGGAACGGGGCCATGCGACTGCTCATCATCGAGGACGACCGGGAGGCGGCGGCCTATCTCGTCAAGGCGTTCCGCGAGACCGGACACGTCGCGGACAGCGCGCATGATGGTCTCGACGGGTACGCGCTCGCCCGCGAGGGCGACTACGACGTGCTGATCGTCGACAGGATGCTGCCGAAGCTCGACGGCCTGTCGCTGATCCGGTCGCTGCGCGAGCAGAACGTCGCGACGCCGACCCTGATCCTGTCCGCGCTGGGGCAGGTCGACGACCGGGTGAAGGGGCTGCGCGCCGGCGGCGACGACTACCTGCCGAAGCCCTACGCGTTCTCCGAGCTCCTGGCACGGACCGAGGCGCTGGCCCGGCGGCAGGCCGGATCCGGCGCCGCGGAGGAGACGCGCTACCGGATCGGCGACCTGGAGCTCGACCGCCTGTCGCATCGGGTGACCCGGGCCGGCCGCGAGATCCCGCTGCAGCCGCGCGAGTTCCGCCTCCTCGAGTACCTGATGCGTCACGCCGGACAGGTCGTGACGCGCACCATGCTGCTCGAGCACGTGTGGGACTACCACTTCGACCCGCAGACCAACGTCATCGACGTCCACGTCTCGCGCCTGCGCAGCAAGCTCGACAAGGGCTTCCCGTCGCCGATCATCCACACGGTCCGGGGGGCCGGCTACGTGCTGCGCTTCGACGACGGCGCGGCCGGGTGAGCGACGTCGGGACCGAGGCGCCGGTCGCCCGCGAGACCGCGGGGGCGCGGTTCCAGAAGCTGTTCCGCACCACCGCGTTCAAGCTGTCGCTGGCCTACCTGGCGATCTTCGCCCTCTGCGCGTTCCTGGCGCTCGGCTACGTCGCGTGGAACGCCCGCGCGGTGCTCGACGACCAGATCGTCTCGACGATCGACGCCGAGATCAACGGCCTGTCGGAGCAGTACAATGCCGGCGGCCTGCGGCGGCTGATCTCCGTGGTGGAGCGGCGCTCGCGGGAGCCCGGCGCGTCCCTCTACCTGGTGACCACGGCGGGCGGCGACCATGTCGTCGGCAACGTCGGCTACGTGCCCGCCGCCGTGCTGGCGACGCCCGGCCAGAGCGAGACGCGCTACGGCCGCAACGACGCGGATTCCGAGGCGCATCAGGCGATCGTGCGGGTCTTCACGCTGCCGGGCGGGTTCCGCCTGCTCGTCGGGCGCGACACCGAGGAGCGCGACCGCCTGCGGGCGGTGATCGGACGCGCCTTCGTCACGTCGCTGGCCGCGGTCGTGCTCCTCGGGGTGATCGGCGGCTGGCTCGCGGCGAGCCGTGTCCTGCGCCGGGTCGATGCCATGACACAGACCACGCGGGCGATCATGGCGGGCGACCTCGACGGCCGGCTCCACGTGGCCGGGAACGGCGACGAACTCGACCGCCTCGCGTCCAGCCTCAACCAGATGCTGGAGCGGATCGGCGAACTGATGCGCGGCATGCGGGAGGTCTCCGACAACATCGCGCATGACCTGAAGACGCCGCTGACCCGCCTGCGCAACCGCGCCGACGAGGCCCTGCGCCGGGCCTCGACGCAGGAGGAACTGCGCGCGGCGCTGGAAGCCGTGATCGACGAGGGCGACGGGCTGATCCGGGTGTTCAACGCGCTCCTGATGATCGCGCGGCTCGAGGCCGGAAGCGCCCGGGAGATCCTCGTCCCGCTGGATATCGGACAAGCGGTGCGGGGCGTCGGCGAATTGTACGAGGCGCTCGCCGAGGACCAGGGCCTGACCCTCACGGTGACCGCGCAGGACGACCTGATCATCGCCGGCAACCGCGAACTCATCGGTCAGGCCCTGGCCAACCTGATCGACAACGCCCTGAAGTACGGGGCCGTCTCCGCCGGAGCGGAAGCCCGCGTGACCCTGGACGCGTGGCGCGAGGCGGGCACGGTCCGACTCGCCGTCTCCGATCACGGCCCGGGCATTCCCGAGACGGACCGGGCCCGCGTGCTCGGACGCTTCGTGCGCCTGGAGGATGCCCGGTCGCGACCCGGCTTCGGTCTGGGCCTCAGCCTCGTCAACGCCGTGGTGCGCCTGCATCACGGGACCCTGCGGCTCGCCGACAACGGCCCCGGGCTGCGGGTCGAGATCGAGTTTCCGGCCTCGGCGCAGGCGCAGCCGGCGGCCGGTGACATCCTGCCCGCTCCGCCATCGGGCGACCCTGTGCCGGACTCCCTGTCCCGCGCTACTTAGGTCGCGACCTGTCCCACCGTCGCCCGGCCGTGACCGCGTCCGAGCGGCGGCGCGCCCGCGTTCCAGGAGGCCCCATGACCCTCAAGACCAAGACCGCCCTCGTGACCGGCTCGACCAGCGGCATCGGGCTCGCCATCGCGCGCGCCCTCGCGGCCGAGGGGGCCAACATCGTGCTCAACGGCTTCGGGGACGCGCAGGCCGTCGAGGAGGCCCGGGCGGGGATCGAGAGCACCTACGGGGTCAAGGCCCGGTACTCGGCCGCCGACATGAGCGAGCCCGATGCGATCGCCGCCATGGTGCGCGAGGCGGAGGAGACCTTCGGGGCGGTCGACGTGCTGGTCAACAACGCCGGCATCCAGTTCGTATCGCCGATCGAGGAGTTTCCCGCGGAGAAGTGGGAGCAGATCATCGCGATCAACCTGTCCTCGGCCTTCCACACGATGCACGCGGCGATTCCCGGGATGAAGGCGCGGGGTTGGGGGCGGATCATCAACACGGCCTCGGCCCACTCTCTGGTGGCCTCGCCGTTCAAGTCGGCCTACGTGGCGGCCAAGCACGGGATCGCGGGTCTGAGCAAGACGGCGGCGCTGGAACTCGCCCCGCACAGGATCACGGTGAACTGCATCTCGCCGGGCTACGTCTGGACGCCTCTGGTGGAGGCGCAGATCCCCGACACGATGAAGGCCCGCGGCCTCACCAAGGAGCAGGTGATCGAGGACGTGATGCTGAAGGCGCAGCCGACCAAGGAGTTCGTCACCGTCGACCAGGTGGCCGCGCTGGCGGTGTTCCTGTGCTCCGACGCGGCGAGCCAGATCACGGGCGCCAATATCAGCATGGACGGTGGCTGGACCGCGCAGTAGCGCGACCGGCCGCGGCGGCCGGGCCCGGTCGCCGCCAAGGCCCCGCCCGAATCCGGGCGGGGCCTCTCCCGGTCAGCGGCGACCGTGGACCAGCAGGGCGAGGCCGTAGCCGACCGCGCCCGCGATCAGCAGCGCGACCAGGGGGTTCTCCTCCACCCGGGCGCCGACGGCGGTGCGCCCGTCGCGCAGGTACGAACCGCTTCGCTCGTAGACGTCCCCCGCCACGTCGCCGGCGCGCTCGTAGGCGTCGCTCGCGTAGTCACCGGCCCGGTCTGCGATGTCACGGGCCTTGTCCTTCACCTGGCCGTAGACGTTCTGAGCCTGGCCCTGGGCCTCGCGGAAACGTCCCTCGACCGAGTCGCGGTTGGAGCCCACGAAATCACCGGCCGAGCCCTGAACCTTGCCGACGGCCTCCTTGGCGCCGCCGACGATCCGATCCGTATCAACCATGGCACTCTCCTGGACGTGAGCGCGGCGCCGCGACAGGGGCGCCGCTCGATAAGCCGTCGTCCACCGAACGCGCGAGACGGCGTTTGTGCCCCCGCCCGCCACGAAATTGTGCGTCTCGCCCCGCGATCGCGGCCGCGGAACGGTCAGAGCCCGATCAACTCGGCGATGGCCGCCGCGCCGGCGGCCGGGGAGGTCTCGCCCCGGGCGACGCCGGCCTCGGCCTCGGCCGTGCGGCGGCGAACTTCCGGGGAGCCGACGAGACGCTGGTGCAGGCGCTCGTCGACCAGCGCCCACATCCACTTCACGTCCTGAGTCCGGCGCTTCGCCTGGATCTCGCCGGTCGCCGTGAGCTTCTCCCGGTGATCGACGATCTTCGCCCACAGGGCGTCGAGCCGCAGGTTGTGGAAGCCCGAGATCGTGACCACCGGCGGTGTCCAGGTGGCGGAGGCCGGAGTCAGGATGTGCAGCGCCGCCCGGTACTCCGAGGCCGCCGCGTTGGCGCGCTGCTCGGCCTCGCCCGCATCGGCCTTGTTGACGGCGATCATGTCGGCGAGTTCGAGAATGCCCTTCTTGATGCCCTGCAACTCGTCGCCCGCCCCGGGCAGCATCAGCACGAGGAAGAAGTCGGTGAGGTCGGCCACGGCCGTTTCCGACTGGCCGACGCCGACCGTCTCGACGAGGATCACGTCGAAGCCCGCCGCCTCGCAGAGCAGCATGGTCTCGCGGGTCTTGGCCGCGACGCCGCCGAGCGTGCCGGAGGACGGGGAGGGACGGATGAAGGCTCCGGGATCGTGCGACAGCCGCGCCATCCGGGTCTTGTCGCCCAAGATCGAGCCGCCGGTCCGCGAGGACGACGGGTCGACCGCGAGCACCGCCACCTTGTGACCGGCCTCCGTCAGGTTCGAGCCGAGGGCGTCGATGGTGGTCGACTTGCCGACGCCGGGTACGCCGGTGATGCCGACGCGGATCGCCCGGCCGGTCTCGGGCAGGACCGAGTCGATCAGGCTCGCCGCCAGCGCCCGGTGATCGGCGCGCTTGGACTCGGCCAGCGTGATGGCGCGGGCCAGAGCGGCGCGGTCGCCGCGCAGCAGGCGCTCCCGGAGACTCTCGATGTCGATGGACGGCGTCATGATCCCTTCATGGCCGCGGCGACGGCCGCCGTCGAGGGGGAGAGTACCGGGGCCGGGGGATGGGCCGGCTGTGTCCCGCCCACCACAAGCCCGGCCGTGCCCGCTATTCACGCCGCGATGCGGCGATCGTGCCCCGCGATGGTCACGATCCTGGGCAACGGAAGACGACCCGCCCGAGCGTCACCGGATCATGTCGAGCCAGATCGTCTCACGCCGCGTCCTTCTCCGCTTCGGAGCCCTCGCGGGCGCCGCGGGTCTCGCCCCGTCGCTCGGTGCCTGCGTCACCGACGACCTCGGCACCGGCGCGGCCCTGCCCGAGAAGCAGTCGGCCCTCGACGTCATGCCGGTGCTGCTGGTCGCCACGACCCGCAAGCCCGTGGGCAATCCGCCCCGACCGCCGTACTTCAGCAGCGACCGCGGCCGCGGCCTGAGCTTCGCCGAGGTGCGCCTGTCGCCGCCCGACCGCTCGCTGCTCGGCAAGGTCTCGTCCGTCATCACCGGCGACTGGACCATCGGCGCAGTTCCGAAATCCGAGTCCGGCCCGGGCGCCGCCGAGGCCTTTTCCCAGGCCGCCCTCGGGCGCGACGTGCTGATCTACGTCCACGGCTACCGCGAATCGTTCGAATCCGCCGCCGTCAGCGCTGCCCGGCTCTCGGACGGGATCCGGTTCCGCGGCGTCTCCGGCCTGTTCACGTGGCCGTCGGCGGCCGCGACCCTCGATTACAATTACGATCGCGAGAGCGCCCTCTGGTCGCGCGACGCGTTCGAGGACCTGCTGAAGGCGCTCGCCGCCTCGCCCAGCGGCGGCCGCATCAACATCGTCGCGCACTCCATGGGCACGCTCCTCACCCTCGAGACCCTGCGCATGCTCCGCGCCGAGGCCGGCGAGGCGGCGATGTCGCGGATCGGTGCCGTGGTGCTGGCCGCGCCCGACATCGATTTCGACCTGTTCTCCAACGGCGTCGCCCGCCTCGGGCCCGACGTCTCGAAGATCACGGTGATCTCCTCCACCAACGACCGGGCGCTCGAACTCTCGGCGGCGCTGGCGGGGGGCGTGCGCGCCGGCGCGGCCGACCGCGCCAAGCTCGAGGCCCTCGGCGTCCGCGTCGCCGACGCCTCCGATTACGGCGGCGGCCTGATCAACCACGACCTGTTCCTCTCGAACCCGGACGTGCAGGGGGTGGTCAAGCGCGCCATCGCCCGCGGCGCCGGCGTCTGACGCGCGGCGCTCACCCCGTCCGGGTCGCCATGCTCTGCGGCGGCAGGGGTTCCTCCGGCATTACCGGCGCGTCGCCGGACGCGTCGAGGTGGTCGATCCGGTCGGCCCAGACCCGGAAGCCCACGAGGGGATTGGGTCCGAACGTGTGGGTCAGCGGCACGTCCGCGGCGTCGCGGCCGTACGCGACCATGACGCGGCCGATCCGCGGGCTGTTGTTGCGCGGGTCGAACACGTGCCAGCCTCCACCGAGATAGACCTCCATCCAGGCCGCGAAGTCGCCCGCCGGGTGCGGCTCGGGCTCGCCGATGAAGCTGATGTAGCCGGTGCAGTACCGGGTCGGGACGTTGAGGGCGCGGCAGAACGCGACCGCCAGGTGGGTGAAGTCCCGGCAGACGCCGCGCCCGCCCGCGTAGGCGTCCATGGCCGTGCGGTCGCGGTGGGCGAACTCGTAGCCGAACGCGATGTGGGCGTGGACGAAGTCGCAGACCGCCTGCACCCTGGCCCAGCCCGGCTCGGTATGGCCGAAGAGACGCCACGCCTCGTCGGCCAGGAGGTCGGACTCGCAGTAGCGGCTGGGGAGCAGGAACACGATCGTCTCGGGCGGCAGCTCCTCGATCGCGTGCTGCGCGGCCTCCGGGTGGACCGGATCGGGCACGCCGCTGTCGCGGATCGCGGCGTCGGTCCCGATGGTGAAGTTGCCGGCGGGCGCGGTCAGGCGGCCGCACAGGTTGCCGAAGCCGTCGCGATAGATCGTCACCGGGACGGGCGGATCGGTCCGGAGCGCGTCGGGCGCCTCCAGGGCGGCCGCCCTGGAGGGATGCACGTTGAGCATCACCACCATGGGCACCGGGTAGGGGAAGGCGTAGCGCATCTCGCAACCGAGCCTGATCCGCATGCGCGGGTGATCCTTCGTGTTCGAGACCGTGTCCGCGGCGATGCGCGCAGGAGCCGTGCCGCGCCGAATCGTGCGGGTGGGGCCGCGACGGGCTTGGCGGCCGTCCGCTTCACCCCTACAGCATCCCCGCGCGACGCTCATCGCCACCGGACGAAACCGAGGCGTTTCTTCCCGGGGCAGCGCGTCGCACCCGTGCGCCGGCCCGCCGAGCGGGGGCGCCTGAGGACGGTTACGAGAGGGATGCCGGCCATGTTCACGCTCGAGATCGACGGCACCGCCGTTGCGGTGATCAACAGCGACGAGGCGTCCGCCAAGGACCTCTTCACCTGTGACGGCTTCAAGGAAGACATCCGGACCATGACGACCGGCGGGAAGCCGCTCTGGAACGGCACGTCGGCGCTCAAGGTCCGGGCCGCCACCGAGGACGAGGTCGAGATCTTCGAGGACGCGCTCGCCGAGGACGACGGCGAGGGCGACTTCGTCGAGGATCCGCGCCACACCGGGTCCGATTCGGACGACGAGGACGAGGCCGACATCGTCTTCCTCGTGGATATCGACGAGGACGAGGACGAGGATGAGGCCGACGCCTGAGCGCGGCTGAACCCGAGCGCCTCCCGGGTGGTTTCCGATCCGATCTGGATCGGATCCCGGGAGGACGGCATGGCTGACAGCAGACGGATCGTCGACGCGCTGGTGCGTTCGAGGCGCGGCGGCCTCGCCGCCGGTGCCGCCCTCGGCGGGCTGGCGCTGATCGGCAGCCTCGCCTACCGGGCACTGCGCGGGGCGGCGCCGCCCGAGGCCGGCGGGCCGGACTTCACGCAGGTCGACGAGGACGAGGCCCGGCTGATGCTGCGGGCCATGGTGGCGGCCACGACGGCCGACGGGATGGTCGACGCCGCGGAGCGCAAACGCCTCGACGCGGCCGTGGCGGAGGCGGGCCTCGATCCCGATGGCCGGTCCTGGCTCGACCGCGAACTCGCGGATCCCGCCGACGTCGACGCGATCGCCGAGCGGGTCGCGAGTCCGGACGCGGCGGCGCGGATCTTCGCGGCGGCGCGGCTCGCGATCGATCCCGACACGCTCCAGGAGCGTCAGTTCCTGAAGATGCTGGCCGAGGCCCTCGACCTGCCCGCGGAGACGACCGAGCGGGTCGAGCGCGACATCGCGGCCTGAGCGGCAACATGTCCGATGGGTGGATCCTCCACGGCGGCCGAGCTTCGTGCTAGGCTTCCCCGCGACGACGGGTCCGGGCGATCCGTCCGCGGGAGGACGGGACATTTCATGGCAGGACTGTCAGTGCCCGCGCTCGGGCGCGCCCGGCGGCGGGCCTGCGCGCTGGTCGCAGCCGTGCTGATCGCCGGCGGCTCCGCGCGCGCGGCCGACCCGGCCCCCGGCCCGCTGACGATCGCCGAGCAGGGCAGCTTCTTCGTCGGCGGTCGCGACGTCCAGTCCGACACGCTCTCGACGCTGCCGGCCTACGCGCCGTCGGGCACGATCAGCGTCGACCAGATCTATGTCCGCTATCAGATCCCGGTGAACGCCGGACGGCCGCCGCTGGTCCTGATCCACGGCTGCTGCCTCACCGGCAAAACCTGGGAGACGACGCCCGACGGGCGCATGGGCTGGGACGAGTACCTCGTCCGGCGCGGCTTCCCGACCTACGTGATCGATCAGGCCTGGCGCGGCCGCTCGGCGGCGAGCCCGGCCCAGATCAACGCCGTGAAGACGGGGCGGGCCGACCCGAATTCCCTGCCGGCCGTCTTCTCGGCCGGCCGCGAGCCGGCCTGGGCGATCTTCCGGTTCGGGCCGGAATACCCGAAGGTGTTCCCCGGCATGCAGTTCCCCCTGGAGGCCCAGGGCGAGTTCTGGAAGCAGATGGTTCCCGACTGGTCGGCCGCCCTGCCGGTGCCGAACCCGACCGTGCCGGCCCTGTCGGAGCTCGCCAAGCGGCTCAAGGGCGCGGTGCTGATCTCGCACTCGCAATCGGGGATCTACCCGTTCCAGACCGCCGCCCTCGACCGGACCGGCCTGCGCGCCATCGTGGCGATCGAGCCGGCCGCCTGCCCGGACCCGGCGAAGGACGACCTCGCGCCCTACAAGGACCTGCCGATCCTCGTCCTGTTCGGCGACTACGTCGACGCCTCGCCCCGCTGGGCGCCGCGGCTCAAGCAGTGCCGCAGCTTCGTGGCGGCGGCGAACGCCGCGGGCGGCAAGGCGGAACTGATCCTGCTGCCGGAGATCGGCATCCACGGCAATTCGCACATGCTGATGCAGGACAAGAACAGCCTCGACATCGCCGACTGGCTGGTCGGCTGGATCGACAAGCGGGCGCCCGGCAAGTCCTGAGGCGGGCCGATCGGGCGCGCCGTTTACACCTGTGTCCGTCCGAGCGCTGCGGTCGCCACACCCGCCGGCGTCATCACGCGCGCAGCGAAGTGACCCAGGGCGGCTCCGCCTCGGCGGTCGTCGCGCCGGCTGGATCGCTGCGCCGCGCTCGCGGGGACGGCGGCGCCGTTACCGTCGACCGCGGGACGGGTTCTGATGGCCTTGCCGAGGTCGGTGACGGGGCGTCCGCTCAGCCCGGCTTCCGCTCGCCGAGGAACGCGCCCATCCGCTCCAGAGCCCGCCGGATGTTCTCGGCCGAGTTGGCGTAGGACAGGCGGAGGTAGCCCTCGCCGTGAACGCCGAAATCCGGACCGCCGATCACGGCCACGCCCGTCTCTTCCAGGAGGGCCGAGGCCAGGGCCTTCGCCTTCCAGCCGGTCCGGGCGATGTTCGGGAAGGCGTAGAACGCGCCCTTGGGCGCGATGCAGGAGACGTCCGGCAGGGCGTTCAGCCCGTCGACCACGATCGCCCGGCGCCGGTCGAACTCGGCCACCATCTCGGTCACGCAATCCTGCGGGCCGTCGAGCGCCGCGATGCCGGCCCACTGGGTCGCCGCGTTGACGCAGGAATGCGCGTTGACCGCGAGCTTGCGCGCCGCGTCGTAGAGCGGCTTCGGCCAGACCGACCAGCCGAGCCGCCAGCCGGTCATCGCGTAGGTCTTGGACGCGCCGTCGAGGTAGACCAGCCGGTCGCGGATCTCGGGATAGGTCAGCAGCGAGTGGTGGGTCTCGCCGTCGTAGGTCATGGTGCCGTAGATCTCGTCCGACAGCACCGCGACGTCGGGGTGCTCGGCGAGGCCCTTCACCAGGGCGTCGATCTCGGTCTTCGGCGTCACGCCGCCGGTGGGGTTGGCGGGCGAGTTGACGATCAGCAGCCGCGTCCTCGGCGTGATCAGCGCCAGCGTCTCGGCCGCCGAGAAGGCGAAGCCGTTCGCCTCGCGGATCGGCACCGGCACCGGCGTCGCGCCGGTGAACTCGATCATCGAGCGGTAGATCGGGAAGCCGGGGTCCGGATACAGGATCTCGGTCCCGGGC
>NZ_BBUX01000119.1:0-10765 GCF_000974725.1 Methylobacterium sp. ME121
ACGATCGCCTTGTGGACCTGCGCGATCGAGGCGGCCGCGATCGGCTCGCTGAACGAGACGAACAGCGCGCTCACGGGCTTGCCGAGGGCGGCCTCGACCGTGCGGAGCGCGACCGCCTGCGGGAAGGGCGGCACCCGGTCCTGCAGCTTCTCCAGGTCGAAGGCCGCGCGCATCCCGACGATGTCGGGCCGCGTCGCCAGGAACTGGCCGAACTTGACGTAGGACGGGCCGAGGCGCGTCATGGCCGCCGACAGCCGGGCGGCCCCGTCGTCGAGGCCGGGCCGCTCGAGGGAGCGGCCGATCCGCAGGGCGAGCCGCAGGTGCGGCGGCAGCTCGGAGGGATCGGCGAAGGCGAGGGCGCCCTCGCGGGCCAGCACGAAGCCGACCCGGGCGCCGCGGAACAGGTTGACGGCGGCGCTGATCACCGGTGCTGGCTCCCGTCGCGCGCGGGGGCGCTCAAGAGACCTTCCAGCCCGAATGGATCGCCACGATCCCGCCCGTGAGCGCCCGGTCGGTGACGTGCCGGAAGCCCGCGCGCTCGATCATGCCCGCGAAGGCGCCGCGGGTCGGGAACTTCCGGATCGACTCCACGAGGTAGCGGTAGGACTCGGCGTCCCCGGCCACCCGGGCGCCGATGCGCGGGATCACGTTGAACGAGTAGGCGTCGTAGATGCGGTCGAGCAGCGGAATGTCGACGGCGGAGAATTCCAGGCAGAGGAAGCGCCCGCCGGGCTTCAGCACGCGCCGCGCCTCGGCGAGGGCCGTCTCGATCCGCGGCACGTTCCGGATGCCGAAGGCGATCGTGTAGGCGTCGAAGGACGCGTCGGGCAGCGGCAGGGCCTCGGCGTTGCCGGTCACGAAGGCGATCCGGTCGCCGGCCTCGTCGACCCTGCGCTCCCGCGCCCGCTCGGCGCCGACCCGCAGCATCGACTCGTTGATGTCGAGGACGGTGACGCGGGTGCGCGGACCGCCGGCGGCCAGCACGCGGAACGCCACGTCGCCGGTCCCGCCGGCGACGTCGAGATGCGCGAAGGCGCGGTTCTGCGGCGGCCGCAGCATCGAGACGAGCTGCGCCTTCCAGGCCCGGTGCAGGCCCGCCGACATCAGGTCGTTCATGATGTCGTAGCGGCGGGCGACCGAGTGGAAGACGCTGTCGACGCGCCCCTGCTTCTCGTCGAGCGCCACGCGCTCGAAGCCGAAATCCGCGCTCGCGCGCTCAGACGCCCCGTCTCCGGCCTTCATGACGCTCCCAATCCTCGATGGGCGCGTCATAGCGAAGGTCGCGCCCGACCGCCATGCGTCGAAACAGGCGGCTGGGGATCGGACCCGGTGCTGCGACGCGCCGAAGACGTGTCTCAGCCGACCCGGGCGCGGAGCGCGTCCGCCACGGCGCTGGCCATGGCGCGCGTGCCCATCGGGTTGACACCGGCGCCGGCGATGTCGGCGGTGCGCGCGCCGCCCGCGAGGGCGTCGGTGATGGCGCCGTCGAGGGCGTCGGCGGCGTCGCCGAGGCCGAAGGAGTAGCGCAGGCACATGGCGAGCGAGCCGATCATGGCGATCGGGTTGGCCTTGTCCTGGCCGGCGATGTCGGGGGCCGAGCCGTGGACCGGCTCGTAGAGCGCCCGCCGCAGGCCGCTCGCGTCGACCGCCCCGAGGGAGGCCGAGGGCAGCATGCCGAGGGAGCCGGTGAGCATGGCGGCGATGTCGGAGAGCACGTCGCCGAACAGGTTGTCGGTCACCAGCACGTCGAACTGCTTCGGCCGGCGCACCAGCTGCATGGCGCAGTTATCGGCCAGGATGTGCTCCAGCTGCAGGTCGGCGTAGTGCTCGGCGTGCACCCTGGTGACGACCTCCTTCCAGAGGACGCCCGACTTCATCACGTTGTGCTTCTCGGCCGAGGCGACCCGGCCCGAGCGCTTGCCCGCGAGGTCGAAGGCCACGTGGGCGATCCGCTCGATCTCGGCCGTCGTGTAGACCTGGGTGTCGACCGCCCGCTTGGAGCCGTCCTCCAGCGTGGTGATCTCCTTCGGCTCGCCGAAATAGACGCCGCCGGTGAGCTCCCGGACGATCATGATGTCGAGCCCCTCGACCAGCTCGCGCTTCAGCGCCGAGGCCTCGGCCAGGGCCGGGTAGCAGATCGCCGGGCGCAGGTTGGCGAAGAGGTCCAGCTCCTTGCGCAGGCGCAGCAGGCCGGCCTCGGGGCGGTTCTCGTAGGCGACGCCGGCCCATTTCGGTCCGCCGACCGCGCCGAGCAGGATCGCGTCCGCGTCCTTGGCGCGCTGCAGGGTCGCGTCCGCCAGCGGGACGCCGTGCGCGTCGATGGCGCAGCCGCCGACGAGGTCGGTCTCGGTCTCGAAGGTCGCGAGACCGGTCTCCTTGAGGGTGTCGAGCACCACCTGCATGCCGCCGGCGACCTCCGGGCCGATCCCGTCGCCGGGGAGGAGGAGGAGCTTGTAGCTGGCCATGACGGTCTCGCGGGTTCGGTCTCGACGTGCCGGCGGGCTTTATCGAGGCTGCACCGTCATTGGCAAGCATCGGCGTCCAGCATCGGCGTCCCGCATCGGCCGGGCGCCCGCCCGCGCACCGGGGCGGATCGCGCCCCCGCGATCAGAGCATCGCGACCCGGCCGGTGCCGATGTCGTAGAAGCCGCCCACGACCTTCACGCGCCCGGCGGCGACGGCCTCCGCGAGGATGGGCCCGGCCTGTTGCAGGCGCCGGACACTGTGCCGAACGTTCTGGGCGACGGCCTCGGCCAGGGGATCCTGCGCCCGCGCCTTCTCGGCCAGGTCCACCGCCGGGCGAATCGCGTCGATCAGTACGGGGAGATGACCGGGAAGGGTCGCGTCGGTCTTCATGACGTCGATCGTCGCCTTCACGGCCCCGCAATCGGAGTGTCCGAGCACGAGGATCAGCGGCGCCCCGAGTACCGACACGCCGTATTCCAGGCTGGCGAGGCCGTCGGTGGTGACGAAGTTGCCGGCGACGCGGACGACGAACAGATCGCCCGGTCCCTGGTCGAAGATGAAGTCCGGGGCGACCCGGGCGTCGGCGCAGCCGACGATGCAGGCGATCGGGTACTGCGCCGCGGCGCGCGCGGCGCGACCGGCCGCGAAGTCCCGATTCGCCGGCGTGTTGGCCACGTAGCGGCCGTTGCCGTCGCGCAGTCGCGTCAGGGCCGCCTCGGACGTGATGGCGTTCGATCGCGCCCCGTCGAGGGCCGCCTCGGCGCGCCGGATCCCGGCGGAAGCCCCCATCGCGGTACCGGCCGCCGCGGCCGCCAGCAGGCCGCGCCGGGAGAGAGAGGGTCGATGCAGATCGCACACGGTGGACGGTCCCCTTTGCATCTGACGCCGGCCAGGCCCGGCGGACCGCTCGCTTCGGCAGCGCTGAGACAAGCACTGCGAGTCGTATCCCGGCCCGTTCTTCACCACAGAGTCCAAACTTTGCAGGAAATCCTGGACCTGAGGCCGGGCGCGGGGCATCCCTCCGGTCCGGAGCCGGCTGAACCGGGGCACGGATGTTGGACGATCATTTCCGGGATCGGATCGCTCTGCTTCGATCCGAGCGCGATTTCCGCCCGGCGGTCGCCGGTTACTGCCGGGGCATGATCGAGCCGGCGCAGATAGTTTGGCCCAGCCACAAGCTGCTCAACCAGATCGGGCGCTACGTGGTCTCGTTCATGCTGATCCACAACGACTACGCGTGGCGTCACCACGGCGGCCCCCGCCCCACCCTGACGGCCCTGCAGGCCATGGTGGGATCGAGCCCGCGGCAGACGGCCGGCTTCGTGTCGGCGCTGAAGGCCGGACGCTTCGTCACCGCGGTGGCGGACCGCGGCGACGGGCGGGTGAAATGCCTGCAGGCCGCGCCGGCCCTCGTCACCGAGATCGCGCGCAGCGGGCGCCTGTTCGTCGCCGCCATGGACGCCGTCGAGCGCCGCGACCCCGGCCGCGCCGGGACGCTCGACGGCCCGGACTGGCTCGGGGAACTGGTCCGCCGGTCGGCCGCCCACGTGCTGCGGCACGGCACGCTCATCGCCCCGTTCCCGCGGGTGCTCAAGTTCGCCGGTCGGGACTGCGGCTACCCGCTGCTCACCGCCCTCGTCGGGGCCCACTACGCCGTCACGGTGCCCGGAGCGCCGGCGGCGGTCTCGCTCAGCCTGCGCGGCCTCGCCGAGCGGCTGGACGTGTCGCGGGCCCATATCGGCAATCTGCTCGGCGAGGCTGAGGCGGCGGGATGGATCCGGATCACCGACGGCCGCCTGACAGCCCTCGATCCGACGCTGCTGGCGGAATTCGAGGCCTGGGCCGCCGGGCAGATGCTGTTCTACGACGATCTCGCGGCGGCGATCCTCACGGCGCCGCCGGCCGCGACCGTCCCGGCCCGCGCGTCCTGACGCCGGTCTCGCTTGTGTTCCGGCCGCTGCGGGGATACCTACGGGCGGCACCGCGCCGTGAGACCGTCCCGCGCGGGCCGCCGACAGGAGAGACGAGCCTTGGCCAGAGCCGGCTCAGCGACCGAGACCGCCCGCGCCGCCTCTACGGCGCTTCGGTCCCGTGCGCGCCGCTCCGGGCTCCTTCTTCCGCTCCTGCTTACCCGCCCCTGAGGGCCGTCCGGGCGCGCGCCTGGGCCTTCAGGGGAGTTCTTTCATTCGCGAATCCGCCCGCGAGGGCACCACGCCGCGCCGCGCCATCCCGTGCCGGGCGGCCCGCGACAGGGTAATGCCATGACCACGACCAGCACCGCCTCCGCCCGCGACCGGATCCTGATCTTCGACACCACGCTGCGCGACGGCGAGCAGTGCCCCGGCGCCACCATGACCTTCGACGAGAAGCTCGCGGTGGCCGAGTTGCTCGACACGATGGGCGTCGACATCATCGAGGCCGGGTTCCCCATCGCGTCGAACGGCGATTTCGAGGCGGTCTCCGAGATCGCCCGCCGGACCAAGCGCGCGACCATCGCGGGCCTCGCCCGCGCCATCCCCGCCGACATCGCCCGGGCCGGCGAGGCCGTGCGCCACGCCAAGCGCGCGCGGATCCACACCTTCGTGTCGACCTCGCCGATCCATCTCGCGCACCAGATGCGCAAGAGCCAGGACGAGGTCGTCGAGATCATCCTGAAGACCGTGGCCCAGGCCCGCGACCTCGTCGAGGACGTGGAGTGGTCGGCGATGGACGCGACCCGCACGCCGCTCGACTACCTGTGCCGCTGCGTCGAGGCGGCGATCAAGGCCGGCGCCACGACGATCAACCTCCCCGATACGGTCGGCTACGCCACGCCGTCGGAGTACCGCGACATGTTCGCGAACGTCCGCGCGCGCGTGCCGAACGCCGACAAGGCCGTGTTCTCGGTCCATTGCCACAACGACCTGGGCCTCGCGATCGCCAATTCCCTGGCGGGCATCGAGGGCGGCGCCCGGCAGGTCGAGTGCACGATCAACGGCATCGGCGAGCGGGCCGGCAACGCCGCGCTCGAGGAGATCGTGATGGCGCTGCGCACCCGCGCGGACGTGCTGCCCTACCAGACCGGCGTCGAATCGACCATGCTGACCCGCGCCTCGAAGCTCGTGAGCCACGCCACGAACTTCCCGGTGCAGTTCAACAAGGCGATCGTCGGCCGCAACGCCTTCGCGCACGAGAGCGGCATCCACCAGGACGGCATGCTCAAGAACGCCGAGACCTACGAGATCATGACGCCCGCCTCGGTCGGGCTGACCAAGACCTCCCTGGTGATGGGCAAGCATTCCGGCCGGGCGGCCTTCCGTTCCAAGCTGGAGGATCTCGGCCTGCACCTGTCCGACAACCAGTTCCAGGACGCCTTTGACCGCTTCAAGGCCTTGGCCGACCGGAAGAAGCACGTCTACGACGAGGACATCGAGGCGCTGGTCGACGAGAACCTCGCCACGGCCCACGACCGGATCCGGCTGGTCTCCCTGTCGGTGATCGCCGGCACCCGCGGCCCGCAGCGCGCGACTTTGCGGATCGCCGACGAGACCGGCACGCGGATCGAGGAGGCGGACGGCAACGGGCCGGTGGACGCGGTGTTCAACGCGATCTCGGCGCTGGTCCCGCACCAGGCGCAGCTGGAGCTCTACCAGGTCCATGCCGTGACCGGCGGCACGGACGCGCAGGCGGAGGTCTCGGTGCGCCTGCGCGACGGCGAGCGCAGCGTCACCGCGCGCGGCGCCGATCCGGACACGCTGGTGGCGTCCGCGAAGGCGTATCTCTCGGCGCTGAACAAGCTGTCGGCCCATTCCGTGCGCGTGCATGCACAGCATGCGGCGGCGGAATGAGAAAAAGCTGCGGCCGGGGCTGGACAGGCCCCGGCCGCGTTGGTATCAGCCCGCCACCCCGGACGGACTTGGTGGCCACCGGGCGGTCGCAGACGCGATCGGGCGCATAGCTCAGTTGGTAGAGCAGCTGACTCTTAATCAGCGGGTCCTAGGTTCGAACCCTAGTGCGCCCACCAAGACTTAGCCTACTTCCTGCTTACCGGATCACGATCCCGGTAAGCGCATGGTAAGCAGGGCGAACCGGTAAGCCCCCCCTCTCCGCCTCCCGAACCGCTCTGCGGTCAGCCAGCCTCGACGCGCTTCCTCGGCTCGCGGTAGCGTCGCTTCATGAGCGATGGCCACGATCCGATCAGCGAAGCTGTTGCGGCGCTTCGAGCCCGCGGCACACCGTGGGGCCATGGACAGGCGGGCTGCCCTGTTGGCCGGTCGACGGCGAGACGCTGACGGACGGCGACCTGCTCGCCCTCGCTGTGCGGGTCGGCCTCATGGACTCGACGACGACCACGCTGCAATTGGCCGGCCCATGGCCAAAGAACCCCCGCCCGTCACCGAACTGCGCAAGGCCGCCGAGGTGACCGATCAGGATATCGACGCCGCGGTCGACGCCGTGCTCGCGGATCTGGCAACCGAGGCCTAGCCGCTCGCGAAGGGCTGGACGCTCGACCTCGTCGAGACGCTCCGCACCGACGCGCGCGCCGCCGAGGCGCTGACCACCGAAAAGCCGGCCTGGAAGCGCAACATGGTCCGGACCACGATCCTGTTGGCCCATCCGGTGAAAGAATGAGCGAGACCGATCCGAGCGCCGACCGCGCGGCGACCATCGAACGTCTCTCCGAGCGGCTGAGCGGCTTCGTGCAGGGAATCGGGATGAGCGGCGCGGACGCGCGCGAGATTATTGACCGCGTGATCGCGTCCGACCCTCAAGCCGGGGACGGCGACCTGATGGCGAAGGCGCGCACCTGGATGTTGATCGCGCTGGGATAGCGGCATGGACGCCGCCGCCGACCCGATCATGAAGGCGGTGACCGCGCTTCGGGCCGCCGGCGTCGCAGTGGCGCCGATCGGCGACGAAATCGACCGCTAGCACTGCCGTCCGCTGGTGCCCCAGTCCGGAAGTTCCGCGACGTCCGCTACGGGTGGTTTGCTGCCGGTTCGCTGTTGGACGGCAACCGCATCGAAGCAGACGTCGCTCTTCGGTCTCTGTCTCAGACATCCCGATTGTTGAAGGCCGTTCGTGACCCTCCCGCGGCCGTCTCGCGTCCAGGCAACGAACAAGATGGATGCTCGATTGGATTTTGATTGAGTCGGCCCTGGACTCTCCGACGATAGATTGGCGGATGTCGGCTCGGATAGCGGCAAGGCAGTTTGCCGAGTGCGCATGAACGTGGTGTGGCAGATGCGCGTGGCTGACAGGTGCTGCTGAAGACACGCCGGATTGTATCGGTCGCGTCCCAGCCGCCTCAAGTTGCAGCAAATCAACTGCCGGGCGATCGAATGTCCCGCGCCCTCAACTTTAAGCAAAGTCCTAGACGCTGACGTCAATTATTGGGCCGTTTACTGTGATATCTTAATTTCTAGATTGTTTCCGAATCCAAGTTGATCTGACATCCGTATTATTGCTCATGAGATTGCCGCAGAAGCGGCATGTTGAGCCAGAAAGATAGAGCCCCATGTCCTCGATCACCCTGTCGGCCGCCACGCGCCAGAACCTGCTGTCGCTGCAGGACACCGCCCAGCTGATGGCGACCACGCAGAACCGCCTCGCCACCGGCAAGACGGTCAACTCCGCCCTCGACAACCCGACCAACTTCTTCACCTCTCAGGCCCTCGACGGCCGCTCCTCGAGCCTGAACACGCTCCTCGACGGCGTCTCCAACGGCATCCAGTCGATCCAGGCCGCCAACCAGGGCATCACCTCGATCCAGAAGCTCGTGGACCAAGCCAAGTCGATCGCCAACCAGGCGCTCTCGACCCAGCTCTCCACCACCGGCACCGCCGCCAACGCCTACAGCGCCAGCACCGCCTCCCAGACGGTCCTGCTGACGATCAACGGCACCTCGGTCTCCGCCACGGTCGCCGCCTCCTCGAGCATCAGCGCCACCGTCGCGGCCCTGAACTCTGCGGTCAGCTCGGCCTCGACCGCGTCGAGCGGCTCGTTCGGCGCCGGCGCGATCTTCTCGGTCGACAGCACCGGCACCAAGATCGTCCTGAACGCCCAGGCGGACGTCGAATTCCAGAACTCCGGCAGCCAGACGGCGCTCGGCTTCACCGCCTCGGCCACCACCGCCTCGACCTACGGCACCGCCGCCAGCACCGTCGTCTCCAGCGACCTGTCGATCTCGGGCGTGACGCAGCGCGCCTCGCTGGCGAACCAGTACAACAACCTGCTCAACCAGATCACGCAGCTCGCCGGCGACGCCAGCTACAACGGCGTCAACCTCATTGCCGGCAAGGGCAATGACTTGAACATCAAGTTCAACAACACCGGCAGCTCGACCCTCAACGTCGCCTCGGTCGACGCCACGGCGAGCGGTCTCGGTCTGTCGTCGATCACCAGCTCGAACAACTCGTCGAGCCAGAACGGTCTCGGCAACTTCCTGCTGAACTCGGACGTCAACAAGACCCTGGCGACCCTGACCAGCGCCGGCAACACGCTGAACTCCGCGGCGAGCTCCCTGGGCTCGAACCTGTCGGTCGTTCAGAACCGTCAGGACTTCTCCAAGCAGCTGATCAACGTGCTGAGCACGGGTTCGGCCAACCTGACGAACGCCGACCTGAACCAGGAAGCGGCGAACTCGCAGGCGCTGTCGACCCGTCAGTCGATGGGCATCTCGGCCCTGTCGCTGGCCAACTCCGCACAGCAGGGCGTCCTCCAGCTCCTGCGGTAAGCAACCGTCTTTTCAACTAATGAGGTGGCCGGAGCTCTGCTCCGGCCGCTTTCGATCGAGCGCACATCATGCAAGCGCGCGCGGGTAAAAGCGAAACTGTCATGACCGACTGCCGAACGATCACTCAGCTTCGTCGGGAGCTGGCATCGACAAATTCGACTCGCTCGACAATTGCCAAGTGAGGGCTTGCAGAGCTTCGTGCCAAAATACAATCAGATCAGGACCGCAGAAATTCCCCGATTGAAAAATTTCGAGATAACGCGGATCTTCTCGGCGTGACTTTAGGGCCCGACACGTGAGCACCACTCTGCCAGCAAGGTCGGCTTCTGGGCTTCCGACAGGCTAGGGGTCGCGGCTGGACCGGGTCGAAACCGGACTGCGACCTTCGCCGACCGCGAGCGGAGGCTTGTGGCACCTCGCCGCGTGCCGCGGACTCGTCGTGGACGGCGACTCACTTTAGCCCGGCGTCATGCCGAAGGTCCCATCGTCTCGACGCGCCCGGCCGCGTTTGGACCCTCGCCCTGGCGTGCTGGCGGCGCAGACGTCCGAACCGTCGACCGCCACTGAGCTGGTAGAGCGTGTGGGCATTCCCGGCCGAAAGCCCGGGAGACACCCCGCCGTCGCGCTGGCGCGGCTACAGGCTGACGGCCGCGCGGCCAGCGAGCTGAACCGGAATGTCGCCCGGTGACGTGCTGCGCATCGAGGAATGCCCTCGATGTCTGCCAACGGACCACCCCGCTCCCGAACTCTTGCGAGCCCATGCCTCAGGCGCTCGCCGCCGGAGCTTCATCGTTCAATATCGTCGCAAGGACGGGATCAATGGAGTCTGGGTAATTTGCAGCCCGTGTGACTACGTCTTCGAGGACGCATTTTTCGACGTAGGCTTCCACTTGCTTGCTGAGGGATACCCCATTGACCCTGGCCAGATGCTCGATGGCTCTGCGCAAATCGTCGCGCACATGAAACGAGATGCTGTTGCGTCGCCGCTCGTGCACAGCGAGTCGTGGGCGGCCAGGCCGACGCGTCGGCTGTTCAGTAGGCGTCGTTGACATGTAGGGCTCGCTGCGCGCGCTGTCCGGATCAGGATCGCTGCTGGGATGACGGAACGCGCGGCATCGGCGAGACCCGATGCAGGAGGGACAGCCCGCTCGGCGCAGGCTGTCAGCGCGCAGGGTTGGAGCCGACCTTGAACGGTCGACGCTCAGCTGGGCCGGGCGCGCGGATCGAATGACAGGCAGCTGGGTCGCTCTGCCCCGGCCGCCATGTCCATCAAGGAGACTGCTCTTACCGCAGGAGCTGGAGGACGCCCTGCTGTGCGGAGTTGGCCAGCGACAGGGCCGAGATGCCCATCGACTGACGGGTCGACAGCGCCTGCGAGTTCGCCGCTTCCTGGTTCAGGTCGGCGTTCGTCAGGTTGGCCGAGCCCGTGCTCAGCACGTTGACCAGCTGCTTGGAGAAGTCCTGGCGGTTCTGAACGACCGACAGATTCGAGCCCAGCGTGCTCGCCGCGGAGTTCAGGCTTGCGTCGGCTTTGGTCAGGGTGGCCAGCGTCTTGTTGACGTCCGAGTTCAGCAGGAAGTTGCC
>NZ_BBUX01000118.1:0-11207 GCF_000974725.1 Methylobacterium sp. ME121
ACGAGGCCGCGAGCGACGCCCGCGCCCGGGCGCGGCAGGCCAAGTCCCTCGACGAGCTCGAGCGGATTCTCGCGGATTTCGACGCCTGCCCGCTGCGCTTCACGGCGAAGAACCTCGTCTTCGCCGACGGCAATCCCGAGGCGCGGGTGATGTTTCTCGGCGAGGCGCCCGGCGCCGACGAGGACCGGATCGGCAAGCCGTTCATGGGCCGCTCGGGCCAGCTCCTCGACAAGATGATGAAGGCGGTTGGGCTCGACCGGACGAGCGCCTATATCGGCAACATCGTGCCCTGGCGGCCGCCGGGCAACCGCAACCCGACCCCCCAGGAGGTGGCGGTCTGCCGGCCCTTCGTGGAGCGCCAGATCGAGCTCGTCGACCCGGACATCATCGTCTGCCTCGGCGCGCCCGCGACCCAGACGCTGACCGGCACCAAGGACGGCATCCTGCGGACCCGCGGCCGGCTGTTCCCGTACAAGCTGCCGAACCGCGAGGTGAAGCTGCTCGCCACCCTCCACCCCGCCTTCCTGCTGCGCCAGCCGGTCCAGAAGCGGCTGGCGTGGCGGGATTTCCGGTCCCTGCGCGCCCTCCTCGACGGGAAAGCGTGACCGCGAGCTTGACCGGGGTGACGGAACCGGCTCTCCCCTCCCGCCATTAGAGCTTCGTTCCCGCTGCCGGTGCCCCGGCGGCCGGACACGACGACGCACAGCAAATCGTGGGCTGCCCGGGGCGGCCGGCGCAGCATCGATGGCGGGACCCAACCATGCGCTGGGAAGATCTACGCAGCTCGGACAACGTCGAGGATCGGCGCGGTGAAGGCGGCGGCGGGGGCGGCATGGGCTTTCCCGGCGGCGGCGCCGGCGGGCTCGGCATCGGCACCATCGTGGTGCTGCTGATCATCAGCTACTTCACGGGCATTAACCCGGCGATCCTGATCGGCGGGGCCCAGCAGATCGGCGGCGGCGGCCGCAGCCAGCAGGAGCAGGTCGACCCGCAGACCCAGGCCAAGCGGCGCCAGGCGCCCACCGACGAGAGCGGCCGGTTCGCCTCGAAGATCCTCGGCAACACCGAGGACGTATGGAGCCAGATCCTGCCGCAGCAGACCGGCAAGCAGTACACCCCGACGACGCTGGTGCTCTACACCGGCGGCACCCGCTCCGGCTGCGGCTCGGCCCAGGCCGCCATGGGCCCGTTCTACTGCCCGCTCGACAAGAAGGTCTATCTGGACACCGGCTTCTTCAAGGAGATGGCCTCGAAGTTCGGCGTGAAGGGCGACTTCGCCTACGCGTACGTGATCGCCCACGAGGTCGGCCACCACGTCCAGGACGTGCTCGGCATCCTCGGCAAGGTCCAGGCCCGCCAGCAGCAGGCCTCCAGCAAGACCGAGGCGAACGCCCTCTCGGTGCGGATCGAGCTGATGGCCGACTGCCTCGCCGGCGTCTGGGCCAAGAACTCCAACGACAAGTACGCCGAGCTCGACAAGGGCGACATCGACGAGGCGCTGAACGCCGCCGCGCAGATCGGCGACGACGCGCTCCAGCAGCGCTCGCGGGGCTACGTGGTGCCGGATTCCTTCACCCACGGCTCCTCGGCCCAGCGCCAGCGCTGGTTCATGGCCGGCTACAAGAGCGGCCAGACCAAGTCCTGCGACACGTTCCGGACGGCCAACAACTGAGGCCGGCTCGCGGCTGCGCGAGCTGGCTCCGTCGTCGCGAGCGGAGCGACGCGGCCCGGGGCAGCACGCCGTCGTCCGCTGCGGCGCCGCTGGATCGCCGCGCCGCGCTCGCGATGACGGCGTGCCGAAACCCGGCGGGCGCGCGCCTCAGCCCCGGCTCAGCCGCCGGGCGTTGGCCTGGACCTTCCGCCGGTAGCTGCGGATCACCTTGCCGTTCGAGGCGCCCGCGGCGAGCATGAGCGCCGCCTCGCCGGCGGCCAGCATCTTCTCGGTCACCATGAGCTGCGCCTCGGCCTGGGCCGCCGGGCCGCCGAGGGCGAACATCGCCATGCGCTGCGCGATCACGCCCTGTGCCTCCAGCCCCAGCATGGCCATGTCCAGGCCCGTCATCCACCAACCGAACAGCATCGCGATCCTCTTGTTGCCCAGGGCAACGGCCGAGCCTGATCCTGGGTCCCGGGATGCGCCCAGGCCTGCGCCGGACGCAAGCGTTATCCCGCACTGCGGCACCCCGCCTTTGCGCCGCGTCGGCCGATGCCGTAAGCGGCCGGGATACTCCCGGACAGCGCCCGCCCCATGATACGCCTGGACAAGATCACCAAGCAGAACGGGCGGCAGCTCGTCTTCATCGAGGCCTCGGCCGCCCTCCAGCGGGGCGAGAAGGTCGGGCTGGTCGGCCCGAACGGGGCCGGCAAGACCACCCTGTTCCGGATGATCATCGGCCAGGAGCAGCCCGACGAGGGGCAGGTCGCCGCCGACCGGGGCATCACCATCGGCTATTTCAGCCAGGATGTCGGCGAGATGTCGGGGCGCAGCGTCGTCACCGAGGTGATGGACGGCGCCGGCCCGGTGAGCGCGGTGGCGGCCGAGCTCGCCGAGCTCGGCGCGGCGCTCGCCGACCCGGACCGCGCCGACGAGATGGACGCCCTGGTCGAGCGCTACGGCGAGGTCCAGGCGCGGTTCGAGGAGCTCGACGGCTACGCCCTGGAGGGCCGGGCCCGCGAGGTGCTCGACGGGCTGAGCTTCAGCCAGGAGATGATGGACGGCGACGTCGGCGCCCTCTCGGGCGGCTGGAAGATGCGCGTCGCCCTCGCCCGCATCCTGCTGATGCGCCCGGACGTGATGCTCCTCGACGAGCCGTCGAACCACCTCGACATCGAGAGTCTGATCTGGCTCGAATCGTTCCTGAAGGGCTACGACGGCGCTCTGCTGATGACCTCGCACGACCGCGAGTTCATGAACCGCATCGTCACCAAGATCATCGAGATCGACGCCGGCGCGCTCACCACCTACTCGGGCGACTACGCCTTCTACGAGGGCCAGCGGAAGCTCAACGAGGCGCAGGCCCAGGCGCAGTACGAGCGCCAGCAGGCCATGCTGGCGAAGGAGATCGCCTTCATCGAGCGGTTCAAGGCCCGGGCCTCCCACGCCGCCCAGGTGCAGAGCCGGGTGAAGAAGCTCGACAAGATCGAGCGGGTCGAGCCGCCCCGGCGGCGGCAATCGGTGGCGTTCGAGTTCCAGCCGGCGCCCCGCTCGGGCGACGACGTCGTGATGCTCAAGGGCGTGAACAAGCGCTACGGCAGCCGCACGATCTACGAGGGGCTCGACTTCTCGGTGCGGCGCAAGGAGCGCTGGTGCGTGATGGGCATCAACGGCGCCGGCAAGTCGACGCTGCTGAAGCTCGTCACCGGCACCACCGCGCCCGACGACGGCTCGGTCACGGTCGGCGGCAGCGTGAAGCTCGGCTACTTCGCCCAGCACGCCATGGACCTGCTCGACGGCGACCGCACCGTGTTCCAGACCCTGGAGGATGCCTTCCCGCAGGCCGGCCAGGGGTCCCTGCGGGCGCTGGCCGGCTGCTTCGGCTTCTCGGGCGACGACGTCGAGAAGCGCTGCCGGGTGCTCTCGGGCGGCGAGAAGGCCCGGCTGGTCATGGCGCTGATGCTCTACGACCCGCCGAACTTCCTGGTGCTCGACGAGCCGACCAACCACCTCGACATGGGCACCAAGGAGATGCTGATCGAGGCGCTGGCCAACTACGAGGGGACGATGCTGTTCGTGTCCCACGACCGGCACTTCCTGGCCGCGCTGTCGAACCGGGTGCTGGAGGTGACCCCGGAGGGCATCCACCAGTACGGCGGCGGCTACACCGAGTACGTGGCCCGCACCGGCCAGGAGGCGCCCGGCCTGCGCAGCTGAGGGGCCACGCCGTCGTCGCGAGCGCAGCGAGGCGCCCCAGGGCAGCGCGACCTCGATCAGCGTGGCGCGGCTGGACGGCGTCGCTCCGCTCGCGGGGACGGCGGGGGATTCGGCCGGAAGCCCTGCGACCGGCGCGCCGCTATCGCCCCCCGATGCCCCGCGCTAGGCTGCGCCGAAACGGCCCGGGTGAGACGCCGTGCGACGCCTGCTGAAGTTCCTCCACACGATGGGGTCCGCGGGGCTGCTGGGGGCCATGGCGTCCCTGGTCGTCATGCTGAGCCTGTCGCCCGCGCCGTCCGCCCTGGCGGGCTACGCGGCGACGCGGGGCGCCATGGGCGCCGTCGCCACCTGGATCTTCCTGCCCGCCCTGGCGGTGACGCTGATGTCCGGCCTGCTGGCGATGGCGCTGAACCGCGCCTTCCTCAATGCCGGGTGGGCCTGGCTGAAGCTCGCCACCGGGGTCCTGATGTTCGAGGGCGGGCTGGTCTACGTGCAGGGCCCGATGAAGCAGGAGGCGGAGCGGAGCGCCCGCGCGCTCGCGGGCCTCGTCGATCCAGCGGCGCTGGCCGTCTCGCTGACCGGCGAGCGCGGCACCCTGTGGGTCCTGCTGGCGGTCGCGACCGCGAACGTCGCGCTCGGGATCTGGCGGCCGCGGATCCTGCGGATTCCCCGGTAGCGCCGCCGCGCAGGGCTGCGGGAGCCGGCGACGGCGCCCGGCCGGGCCGGTTTCCGCCCGATGGGTTGCCAGCTACAGATCTACTTCCCGATGCAGAAGCCGCTGAACAGCCGGTCGAGGACGTCCTCGACGCCGACATGGCCGGCCACCTCGCCCAGCGCCCGGACCGCGAGCCGCAGGTCCTCCGCGGCCAGCTCCGGCAGACCGCCGGCGCTCCCGGAGACGCGGTCGAGATGGGCCACGCAGGCCTCGAGCGCGGCCCTGTGACGGGCGCGGGTGATCAGCGCGTCGCCGGTGCCGAGACCGTCCTCGGCCGCGGCCTGGATCGCGTCGAGCAGGGCGTCCATGCCGGCGCCGGTATGGGCCGAGACCGTCACGTCGGCCGAGTCGCCGGCGGGCTGTGAGCCGGCAAAAAGATCGGCCTTCGTGCGGACGATCAGGATCGGACGGCATCCCGGCCCGAGATCCGGGACAGCACCGCCGGGGGGCACGAGGGCGACCACCAGATCGGCCGTGTCGATCCGCGCCCGGGTCCGCACGATGCCCTGCGCCTCGATCGGCTCCGCGGTCTCGCGGAGCCCGGCCGTGTCGACTAGGAGGACCGGCAGGCCGCCGAGGTCGAGCCGCACCTCGATGGCGTCCCGGGTCGTCCCCGGGCTGTCCGACACGATGGCGACGTCCCGCCGGCTCAGGGCGTTCAGCAGCGTCGACTTCCCGCTGTTGGGCGCCCCCGCCAGCACCACCGTGAATCCTTCGCGCAGGCGCTCGCCGCGGTGGCCGTCGCGCAGCGTCGCGGCGACCGCGTCCCGCAGGCGCGCGGCGCGGTCGAACAGCGCGGCGTCGAGCCCGGCATCGTCCACGTCCCCCTCGTCGGCGAAGTCGAGCGCGGCCTCCGCGGCGGCGAGGCAGTCGATCGCCTCCGCGCGCCACGCGGCCACCTGCCTGCTGAGCGCGCCGTCGAGCTGGCGCAGGGCCTGCCGGCGCTGGCCCTCGGTCTCGGCGTCGATCAGGTCGGCGACGGCCTCCGCCTCGGCGAGATCCATCCGGCCGTTGAGGACCGCCCGCCGCGTGAACGCCCCGGGCTCGGCCGCCCGGCATCCGGGAAGGCGGGCGAGGGTCGCGAGGACGCGCATCCGCACGGCCGCGCCGCCGTGGAGGTGCAGCTCCGCCATATCCTCGCCGCTGTAGGTGTCCGGCCCGGGAAACCACGCCACCAGCGCCCGGTCGAGCTCGGTGCCGTCCCGCGGATCCCTGAGGCTCCGCAGGGACAGCCGCCGCGGGGTCGGCAGGCGGCCGCCCAGGGTGGCGAGCACGCCGCCCGCGGCCGGGCCGCTGATGCGGATGACCGCGACGGCGGCCCGGCCGAAGCCGCTGGCCGGGGCGAAGAGCGTGTCGGTCTCGTTCATGGTCCCACAGGGCCGCGCGGAGGGGCGGAGTTTCACGTGAAACACGCGCGGCCGCCCTATACCATCCCGGCGTCGCGGTGACGCGCCCGGGCGCGCGGCCGCGATCTCGAACGGGGATGCCATGATCGTCTGGACCCGCCGCGCCGTCGGCCTCGGCCTGCTCGCCGCGCCCTTCGCCCTCCCCGCGCGCGCCGTCGAGGCGGAGCCGGACTGGACCGCGATCGAGCGCCGACTCGGTGGCCGCCTCGGGATCGCGGCCGCCTCGGCGGACGGCGTCCTCGCCGCCTACCGCGCCGACGCGCGCTTCCCGATGTGCAGCACCTTCAAGGTCCTGGCGGTGGCGGCGGTCCTGGCGCGGGTCGATGCCGGCCGCGAGACCCTCGGCCGGATCGTCACCTACGGTCCCGGCGATCTCCTGAGCTACGCCCCGGTCACCCGGAAGGCGCTGGAGGCCGGCGGCGGGACCGGGCGGATGAGCGTCGCCGACCTGTGCGCGGCGACGCTGGTCTGGAGCGACAACGCGGCCGCCAACCTGCTCCTGGCGGATCTCGGCGGCCCCGCAGCGCTGACCGCGTGGCTGCGGACGACCGGCGATCCCGTCACCCGCCTCGACCGGACCGAGCCGACCCTCAACACCGCCCTGCCCGGCGACCCGCGCGACACGACCACGCCGGACGCCATGCGGGCGACCCTGGGTCGGATCCTCCTCGGGACGACCCTGTCGCCGGCCTCGCGCGACCGGCTGGAGGCCTGGATGGTCGCCTGCGAGACCGGCCGGAAACGCCTGCGGGCCGGCCTGCCGCCGGATTGGAGCGCGGGCGACAAGACCGGGAGCGGCGACAACGGCACCGTCAACGACGTGGCGATCCTGCGGCCGCCGGGGCGTGCGCCGATCCTCGTGGCGGTCTACGTCACGGGATCGACGGCCTCCCCCGACGCCTGCGCGGCGGCCTACGCGGAGATCGCCCGCCTCATCGCCGCGCGCGCCCAGTCCACCTGACCGAACGAGCCATGAAGACACCCACCAGGACATCTGCCAAGACGACCCGCGCCACGCTCGCCCTCGACAAGGCCGGCATCCGCCACGGCCTCCACGTCTACGCGTACGATCCGGACGCCCCGCGCATCGGCCTGCAGGCCGCGGAGGCGCTCGGTGTGGACCCGGGACGCGTGCTGAAGACCCTGATGGCGTCGGTAGACGGACGGACGGTCTGCCTGCTCGTGGCCTCCGACAAGGAGGTGTCGATGAAGCGGGTCGCCGCCGCCTTCTCGGGCAAGGCCGCGTCCATGCTCAAGCCGGCCGACGCCGAGCGGCTGACCGGCTACCATGTCGGCGGGATCAGCCCCCTGGGTCAGAAGCGCCCCTTCCCGACGGCGATCGACGCCGGATCCCTGACCGACCCGGCGGCCGAGATCCACGTCAACGGCGGCGGCCGGGGCTTGCAGATCCGGCTGACCGAGGGCGACCTCGTCGGCGTCCTGAACGCCCTCGTCGTGCCGCTCGCGTGATCCCGCGGTAAGCGTCCGTTTACCCTGCCGTCGCACGGTGCCGCCTTCCGGCTGGGATGGAGGCGGCATGCGGGCGACGACGCGCAGGGCGGTGACGGCGCTCGGATTCGTCCTGCTGCTCGCCGGATCGGGCCGCGCGGCCGACCTCGACATCCGCGGCGGCGTCGAGACGGGCGCGGGTGGCAGCCCCCGCTTCTTCCCGCGCAACGACGGCCTCGATCGTCGGCCGGTCTACGCCCTCCGGTCCCGTCCCGCGCCGATGGGCTGCACGCCCCGGCGGGCGCCCGTGCCCACCAACGCCCCGGACGATCCGAGCTATGTCGGCTCCGAGTACGGCCTGGGGCATCCGAGCTACTACGGCTTCACGCCGCCGCCCGGCGTGGACGACCCGTTCGGACGCTCACTCCTGCCCTACTGCCCCTGACGCCGACCGGGACCGCGCGGACCGTGACCGGACTGCCGGATTCCACCGCTCCCCATCATGCTCTAGACCGGCCCCACCCTCCCCCGGAGCCCGTGCCGTGTCCGAGTCGACCTTCCAGTCCTTCCGCGACCTCGCCGCCCTGCGCGGATGCGTGGCGGCGTGGCGCGCGGCGGGCGAGCGCGTCGTCCTGATCCCCACTATGGGGGCCCTGCACGACGGGCACCTCGCCCTCGTGGCCGAGGCGCGGCGGATCGGCCGCCGGACCGTCGCCAGCATCTTCGTCAATCCGACCCAGTTCGGCCCGAACGAGGATTTCGCCCGCTACCCCCGCGACCTCGACGCGGACCTGGCCCTGCTGGCGCGAGCCGGCGCGGACGCCGCCTGGACGCCCAGCGTCGAGACCATGTACCCGCCCGGCTTCGCCACCCGGATCGAGGTCGCCGGCCTGACCGACGGCCTGTGCGGGCCGTTCCGGCCCGGCCACTTCGCCGGCGTCGCCACGGTGGTGACCAAGCTCCTCAACCAGGTCCGGCCGGACGTCGCCCTGTTCGGCGAGAAGGACTTCCAGCAGCTCCGCGTGCTCCAGCAGGTGGCGGCGGATCTCGACCTCCCGGTGGAGATCCGCGGCGTGCCGACCGTGCGCGAGCCCGACGGCCTCGCGCTGTCGTCGCGCAACCGCTACCTCTCGGCCGAGGAGCGGGCCGTCGCCCCGAAGCTCCACGCCGTCTTGTCGGAGATCGCCTCCGCGTCCCGCAGCGGCACCCCCGTGGCCGGCCGGATCGCCGCCGGGCGGGCGGCGCTGGAGGCGGCGGGGTTCCGCGTCCAGTACCTCGCGGTCTGCGACGCCCGGACCCTGGTCCCGGTGGAGCGGGTCGACGGCCCGGCCCGCGTGATCGCCGCGGCCTTCCTGGGCCGGACCCGGCTGATCGACAATCGCGCCGTCTAGGCCGGCGCCGGTCCGTCCGCCGGCGGTCGTGGCCGCCGGGCCACGATGCGCGGATTTCCGGCTTTGACTGCGCCAAGTGATTGGCGCCGCCCGGCCGACCTGTTCTCTGCTGCTCCCGTGATCGGAACGCGCACCGCACCGGCCGTCCTGGCCGTGTCCCTCGCCCTGGCGGGTCCCGCCGGCGCCGGCGAGGACGCGTTCGAGGGGATGGCCGGCCCCTCCGGCGAGCGCCTGCGCTACGACGCGAAGGGGCTGACCCTCACCTTTCCCGAACCCGACGTGAAGCTCCAGATCGGCGGCCGGCTGCACATCGACGGCGGCGCGGCGGGCTTCGGCCGGCCGGACCTGCCCGAGGCCTTCCCCGACAACGTCGCCGTGCGCCGGGCCTGGATCGAGCCGACGCTGACCATCGGCCGCGACTGGGTGATCGCCTTCCAGTACGATTTCGCCGACCCGATGCTGCCGATCAACGACGCGCTGGTCGCCTGGAAGGGTTTGCCGGACACGATCCTGACCCTCGGCAACATGAAGGAGCCCTTCAGCCTGGAATGGCTGCAGAGCAACAACGACACGCTGTTCGCCGAGCGCTCGGTGGCCAACGCCCTCGTGCCGGAGCGCCGCTTCGGTTTCGCGGCCGGACATCACGGGAAGAACTGGACCGCTGTGGCCGGCGTGTTCGGCAACGCCGCCAGCAGCGGCATCGACGGGGACGGCGTCGCGGTGGCGGCCCGCGCCACCGTCGCGCCGATCATGACCGGGGACGAGACCCTGCATCTCGGGCTCGCCGGGGTCTTCCGCACCCGGTCGCGGTCGGACGGCGCCTTCGGCTTCTCCAGCCCCGCCGGCGCCTTCCTGTTCGAGCGCCCCCTGGTGGATACCGGCGATCTCCCCGACGCCGCCAGCGTGTCGCGCCTCGGCGCCGAGCTGGCCTATCGCCGCGGCCCGCTCCTGGTGCAGGCCGAGTACATCCGGGCCGAGCTGCAGCCGTTCCCCGGTCCCGGCCAGCCCGGCGCCGCGCTCGATTTCCAGGGCGGCTATGTCGAGGCGGCCCTGGTGCTCAACGGCGAGGGCCGCGCCTACGCGCTGACGCCGCAGAGCGGCACGACCTACGCGACCTTCCGGGGCGTGACGGTTCCGGAGGCGCAGCGGCTCTCCCGGGGCGGGATCGGCGTGTTCGAGCTGGCGGCGCGCTACAGCGCCGTCGACCTGGACGCCCGCGGTTTCCGCGGGGGCATGGAGCAGGACGTGACCCTCGGCCTGAGCTGGTATCCCGAGCCCAACCTGCGGCTGATCGGGAACGTCGTCCACGGGCGCGTGCGGCCGGGGGAGGCCCAGTCCGACACCCTCGGCACCCGCCCGTTCTCGGTCGACACGGTGATCGCGCGCCTGCAGATCTACTGGTGACGCGGCTCGGCGGGCGGCCCGAAGCCCTCACACGGCCCGGCGCAGGACCGACCGGAACGGGCGCCGCTCGGGCTCCGGCGGGGGCGTCGGCTCCTCGGCGGGCGGGGCCGCCAGGACCTCCGCGCGCACCGGCCGCGGGGCCGCGAAAGCCGTCCCCTGCGCGAACGGCACGTCGAGATCGATCAGGTCCGGGACGTCGGCCTCGTCGGCGACGCCCGTGGCGACGACGCGGATCCCGGCCCGGGCCAGGGCCGGCGCGGTGTCCTCGAGGGCGATGTCCGACAGGCTGCCGCGACTCGTGCCGGGCCGGAGCAGCATCTCGGCCGGCACCTTGACCTGCCCGATGCCGAGCGCCGCCAGCTCGGCCGCGTCGAAGCGGAGGTCGTCCGGACGGTCGAGGCTGAACCCGATCCGACCCTGCAGGGGCGCGAGCAGGCCCCGCTGGCCGGCGTCGAGACGGCGCCAGCTCTCCTGCGGCAGCGCGATGGTGAGGCCGGCCAGGGCCGGATCGTCGGCGGCCGTGCGCGCCAGCTCGCGCAGCAGGCCGGGCTCGAACAGCGACAGCGGCGACAGCCCGTAGGTCAGCAGGGTCTCGCTGCCGCGCCGGGCGAGGTGGCGCGCCACGATGGTGGCCCGCTGGAGCATCCGGCGGTCGAGTTCGGTGGTGCGCCCGTAGCGCTCCAGCACCGGCAGGAACACCTCGGGCTCGGCCGGCGGCGCGCCGGGGCCGCCGATCCGCAGCCGGGCCAGCGCCTCGTAGGCCACCACCTTGCGCTGCGGCAGGGTGACGACCGGCTGCAGGTGGATCTCCAGGCCGTCGCCCTCGAAGGCCGCGACGATCGCGCCCTCGTCGGCGGGCGCGGCCGCGGGCCGGGGCGGGATCGGCCGCGGCGGGATCGGCCGCGCCGGGACGGCCGGGGTCGGGTCCGGGGCGGGCTGCCGGTCGGCCGGAGCCGGCTGCGGCCCGGGCG
>NZ_BBUX01000117.1:0-11416 GCF_000974725.1 Methylobacterium sp. ME121
GCCCTCGTGCTCTGGAAGGGCCGCGCCCGCGGGCTCGCCGCCGCGACGCTCGCCTTCGCGGGCCTCGGCGTGCTCCGCTCGATCAGCGGCGCCGCCCAGCTCGGCCTCCTGGCGGGTGCCGCGACGGCCACCCTGGCGCGGCTCCTGCCCCCGCGGGTCGGCCTGGGACTCGCCGGCCTCGGTCTCGGTCTCGCCGTGGCGCTCGCTCCGGTCGAGGGCGACCTCCTCGCCCGCGCCATGCCGGAAGCCGCCCACGAGCGCCTCGTCCAGTCCTCGTCCCGGGCCCGGGTCGCGATCGCGCGCAGCTTCGGGGCCGCGGTGGCGGCCGATCCCTGGCGCGGCGCGGGCGTCGGCACGAGCGCACGCTTCGCCGAGACGCCGGTCGCCCGAACGGTGCCGCCGGAGATGCGCGTCCTCCTCGGGGTCGGGCACCCGCACAACAGCTTCCTGCAGGTCTGGGCCGAGCTCGGCCTGCCCGGCGCGATCCTCGCGGCCCTGACGCTGCTGCTGCTGCTCGCGCGGATCGCGCCGCTGCCGCGGCCGGACCGCGCCGCGGCCCTCGGCCTCCTGGCCTGCGCGGTGGCGATCGCCTTCGTCGAGCACAACGGCTGGGCGGCGTGGTGGACGGCGGGGCTCGGCGCTGCCATCACCTGGATGCGCGCGGCCTCTCCGGCCGGCGCGCGCGAGAGATCCGAGCGGGACGGTCCGGCATGAGCGCGTTCGACGTCGACCTCTTCGTCATCGGCGGCGGGTCCGGTGGTGTCCGCGCGGCGCGGATCGCGGCCGGGTACGGCGCGCGGGTGATGCTGGCCGAGGAGTACCGGGTGGGCGGCACCTGCGTGATCCGCGGCTGCGTGCCGAAGAAGCTGATGGTCTATGCCGGCCGCTTCGCCGACGAGTTCGAGGACGCCGCGGGCTTCGGCTGGACCGTGGAGAAGCCCCGCTTCGACTGGGGCACCCTCAAGACGCGGCGCGACGCGGAGGTGACCCGGCTCGAGGGCATCTACGACGCCAACCTGATCCGCGCCGGCGTCGAGATCGTGCCCGAGCGGGCGGTGATCGAGGATCCCCACACGGTCCGCCTCGTGGCGTCCGGCCGCACGGTCCGCGCCGAGCGGATCCTGGTGGCGGTCGGCGCGCATCCCGTGAAGGAGCCGGCGGTGCCGGGGATCGACCTGGCGATCACCTCGAACGAGGTGTTCGAGCTGGAGAGCCTGCCGGAGCGGATCCTGGTGATCGGCGGCGGCTACATCGCGGTGGAATTCGCCGGCGTCTTCGCGGCGCTCGGCAGCCGCACGACGCTGCTGCACCGGGGCGACAGGCTGCTGCGCGGGTTCGACGACGAGATCCGCGACGCCCTGGCCGAGGCCTACGGCCAGCGGATGGACCTGCGGCTCGGTCGCACGCTGCGGCGCGTCGAGCGCCGGGACGGCGGGCTGTGCGCGCAGCTCGACGACGGCAGCGACATCCTGGTGGATCAGGTGCTCGTCGCGACGGGCCGGCGGCCGAACGTCGAGGGCCTCGGCCTCGACCGCGTCGGCATCGCGACCGACGCCGCCGGCGCGATCCCGGTCGACGCCTTCTCGCAGACCCGAGTTCCCTCGATCTACGCGGTGGGCGACGTGACCAACCGCGCCAACCTCACGCCGGTGGCGATCCGCGAGGGCCACGCCTTCGCCGACACGGTCTACGGCGGCAAGCCCGCCTGCGTCGATCATCGCCTGATCCCGACCGCGGTGTTCTCGACCCCCGAGATCGGCGTCGTCGGCCACAACGAGGCGGCCGCCCGCGAGATCTACGGCAAGATCGACGTCTACAAGGCGCGCTTCCGCCCGATGAAGGCGACCCTGTCCGGCCGCGAGGAGCGGATCCTCATGAAGGTGCTGGTCGACTGCGCCAGCGACCGGGTGGTGGGCGTCCACATCTTCGGCCACGACGCCGGAGAAGTCATCCAGACGGTGGGGATCGCCGTGACCATGGGCGCCACGAAGGCGGATTTCGACCGGACCATCGCGGTCCATCCGACCGCCGCCGAGGAGCTCGTGACCATGCGGGTCCCGGAAGTCACCAAGCACCCGGTCGGCGTCGGCTGAGACCTCCGCGCGGCCGGGGCCTCGACGCGGTGCGCGACCGAGCCATATCAGGGGCATGGGCAAGCAGGGCACCGGCAAGGGACGACGCGAGGACGACGCGCACGCGCGGCGGCAGGCGGTCATCGACGGCCTGCTGGAGGACGCCCTGCGGCCGGCCTTCCACCGGCCGCCGAGCCACGAGGCGCTCTCGCCGGACATCCGGCAGGCGATCGACCGCCTCCTCGCCAAGGCGGAGGCGCAGCGCAGCCGCAACCTGACCTACGACGACCTGGAGGAGGCCTTGCCGCCCCGGGACGTCTCGGCCGAGGACCTGGAGGCGATCTTCTGGATCCTGGCCGAGCACGGGATCGAAGTCGAGGACGGTGAGGCCTGACGCGAGACCCGACTCCGGGACGCGCCTGCCCCCCTCTCGCGGCACTCGCATGTCCGCGGGAACCTCTCTATAAGCCGCGCTTCGCGCGTAGGGCGCGATCGCACGAAGGGGTGCGCGGAGAGAGGTCATGGGCGAGCGTTGGACACCGAAGAGCTGGAGGCATCTGCCGATCGAGCAGGTCCCGGCCTATCCGGACGCCGCCGCCCTGGGTGCCGTCGAGTCGCAGATCGCGAGCTTTCCGCCGCTCGTTTTCGCCGGTGAGGCCCGCAAGCTGAAGGCCGCGCTCGCGCGCGTCGCCGCGGGCCAGGCCTTCCTGCTCCAGGGCGGCGACTGCGCGGAGAGCTTCGACGAGCACTCCGCCGACAACATCCGCGACTTCTTCCGGGTGTTCCTGCAGATGGCGATGGTGCTGACCTTCGCGGGCGGCTCGCCGGTGGTGAAGGTCGGGCGCATCGCCGGGCAGTTCGCCAAGCCGCGCTCGTCGCCCACCGAGACTCTCGACGGCGTGAGCCTGCCGAGCTACCGCGGCGACATCGTCAACGGCATCGGCTTCTCGGAGGAGGCGCGGGTCCCGGATCCCCGCCGGCAGCTCGAGGCCTACCGCCAGTCGGCCGCGACGCTGAACCTGCTGCGCGCCTTCGCCACCGGCGGTTACGCGAACCTCGAGAACGCGCATCGCTGGATGCTGGGGTTCGTGAAGGATTCGCCGCAATCCTCGCGCTACCAGGACGTGGCCGGCCGCATGACCGACGCCCTCGACTTCATGCGGGCGATCGGCATCAACCCGGAGACGCATCCGGAAGTGCGGACCACCGACTTCTACACCAGCCACGAGGCCCTGCTGCTCGGCTACGAGGAGGCGCTGACCCGCGTCGATTCGACGACCGGCGACTGGTACGCCACCTCCGGCCACATGCTGTGGATCGGCGACCGGACCCGGCAGCCGGACCACGCCCACGTCGAGTACGCCCGCGGCATCAAGAACCCGATCGGCCTGAAGTGCGGCCCATCCATGAAGGCGGAGGGCCTGATCCGGCTCATCGACCTGCTCAACCCGGAGAACGAGCCGGGGCGCCTCAGCCTGATCTGCCGCTTCGGCGCCGACAAGGTCGGCGACCACCTGCCGGCACTGATCCGGGCGGTCGAGCGGGAAGGCCGCTCGGTCGTGTGGATCTGCGATCCGATGCACGGCAACACGATCCCGGCCGGCCGCTACAAGACCCGGCCGTTCGAGCGGGTCATGCAGGAGATCGAGGGCTTCTTCGGCGTCCACCGGGCCGAGGGTACCTTCGCGGGCGGCATCCACCTGGAGATGACCGGCAAGGACGTGACCGAGTGCACGGGTGGCGCCCGGGCCCTGACCGCCGACGACCTGCAGGACCGCTACCACACCTACTGCGACCCGCGCCTCAACGCGGAGCAGGCGCTGGAGGTGGCGTTCCGCACGGCCGAGCTGGTGAAGGCCGAGCGCAGCCACGTGGAGCGCCCGCGCCTCGACGCCGCCGAGTAGGGCGGATCACCGGACCGCGCGTCCGGCCGGCCATCGGCGCGCGCTGCCCTTAGCGGGGCGGCGCGCGCCGCCGGACGCCGCGACGTTCAGGCGATCGCCCGGAGCGCGCCGTTCCAGCGGCGGATGACCGAGGCGACCTCCGACACGGGGACGGGGCGGCTGAACAGGTAGCCCTGGACCTCGTCGCAGCCCTCGGCGCGCAGGTGCGCGAGCTGCGCCTCCGTCTCGACGCCCTCGGCGGTCGTCGTCATGCCGAGGCTGGCGCCGAGGCCGATCACCGCCCGCACGATGAAGTCGGTCCCGTCCTTCACGCACAGGTCGCGCACGAAGGACTGGTCGATCTTGATCTTGTCGAAGGGGAACGAGCGCAGGTAGCTGAGCGACGAGTAGCCGGTCCCGAAATCGTCCATCGCCACGCGCACGCCCAGCGCGCGGAGGCTGTGGAGGATCGCCGTCGTGGCGCCGGGATTGGCCACCAGCACCGTCTCGGTGATCTCCAGCTCCAGGCGCCGGCCCGGCAGGCCGGTGCGCCGCAGCGCCTCGCGCACGGCGGTGACGAGGCTCGCCGAGGTGAACTGCACCGCCGAGACGTTGACCGCGACCTTGAGCTCGTCCGGCCAGCGGGCGGCCTCCTCGCAGGCGCGGCGCAGCACCCACTCGCCGAGCGGCACGATCAGCCCGAGCTCCTCGGCGATCGGGATGAACTCGGCCGGCGAGACGAAGCCGCGGACCGGGTGGTTCCAGCGCAGCAGCGCCTCGAAGCCGCAGATCCGGTCCGTCTCGAGGCTGTAGATCGGCTGGTAGTAGACCTCGAACGCCTCCCGGGCGAGGGCGTCGCGCAGGTCGCGCTCCATGATTCGCCGCGCCATGAGGCGGGCATCCATCGCCGGCTCGAAGAAGCGGAAGGCGCCGCGCGCCTCGGTCTTGCCCCGATCGAGGGCGACCTCGGCGTTCTTCAGGAGCTTGTCCGCGTTCGACCCGTCGCTGGGGGCGAGGGTGATGCCGATGGTGAGCCCGACGCTGATCGTGTGGTGCGTGAGGCTGTAGGGCGCGCCGACGACCTCGATGATGCGCCGGGCGAGGATGGCGGCGTCCTCGGGCCGGTCGACGCCGCGCTGGACCACGATGAACTCGTCGGCCCCCAGGCGGGCGACGCAGTCGATCTCGCGCACACAGGCGGTGAGCCGGTTGGCGACCGCGACGAGCAGCTCGTCGCCGATGCCGTGGCCGAGGGTCTCGTTGACCGGCCGGAAGTCGTCGAGGTCGATGGCGAAGACCGCGAAGCCCTGGTCGCGCCCGGCCTGGGCCACGGCCACGTCGATCTGCTGACCCACCGCCACCCGGTTGGGCAGCCCGGTCAGCATGTCGTGATGCGCCATGAAGGCGATGCGGGCCTCGGCCCGGCGGCGCTCGGTGACGTCCTCGTAGGTGGCCACGAAACCGCCATCGGCGGCCTCGCGACGGTCGATGGCGACGATGCGACCGTTGCTCAGTTCCTGGAAATGCGTCTGCCACGCGCCGTTGCTGAAGGCGTCCCGCTGCTGCCGCAGCAGGGCCTCGAGATCGCAGCCGGGGTGGTTGCCGGCCGCGAGGCTGGCGCTCAGGACCTCGAGCGCGGTCATGCCGGGCACGACCGCGCCGGGCGGCAGGCCGTAGATCTCGCTGTAGCGCCGGTTGACCACCATCAGCCGGCTCTGCCCGTCGTAGAGGCAGAGCCCCTGGGACATGGTGTCGAGGGCCGCGTCGAGGCGCAGGTTGGTCTGGGTGAGGCGGCGCTCCTGCTCCTTGAGGACGCTGATGTCGCTGCACACCGCGATGAAGCCGCCCTGCCGGGTGGCGCTGCGGCTCACCCGCAGCCAGCGGCCGTCGGCCAATCGGATGTCTCCGTCCCGGGCCAGGGCCCTGAAGCAATCGTCCAGCACCTCCCGGTGCTGGTCCCGCGGCTCGTCCGCAATCCGCGTCAGGGACAGACCGGCCTCGATGGCGGCAGCGAGCCCAACGAAGAAGCGGAGGGCCTGCGCGTTCGCCAGGGCGATCCGGCCGTCGGCATCGACCACCACCACGCCTTCCCGCGACGTCTGCAGCGCGTCCGTCACGAGCGCCTCGGCGACCCGGCGCTGGCTGACCTCGCGCAGCGTCAGCGCCCGGATGGTCGACCGCATCGCCGCGACGGCATCCAGCAGCCTGCTCAGTCCGTCGCGACCGCCGGTGGGGATCCGATCGTCGAGCTGACCGCCCGCGATCCGTTCGGCCGCCTCGGCCGCCGCGCTCACCGATCCGCTGATGCGGCGGGTGAGCAGCCAGGCGATCAGCCCGCAGGCAAGGATCACGAGGGCGACCGCGGCGGCGTGCCATCGGATCGCGCCCACCACCCGCTGCCGCGCCGCCTGCCTGAAGGTGAAGCCGTCGCCGGCCATGACGTTGATCAGGAGATCGATCTGGCCCTCGACGGCGTCGGCCTGCCGTTCGAGGGCTGCCGCCTGATCCGGCCGCACCGTCACGGGGTCGAGCTCGCGGCGCAGGCTCTCCCAGGAAGCCACGCCGGCCTGGACCGCCTGGGCCGTCCGCGCAGCCCGCTCGGACTGGGCACGCTCGGCCGCGATGACGAGATCCTCGGCCAGAACCGCCGAGAGATCGGTGATCTCCGAATCCCGCTTCGCCACCTCGGCACCGTCGCGGGCCTGCATCCGCCGGATGAGGGTCGTGCGCATCTTGGCGAAGTCGGCCGCCGCCGCGCGGGCGAAGCTGATCGACGTCAGGGACTCGTCGTAGGTCCGCGTGGCGAGCCCGCCCACCTGCAAGATCGCCAAGCCGGTCGAGAGCGCGAGCGCGCCCAGGAGGAGGGCGACACAGAGGAATGCGACGCCGACCGCGGCGCGGATCGTCGTGACGCGGCCCGTCAGCGTCGCGGCCGCGCGAGAACGCCCTGCTCGGTCTCCGCAATCCGTCGGCGTCTCGGGGTCTCGCATCGCACCGGTCGCTGGGTCACACGTCCGGCCAGCGATAAATGACACCTGTTAAGAGGCAATTAGCCGGCGGCCTCGCGATCTCAGATCAGTCGCGCACGCCTGGCGCACAGCAATCGGCAGATTCCGCCCAGTCGACCGCGCGATCGCGGAGATCTGCGGCACCGCGTTTCTGCCGCTGGGCGGATCCTGTCGGCCGAGCTCAAGTTTTCATCTTGATTGGCGCGCAGTTCAGCAGCGGATTCGGACGGGCCGCTTGCCGTGATGCCCATGTCGCCGCCTCGACACCGGCGTATCGAACGGTATCCGCCGCGCCGGAGGCCGTATCCGCGGACGCGCACGCGCGGATCAGTCCGGCGTTCACCGCTGAGCCGAGCGGAGCGGCCCGGGCGCGGGCGACGGTTTCAGGGGTTCGACGGACTGGCCGTCGCGCAGGTCCGGGGCGGGGCTGTAGATGATCCGGGTCTCGGCGGGCAGCCCAGATTCCAGCTCCAGCGTGCGCCCGAGATCGCGCCGCACGCGGATCGTCCGCCACGTCACCCGGTCGTCGTCGGTTAGGGTAGCGACCCTGAGGTCGTTGCCGCTGAACACCGTCGCCTCGGCGGGGATCGTCACGCCGGGCTCGGCCCGCGGGATCTTGAGGGTGACGTAGGCGTAGAGCCCGGCCCGCAGCGCCCGATCGGCGTTGGGGACATCCACCTGGGTGGTCAGCGTGCGCGACGCCGCGTTCAGCGCGACGGAGCTGCGCTCCACGAAGCCGTCGAAGCGCCGCCCCGGCATCTGCGGCACGGTGATCTCGGCCCGGACACCGGGCTCGACGCCGACGGCGTCCTTCTGCGGCACGTTGACGGTGATGCGCAGCAGGCTGTCCTGATCCATGCTCAGGAGCGGCGTGCCGCCGTTGTCGGCGCGCACGAGATCGCCGACATCGACGTTGCGCACCGTCACGACGCCGTCGAACGGCGCCACGACCCGCTCGAAGGCGGTGAGTGCCTTCAGGCGGTCGACCACGGCCTCCTGCGCCTTGATGTTGGCGGTCGCGACCTTCACGCCGGCCTCGGCGGCGGCGAGCGCCGCGGCCTGGCTGAGCACGCCCGCCTGGGTGTTGTCGGCATTCTGCCGCGAGGCCCAGCCCTGGACGGCCAGCGTGCTCGTGCGGTTGTTGGTGAGGTTGGCGAGGTTGACGTTGGCGCGGGCCTGCTCGACCTGCGCCCGCGCCTGGAGCAGCTGCGCCTTCAGCTGGCCGACCTGCGCCTCGGCCTGGGCGAGCTGCTGGTCGAGATCCGGGGCGGCGATGCGCAGGAGGAGATCGCCCGCCTTCACCCGCGACCCGATATCGACCCGGCGTTCGGCGACGTAGCCGGTCGCGCGCGCGGCGATCGCCGCCGTTGTGAAGGCCTGCATCTCGCCCGGAAGTACGAGATCGAGGGGGCCCTCGGCGCGCTCGACCGCCACGGTGCGCACCTGGGGCACGAGGGTCTTGATCCGCTCCAGAGTCGCGGTCGCCGCCGCGTCGCGCTGCCAGTGGCCGTAGGCACCCCAGGCGAGCAGGCCGAGTCCGGCGAGGCCGACCAGCAGGAACGGGGCCTTGCCGGGCGGCGGAGGGACGTCCGCGCCCGCGTCGTGCGCCTTCATCGATCGGCTCTCCGCCCCAGACATCCGGCCGGGTCACGGTGAAGGTAGCGGTCGGCGGCCCGGACGGCCAGCGTGTGGATTGGCCGCATCGGCGCGCCGGCCTAGCGCCCCGGACCGGCCACCAGCAGGCGCCGGCTGAGGCGCTTGTGCAGGTGGACCATCAGGGCGATCCCGAAGAGGGGCGTCAGCAGGTTGAGGATCGGAACGATCATCAGGCCGGCCAGCAGGCACCCGGCGCCGAGCGTCCGGATCGAGAAGGCGCGGCGCATCTCGGCGGCCTCCGGGAGGGGGCGGAACCGGGCCGCCGCCATCTCGAAATACTCGCGGGACAGCAGGTAGGCGTTGGCCGCGAAGAAGGCGGCGATCCCGATCACCGGGATGAAGAAGAAGACCAGGGCCGCGAGGTTCACCAGCAGCGTCACGCCGGCGAAGCGCAGGGCGTAGAGCATGGCCGTTCCGAACGGCATGGCGCGTCCGGGCGGCTCGTTCGGGAAATCGGTGCGCTCGACGATCTCGGCCGCGTCGTCCAGGAAGAAGCCCGCCACCAGGATCGAGACCGCCGGCATCAGGTAGGCGAGGGCCACGACGAGACCGAAACCCGCCAGGTAGTAGGCGAGGCTGTCGAGGATCGGGTACTGGGCGGAGATGTGGTGGCTCGCCTGGAACGCCTGGATCAGCCGGGTCAGGCCGAGCCAGATCAGGAGCAGGAGCCCGACCGTCAGGCCGAGGGATTTCCACAGGATCGCGCGCAGCGGCGGCGAGAAGGTCTGGCGCAAAGCCGCCGCGGCGGACTCGACGAGCATCGGGCGAGGATTCCGGCCTGCGCCGGAAGCGGCGCCGGCGCGTTGTGGAGCGGTGCGGCGACCGGTGCAAGATCGGGATCCGTCGCGGGGGCGTCAGGGTGCGGGGAGCGCGCGTGCAGGACACGACAGGACAGGTCTCGGCGCCCCGGGCGTCCGATCGCCGGTGGGTCGACCCGGTCGTCCAGCCGGCCTACAGGCCGCGCCTCGCGCCGCTGCCCGAGCACCCGGAGGTGCTGGTGATCGGCGCCGGCGCCGCCGGCATCGGGGCGGCCCGGACTCTCGCGGCCCGGGGTGTGTCCGTCGCGGTGCTGGAGGCGCGGGACCGCGTCGGCGGTCGCGCCCTGACGGTTTCCCTACGCGGCCACGCCCTCGATCTCGGCGCCCACTGGCTCCATGCCGGACCGATCAATCCCCTCGTGGCGCTCGGCCGCGCGCGCGGCGAGAGGCTCCGGCGGGCCGCGCAGGAGAGCCACGTCTGGGTCGGGGGCCGGCCCGGCCGCGCCGACGATGTCCGGGCCAACGGGCGCGCCTTCGACCGCGCGGACCGCGCCATGACCCGCGGCGCCGCGCGGCCCGGCCCGGACCGGCCGGCCTCCAGCGCCCTGCCGCCCGGGCTCGGCGCCTGGGGCGAGCGGGTCGCGCAGGTGCACGGTCTCGTCTCGGGCCGGCCGCTGGCGGAGGTCTCGCTCCACGATTTCCCCAGCCTGGAATACGGCGACAACTACTTCCTGGCCGACGGTTACGGCAGCTACATCGCCCGCTTGGCGGACGGCCTGCCGGTGGCGCTCGCGACCCCGGTGACGCGGATCGACTGGTCGGGTGGCCGCGTCCGCGCGACCGGCGCGGACGGGACCGTGTACGCCGCCCGCGCGGTCATCGTGACGGTGCCGATGATGGTGCTCCGGGACGGGCCGGCCTTCACGCCGCCGCTGCCGAACGCGGTCCGCGCCGCCATCGACGGCTTCACCACCGGCATCTACGAGCACGCTGTGCTGCACTGGCCGTCGAGCCCGTTCCGCGGCCGCGACCGGCTGGCGGCGATCCACGGCGGACGGCGCGCCCCGCCGGGGCTCCTCACCCGCATCGACGACACGCCGTTCCACTATTACGAGCTCGACCTGCACGAGGCCGCGGCGATCGATGCCGCCGGGTCCGGCGCGGACGGCGTGCGCCGCCACGTCCGCGCGGTCCTGACCGAGCATTTCGGCCGGGCGCGGCTGCGCGACCTGACGATCCCGGCGATGAGCGCGTGGCGCCACGACCGATGGTCGCGCGGCTCGTGGGCCGTGGTCCCGCCGGGCCACGCACCGGCGCGAAAGGCCCTCCGCGCCTCCGTCGCCGACACGGTCTGGTTCGCCGGCGAGGCCCTGTCCCGCGAGCAGTGGGGCACGGTCGGCGGCGCCTACGAGGAGGGCGTCCGGGCCGCCGAGGCCGTGTCCGCCATCGTACCGGACGGCGCCGGGGAGCGTATCCGGGCGGGCACAGGCTGAGATGAGCAGGCCCCGGAAGCGGCCGGGGCGCTTGCCGCAGCCGGACAAGACGGGCATCCCCCGGCCGAAACGCGACAGGGGGCGGCGATGGATTGGGTCGAGGGCATCGGCTATCTCGGGACGGCGCTGACCATCTCGGCGACGGCCATGAGCACGATGATTCCGCTGCGGATCATCTCGCTCTGCGCGAGCTGCGCCGTGATCACCTACGGCATCATGATCGGCAGCATGCCGGTGGTGCTCACCGAGCTGATCCAGATGCCGTTCAACGCCTACCGGCTCTGGCAGATGCTGCGCCTCGTCCGCGACGTGGAGACGGCCGCCGACAACGACCTGTCCCTCGAGTGGCTGCGGCCCTTCGGCTCGAGACGCCCGTTCGGCATCGGCGAGGTGGTGTTCCGCAAGGGGGATCTCGCCACCGAGATGTACTACATCGAGAGCGGCGTATTCCGGATCCCGGAGGTCGATCTCGAGGTGCGCCAGGGCGGTATCGTGGGCGAGCTCGGGCTCCTGTCGCCGGGCAACGCCCGCACCGCCTCGCTGGTC
>NZ_BBUX01000116.1:0-11518 GCF_000974725.1 Methylobacterium sp. ME121
AATCACGGGTAGCACCCGTTCGCTCCAATCGCGCACTTGTCTCTCCGCAGTCCTTCTTACGATTCGGCGACGGCAACCCGCATCCTGGCGTCGTCCAAGATCCGCGCCAAAGACGTCATTTTATCGATCTTCGGTGCCCAGCCGGTCGCTTGCTGGATGTGGCGGGCGTCCCCGAACGCCAGGGGCACATCGGATTGCCGCGTTCTTGCGGCATCGGGACGGATCTCGAAAGCGACATGGGATAGCGCACGGAGGCTCGTCAGCATGCTCTCTATGCTGCGCGACTGCCCGGAGCAGATGTTGAAGATCTGAGGGCCTTCAAAGGCCTCCGCGCATTGGAGAACCTTGATGTAGGCCGCCACGACATCCGAGACGTCGAGGAAGTCGCGCTGTGCGGAGAGGTTGCCCACCTCCACAAGGGGCGGGCGCCGCACGGCTTCGATCAGGGCGATCTGGTGGGCGAAAGAGGCGACCGCAAAGGCCAGATCTTGTCCAGGGCCGATGTGATTGAATGGGCGGAGCACAATCGGCTTGAGGCAGGTCCCGCCCGTCGACTTGAGCAACAGCTGCTCGCCTAGCCACTTGGAATGGGCGTACGCGTTCATCGGCTGCGGGGCTGTCTGCTCCGTGGCGGGACACCCATTGATAAACGCCCGTCCATAGACCTCGCTCGAACTGACGTAGGCGAAAGAACAGGGCTCTCCGGTTCGTTCGATTGCGTTGATCAGATTGTACAACGCGCCAAAATTGATGCGCCAAGTCTCAAATTTCGATCTGTCGGCGCGGAGTATCGAAGACTCGGCAGCGAGATGAAGCACCTCGGTCGGCCGAAATGTTCCGATCCGCTGCGCTACTGCGGCCGTATCGATAAGGTCGAGCGTCTCGTAGACAACCCCTTCCGGTACTTCCAAGGAAACCCGGCGCCCGATGCCCAGGATCTCGGCTGAGGCGAAGGCGTCACGAAACGCCCGGAGGACGTGTCTCCCCACGAACCCCGATGCGCCGGTTACGAGGATACGCTTAAGCACGCGGACTAGGAGAGGCGCTTGATGTCGGCGTCGACCATCTCGGTGATCAGCGCCTCGAGGCTGGTCTCGGCCTCCCAGCCGAAGGTCGCCTTGGCCTTGGCGGGGTTGCCCAGCAGCACCTCGACCTCTGCCGGCCGGAACAGCGCCGGGTCGACGATCAGGTGGTCGTCCACCTTCAGGCCGACGTGCTTGAACGCGATCTCGCACATGTCGCGCACCGTCGTGGTCCGGCCGGTGGCGATCACGTAATCGTCCGGGCGGTCCTGCTGCAGCATCAGCCACATCGCCTTCACATAGTCGCGGGCGTGGCCCCAGTCGCGCTTGGCGTCGATGTTGCCCAGCCGCAGCTCCTTCTGCCGGCCGAGCTTGATCCGCGCCACCGCGTCGGTGACCTTGCGGGTGACGAACTCGACGCCGCGCAGCGGGCTCTCGTGGTTGAACAGGATGCCGTTCGACGCGTGCAGCCCGAAGCTCTCGCGGTAGTTGATCGTCATCCAGTGCGCGTACAGCTTGGCCACGCCGTAGGGCGAGCGCGGGTAGAACGGCGTCGACTCGCTCTGCTTGGCCTCCTGGATCAGGCCGAACATCTCCGAGGTCGAGGCCTGGTAGTAGCGCGCCTGGGGCGCCGCCGAGCGCAGGCATTCCAGCATGTGCACCGCGCCGAGGCCGGTGACCTGCCCGGTCAGCAGCGGCTGCTGCCAGGACGAGGTCACGAACGACTGGGCCGCGAGGTTGTAGATCTCGTCGGGCTTGGCCGCCTGGACGATGCGCAGCAGGGCGGACTGGTCGAGCAGGTTGCCGTCGACCAGCTCGACATCGTCGAGGATGCCGAGCCACTTCAACCGGTGATCGAACACGCCGGCATGGCTGGAGCGCCGCACGATGCCGGTGACGGCGTAGCCCTTCTGCAGGAGCAGCTGCGCCAGATACGCGCCGTCCTGGCCCGTCACTCCCGTGATCAGCGCTCGCTTGGCCGTCATGAACCCGTCCCGTCCCAAAGATGCACGGCTGCTACAGCCCTGCGGGCACCCACGTCAAGTTTGAGCTGCGCGATGATCTTGTCGAGTTACGGACGGATCCTAAACCACGGGTTAGTGCGTTATTTTGCGGACATTGCAGGGTACATGTCGGAACGATAAGCTATTCGTGTCGATTTCTACAGTATTCGAGCCAGCCAGATCGATTTTGCGACTGGCGGTCCTTTTCAAGGCCCATTGCGATGCTTAGACGGCGTTCTACCGCCGAACGAGGCTCACAAGTTAGTCTCCCGCGGGTTGGCAGCCGCGGTGCTTGCGATAACCCTGCAATGAAAGTGAACGACGTCGCAGGGCACGATTGATCATCCCTTCGGCAGGCGATGCCAGCAGCGTCACTCCTGCTGTTCACCCAGGTGGCGGCGTACGACGCGGCCGCCAATGAGCCGCTTGTACGGGTTCGCCCTACCGCCCAGCAACGGGCGTCGATGCGGGCACTTGATGCCCGCGTGCCTATCGCTCACCCGCCGCACGCGTGCTATCACGTCGATATCTACCGCCATCTTGGCTGCATGGCAGGCTCGGCACAGCACTTGGCAGTTTCTGAGCGAGGCGTCATCGGTCAGCGCTGTCGGGGCGATGTGATCGAAATGGTGTCAGGCGATACGGCAAACTTGGTCCTTCCGCACTTTTGGTGCAGGCGGGTTCATGCCTTGGTGACCCGAGCACGGAGCCGGTCGGGCTTGACACAGCCATACCTCACGCGGCGCAAGTTCTTCGACGTTCATGCCAGGACCGGTTCGGCGGTCGCCTTCGAGGCTCTGGAACGGATCGGCGTGATCTACGAGGTCGAGCGATCCGTCAGCGGCAAGCCACCCGATGAGCGCCTGCGGCAGCGCCAAGCTCGATCACGACCGCTCACAGCGGCCTTGAAGTCCTGGGCTGAGACAATCCTGCCGCAGCTCTCCGGCGGCTCCGATCTCGCCAAGGCATTCCGCTACATGCTGGTGTGCTGGGCGGCGCTGACCCGGGTGTTCGACGATGGGCGGATCGCCCTCGACAACAACCCCGCCGAGCGGGCGCTGCAGTCCGTCGCGATCGGGCGCAAGAACTACCTGTTCGCCGGCTCGGAGCGAGGCGCCGAGCGGGCGGCCGCGTTCTACACGCTGATTGAGACGGCCAAGCTCAACGGGCTCGATCTGGAAGCCTACCTGCGCGACGTGCTCACCCGCCTCGCCGATCATCCGGCCAAACGCCTGGCCGAACTCCTGCCCTGGAACTGTTCAAGGGCCTCGGTCAACTCTCAGGCCGCCTGACCGATTGGGCCGCTTGGCGAGCCCTTACCGGATCCGTATGGGCCCGTAGTCAGTTCGGCGCGGCAACAGCCAGGGCGTTCAGGGCGGCCCGCAAGGTCTCGATGGCGCAGCCGAGGCGGTTGAGGCTGCGGACCGCATCGAGGACATGGGTCGCGTCTGTGCGCTGACGGCCACGCTTGGCCAGGAGGCCGCACTCCCGGCAGGGGGTGAGCAGGGTGTCGAACAGCAGGGCCTCGGCTTCGCCGGCCACGAGGCGGGAGCGGAACTCGCTCAGGACCGAGGCGTCGAAACCGGGATCGGTCAGGTCGAGGCCGACCGAGGGACTGATCGCCAAGACGGACCGGGTGGACGCCGCTCTGATCGGCCGCTTCGCTCACCGCATGAGCGAATTCCTCCGCCCCGTCCCGACGGCCGAGCAGGCTGCCCTCAAAGCCCTGTCGACGCGTCGACGCCAGCTCACCGAGCTGATCGCCATGGAACCGAGCTGACCGCCATGGAACCGAGCTGACCGCCATGGAACCGAGCTGACCGCCATGGAACCGAGCTGACCGCCATGGAGAAGACCCGGCTGGCACAGGCCCTCGACCCGAGGATCACCGACAGCCATCGGGTGGTCATCCAGACCTTGGAGCGGGCCTGCGCCGAGGTCGAGGCCGAACTCGGCCGACGCATCACAGCTAACCCGGTACTGGCCCGCAAGCGCGTCATCCTCACCTCGATCCCGGGGATTGGCCGGCGCATCGCCTGCGTGCTCATCACCGATATGCTCGAACTCGGGCAGATCGATCGCAAGGCCGCTGCGAGCTTGGCCGGCATGGCACCGCACCCCAGCCAGAGCGGAGCCTATCCCGGCCGGCACGCTATCGTCGGCGGCCGGCCGTGCCTGCGTACGGCCTTCTACATGGCCGGCATGGTCGCGGCCCGCGCCTGCCCGGAATTCCGCAAGCCCTATCGCGCCATGCAAGACGCCGGCAAACCAGCCAAGCTAACCATCTTCGCGATGGGACGTCGCCTCGTCACTTTGGCCAACGCCCTCATTCCTGACGACAAAACCTTCGACCAAAGCGATCTCATGACTTGACCCGCCATACAGTCGCCAATCGATGCGAGCTCACACCGCATCGGCCGCAAAGCGGTCGGACGGGTTCTCGGAAAACTGCAGTCGCGTGATCAGCGCCAGCCGCTAGGGGCAGGCCGCCGACTGTCCGACGTGTGCGAACAGGCCAGCGAACTGGATATCCGTGTCGATCGGACCGAGAGCATCCCGCAGCCTGAGATAGGCATGACCGCGTGGGAATGCGGCACGGGCGACGGTCGCGGTCTCGCGTGGGACGCGGGAATCGAGTGTGGGATGGGGAGACATTCTCGATCTCCCGGACAAGGCGCGCTCTGCGCCATGATCCGGAAACGCCCATCATCTCAAACCGATTCACCCAATTCGCCAACAATATCTAAACTGGAGCAAGTCCAGACGCTTAGCCCGCCGCGACGTCGGCCTCGCAGGAGAACGGATGAAAGCCGATCTGCCAGAGCGGTGCGGCGGGCAACGGAGAGATGGGGCCATGAACGCGGCCGGTCTGGATCGGCGCGACCGTGGTCAGAACACCCGCACCTTGTCGAGGTGCAGAAACGCGCGTTCAGCCAGTTGCAAGCGCACGTACCGGGCTTGCTCCCCCACGAGCTGGACTTGCAGCGGACGGCCATCCGCGCCGCCGAATGTGCGGCCAGCCTGATCGTGCACGCAGCGCCAAGTCTCGCCATCATCCGACAGGAGTACCTGTAGCGTCCGCGAACGCTCCCGGGCGCAGTCCATGCGATTGAAGACCCGCACCTCGTTCAGGGCGTGTACTGCCTCCAAGTCCACCTGCCACCACGGCGCGTCCTCGATGTCCGTGTGGAACCCGGGGCGCCCGGTCAGCGGACCGTCGACCCCCCCCTGCGGCCCGTTCGCCGCGTCGAAGTAAGACCACTCGCAAAGGCTGCTCTGCGCCGCCGGCTTGCCCTCGCTCACCACCCCATCGTAGTCGGGCATGCTGATGGCCCTTGATTTAGGCCGGCAGTAGAAGGCCTCGCCGTGCCCCGCACCGTTGAGGCGCAGCCACCGCAGGCGCAGGTCGAAGCCTTTCAGGAAGCCCGTGATCTCGTCCAGCGTGCAGCCGCCCTCGTAGAGCGGGGCCTCGCTAACCTCAATATAGACCCCGTCCACCGCCGGCAGGCTCCGCGTCGCGCCCCGTAGCACCTGCAGGTCGGAACCTTGCGCATCGATCACCAGGAGGTTGGGCATCCGTCCCGGACTGAACTCCGCTACAATTCGGTCAACTGTGGTCGTCACCATCCGCTGCGCCCCGGTGTAGACGATGTCCGGGTGGTGCTCGGCATGCACGCCGAGGGGCAGGAGACTCGAGGACTGGCCGCCGTTACTGGCCACGTTGAACATGACCTCCTCGCCCTCGCGCTCGGCACACACTGCCTGGATCGCACGGTGGAACGGCATGGCGGCGAGGTTGGTCCTTAAGGCCGAGAAGGCCGCGTCGACCGGCTCGACATAGAGGCAGGGGCTGGCGCCATTAGCCTCGTAATCGTGTCGTTCCTGGCCCTCGTTGGCCCCAATATGGAGAATGCTCTCCACCCAGTGACCCGCGAGATTCATCTGTTCCAACGCATCCAGCATGGATCACCCGCTGCGGCAATTCGGAAATCGGCGAGGCTCGCCCCCCGGCCCTGCGCGCCGTCGATGGGCATCGGACAGGGCTCGTCAAGCGGTGGGATGATCGGGGCCTCGCACGCGTGACACCTCGGGAGGTGTCGCGGCAATGCGGCGAGGGCAAGGCCGCCCGCGACGAAGGGGCCGCGCGGGGCGCTCGGCGAGAGGGCGGCCGTTCAGATCAAGTCGTTGCGCCACGACACCCGGGTGCGGAGCACCTTGGCGGGAATGCCCCCCACGAGGACGTTGGCGGCGACCTCGCCGCTTACGAGGGAATTGGCGGCCACGATCGAGCCGTCCCCGATGGTGGTGCCCTTCAGAAGCGTCGACCTAGTCCCGAGCCAGACACGGTGACCGACCTGGATCGGGCGGGGTGGGTTGACCCGCTCGCCGGTATCCACGTCGACGATCGAGTGCATGTCGCTGACCGTGAAGCTCACCCCGCCCGCGATCAGGCAATTGTGGCCGATGGTGATGTCTCGGGCCTCGTGCGCGGCGATCGAGGCGTCGCCCACGAAGGCGGTGTGCTCGCCGACGATCAGCTTCGATGCGGCCAGCAGGTAGACACGGAGGGTCTCGAGCCGGACGTGGTCGCCGACGTGGATCGTTCCGTGCGATCGGCACAGAATCGACATGCCGTTGCAGTTCGACCCGTGCCCGATCACCACGTGGTTGTGGTGTCCCTCGAAGGTGATCGTTCCATCGTAGGTCTCCAGGAACCCGGATGGCGCGTCGACCTGGTTGTTCGCGCCGCGGTCGTCAATCCTGACAGGCATATCGTTGAGCTACCCCAATCTGGAAGCCGCTCTGGGCTCGGGCGCGCAAGACCCGGCCAAGATTCTACTCGGCGACATGCATGGTGACATCGGCCTGCGACAGCCCGTTCAGGATGGTCGCGTAGTCCGGCAGCGCGTGGAACGCGTCACGCGCCGACGGGCTTCCGAAGATGACGACGAACGCATGCGTAAAGCCTTCCGCTCGCGCGCGCAGATCGACATCCGGACCGCAGGCGAATGAGGCGACCTCCCCGACGCGGTCGCACAGCCCGATGAGCGACTGGAGAGTAGCATCGCGCTCCCGTTGTGTCGTTCCGGAGCCGAAACGCAGGAGGAGGGTATGGCGGATCATCGGGCAATCCCGGTTCGATCTTGTTCGCCACTCACGTGTCGTCCTTCATCACTGCGGCACGCGGATTCGCAACGCATCATCGCAGCCCCTTCACTGATCCGCTCCGCACCGGATCGCGCGAATGTCCGAGCTTACCCTGCTGAATGTCCGGCGTTCTTAGCTCAGCGGCAACAGGAGCGCTATCGGTCTGGACGGGGCACATGAAGCGTCGCGGATCCGAAGCGCGCGGCAGCACATCAGTGACTCCAGCAAACGCCAGAGCGCAGGAGCCGGGCCGGATTGCCGACGATCAGACTGTTGGAGTCGAAGTCGCTGGTGACGATCGAGCCGGCACCGACGACAGAGTCTCGGCCGATACTCGCTCCCTTCAGAATCATGGCCCGAGCTCCCACCCAGACGTGTTCCCCGACCCGAATATCGCTTGCCCAATTAATGCGCTCGCCCGTGGCGACGTCGAACACCGGGTGGAAGTCCGAGGCGCTGAATACCGTATCTCCCGCGATCAGACAGCGCGCACCGATGCTGATCTGGGCACCCTCATGTGTGCTGAGGCTTACAGCACCCGCGAAGCCAACCTCGCGCCCAATGTCGATCCGCGCGCCTTCGCCGAACGCGTTGAGGGTGAGCCGTCCAATCACACAGTCCGCGCCGATCGTGACTGAGGCATGCGAGCCGATGGCGAGAGAAAAATCTCCGCTGGTCACCGGCCCGTCGATCTCGACGCGCGCGCCCTCGCCGTTGAACAGGATGCTGCCGGTGGAATAGCGCCGAAATTTCTCCGACAGCACGATGTTGTTGGCGCTGAGGTTACCGCGAATCTCGACCGTCATGCCCGCTCGTCTAGGGTGCGCAGAGTGCAACGACATTCGTTTAGAGCCCCGTCGGCCTGCACTGCAATAGATGATACGGCTGCGTGGAGTGCCTGTCAGCGAACGATCAACCCAGGAGAATCTCTCAGCCTTATAGCTCGCCTGGCATCCGGAGACCGGGATGCGCCACGGTCGCGACAGTATGCCTTCGCGTCACTGTACCGCCACCTTCCTAGAGCCAACAGTCGGCGCTTTCCGAAACAAAGGGACGCTGGATGACCTCCCTGCACGATCTGCCGATCACCGACCTGATCGCGCACTATGGCTACTTCGCCATCTTCGCCATCATCACGCTGGAGAGCGCCGGGCTGCCGCTGCCCGGTGAGACCATCCTGCTGACCTCGGCCGCCTATGCTGGCAGTACCGGCAACATCAACATCGCCGTTGTGGTAGCAATCGCCGCAACTGCCGCGATCCTGGGCGACAATGCCGGCTACTGGGTGGGCCGGCGATGGGGCCTACCCCTGCTCCTGCGCAAGGGCCATCTGATTGGGCTCGACCATGGTCGGCTCAAGCTCGGCCAATACCTATTCCGCCAGCATGGCGGAAAGATCGTGTTCTTCGGCCGCTTCACCGCGATGCTGCGCGCCTACGCGGCCGTGCTCGCCGGCGTGAACAAGCTCGATGCCCGCCGCTTCATAGCCTTCAACGCTTTCGGTGGCATGGCTTGGGCCTCGATCATGGGTTTTGGTGCCTACCTGTGCGGGCGCTCGATCGAAAATCTCATGGGGCCGGTCGGGCTGAGTCTGCTCGCCTTTGTCCTCTTCGGCGCTGTGGCGCTGTGGCTGTTCATGCGCCGGCACGAAGCACGCCTCATGGTCGCTGCAGAGGCCGCGATCCCGGGTCCGCTGGTCGGGCCTCTGGTCCAGGACACCTCGACGCTAGCAGCCAGCCCAGCAGAGAACTGGGGTTCGCCGGCGGCTCGAAGCAGTCCAGACCAGCAAGCCTTCCAGATCCAGATGGAAGCGCTCCTCAGACAGCGCGAGGCCGAACCGCCTCAGACCGATCCCGAGGCGAAGGCTGAGCACGCGGCAGCCTTGCCCTGGTGGTTCAAGCTTCCAGTCCTTCTTCTCCTCGCAGCCGTCGGCATGGCCCTGGCCTCGTGGCACGACGGCGTGACCGGCGGCCTATATGGGCGCTTGGCCAGCCACATCGGCACGATCGGATTAGGCTTTCTCCTATCCATTCCCGCGGCCCTTCTGATCTGGATCGGTTGGCGTCTGCGGCAGCAGCCGACATCCGACACCGACTCGGAGGCCAGCGGTTCGCTTGAAGTGCCCGCGTGAGCGGGCGCCGCGTTCTGAGGGCGCCGTCAAGCGGTCAACGCGCGGCGTCCACGGTCGCGACGGCCAAGTCAGTGGCCTGACCGCAGTTCCAACTCAATCGACCGGCCGCGTTCCCGGTCCAGCCTCGCGCCTCGGCGAAACACATCCGCCTCACTCCGCAGCGCTTGCGTCCGCATCCCCGTCCGACTGAGTCTCGTCCGAGGCGTGCTCAGTCGCAGCATCGTTGTGAGCGATGGAATCGACGGCGACGTAGAAGTCGCCTCGGCGCACCGCCTCACCGCCCGTGACCATCATGCTCAGATACGTATTCAACGTGTTTGGGGCGACGTCGGGTAGGCGGCGCTCGATCTCCGCGTGCGACAACCCCTGCGGTCCGGTTCCGTCCAGAAGCGCCTTCAATCGACCTTTCGCCGAATTTGCCCGGGGACCACGGCTGCCGCGCCCGGTTGCACGACGTGAGTGGGTCTGCATCTCGTCCGCAGGGATGAGCTTGGGAAATGCGCTACTCTCCTCAACATCGGTGCCCTCGACGATCACTGCAAGTGATCGCTCGGCCGTTCGAAGCTTGTTCAACTCGCTCGTGATGCGCTTGTAATCAGTCTCAAGATCCGCTCGCCGTTTCCGCACATCGGCCAGGGCCTTCGCCAGCGTGTCATCTCCGACCATCGACTCGTTCTCAAAAGCGTCACCGGAGAGATGCTTGGGCCATAAGCCGTTCGAGACGTCAATCGACCCGCCTGATCGCCAGCTACGATCGACAGAGTCGCTCGATGTACGGCCGTCGACCGACCGTGTAATATGGAGACGGGCGAGCGCTGGTCGGCTCTATCCGGACGCTGCGAGGGCGTCGCTTCCCGATCAGACACCGGCGCGTCCAGGCGCAGAACCGCGAGCTTCGCTACCGTTGCCGCGACCTACGGTGCAGGACCGGATAGGCGGGTTGATCTGTCCCGTATCGCAGGCAACCTTTCACGCGGATCCTACTCTGTCTCAGGCCGACTCCGATCGAGACGGGATCCGAGGCGGAGAGGATGCATCGGACGGCAACCGTCCCAACGGACCGTGTTCCTGCCGACAGCGTTCAGCCTGGACGCGCAGACCTGCCGGGTCGGGTCGACCCGGTGACACAAACGCACTTTCGCCCATGTTTGCGCCGATGCCTCGATCGAACCGAGGTTTGGTCCCATGATTGTCTCTACGCCGGCCGACAAGCGCCGGAGCCCGCTCGAATCATATTTGCATGTCCTACATGCGCTTATCCTGCGCGATATGCGCACTCGATTCGGCGCATCCATCTGGGGCTACGGCGTCGTAGTTCTGTGGCCGTGCGTCCACATCTTCTTGCTGATCGCGATCTACACATTCCAGAAGCTACCTGCGCCACTCGGCGATGATAGAGCAATGTTTTTCGCAACCGGCGCTGTTCCTGTTCTTTTATTTCAGTATATTTCCCGCGAAGTCATGAAATCTGTGATCATGAATCGCCCTTTGACGTACTATCCTCAGGTTAAACTTTTTGACTTGATATTTTCACGCATCCTCGTCGAGATCGTCACTGGCTTCCTAGCGCTGCTCGTTGTCAGCTCAGTGCTTGTGGCGATAGGGGTAGATCCGATTCCTTCGGACCCGCTTACTGCCGTCGGCGGCTATATAGCCGCGATCATTCTCGGCATTGGGGTGGGGACAATTAACGTCGCAATCATTGGATTTTTTCCAGGTTGGATGATCGGATACGCGCTTTTCAGTATCATATTGTATGTATCTAGCGGCGTGATGTTTATGCCGAGCTATCTTCCCGAAAAAGTGTACTTCTGGATGAAATTCAATCCCGCACTACAAACGGCGGAATGGGTAAGATCTGCATACTACCCATATGCAGGACTTCAGGTAGACTACTTGTATGTAATAATGTTCGGATTAACGTCTACCACCATCGGCCTATTTTTGCTCAAACATGTCGTAAGCAAAATGCAAGGCTGAGGGATTGCGAGGCTGACGTGCTGCATGCGTTGATGGCTTCAGCGCGCTCGCCAAGTCATCGACTTGGCGAGCAATCGTCAACGGGCATTACAGCTCCGGACCGAGCCCTCATCCTTGCTAACAGGCCGGATGACGCCGCTTGGAAAAAAGCGGGAGGAATTAGATGGTCGGTCCCGCTATGTGGTGGTACGACTGATGCCGCATGGAAGGAGGCGCTATGGGACAGGTCCTCC